>NZ_JBIRBA010000010.1:0-284918 GCF_044326345.1 Actinomadura sp. 9N215 | reverse complement strand
CTCTGACCCTCGGCCCTCTGACTCCCCTGCTCCTCTGACTCCCCTGCTCCTCTGACTCCCCGGCTCCTCTGACTCCCTGCCGCTCTGCCCTCCAGCCCCTTTGACCCCCTGCCGCTCTGACTTCCCGCCCCTCTGACTCCCGTTCATCGACTCCCCGCGTCCCCGCCGATCACCCTCGCTACCCCCACCCCCACTTCACCGAGAGGGTCACGCTCATGGTCCATTGGCTGCAACACGAGACGGGCGGCCTGCTGACGCTGTGCGCCGTGTCCATCGCGGTCCTGCTTTTCCTCATCATCAAGGTCAAGCTGGAACCGTTCATCGCGCTGCTCGTCTCCGGGCTCGCCCTCGCACTGGTCGCCGGGCTGAGCGTCGAGGAGATCGTCGGCACCGCGCTCAGCTCCAAGGAGTCGGTGCTGGAGAAGGGCTTCGGCGGCCTCCTCGGGCACATCGCGCCGATCGTCGGGCTCGGCACCATCCTCGGCGCGATCCTGGAGCGGTCCGGCGGCGCCGACGTCCTGACCCGGCGGCTGCTGAGCGTCGCCGGCGAACGGGGCGCGCCGCTCGCGATGGGCCTCGCCGGGCTCATCTTCGGCATCCCCGTCTTCTTCGACGTCGGCATCTTCGTCCTGGCGCCGCTCGTCTACATCACCGCCAGGCGGGGCGGGCGCTCCCTCGTCCTGTACGCGATGCCGCTGCTCGCCGGGCTGTCGATGACGCACGCGTTCCTGCCGCCGCACCCCGGAGCGGTGGCCGTCGCCGGGCTGCTCGAAGTCCCGCTCGGCTGGCTCATCATCTTCGGCCTGATCTGCGGCATCCCCGCGTTCCTCGTCGCGGGCGTCGCGTGGGGCGCCTGGATCGGCAAGCGCATCTTCATCGAGGTGCCGGACGAGTACGTCGTCGCCGAGAAGGACAAGGCCGAGAAGGGAGAGGAGGAACCGGAGCCGTCCCTCGCCCTCGTCGGGCTGATCATCGCGGTGCCGCTCGTGCTGATCCTGCTCGCCACGTTCAGCACCGTGTGGTGGGAGGACAGCCCCGCGCTGCCCACGCTGACGTTCATCGGCAACCCCGTCGTCGCGCTCACCCTCGCCGTGCTGCTCGCCATGTACCTGCTCGGCATCCGGCGCGGCATCTCGACCGCGGAGCTGTCCGACCTCGCCGCCAGGTCGCTCCGCCCGATCGGCATGATCCTGCTGGTCATCGGCGGGGGCGCGTTCTTCGGCGCGGTCGTGTCGGCGACCGGGGTCGGCAAGGCCCTCGCCACCACCATGTCGGACGCGGGCCTGCCCGTGATCGTCCTCGCCTACCTGATCGCCTGCGGGCTCCGGGTCGCGCAGGGCTCGGCGACCGTCGCGATCGTCACCACCGGCGGGATCGTCGCGCCGCTGGTGAAGGCCGAGGACTACTCCGACCCGCACATCGCGCTGATCGCCATCGCGATCTCCGCGGGCTCCATCATCGCCTCGCACGTCAACGACGGCGGGTTCTGGATCATCTCCCGCTACTTCAACATGTCCGTGCGCGACACGATCAAGACCTGGACGGTGCTGGAGACGATCCTGTCGATCGTCGGCTTCGCGATGGCGGCCGCGCTCAGCACCTTCATCTGACCACTGACCGTCGACTCACCGACCGTCGACTCACCGACCCTTCGCCGGGTGCCGGTGCCGACCGGCGGGGCCGTGCGCGGCGGCCCCGCCGGTCACGGCAAGCCTGCGGGTCACGGCGGCCTGCGGTCACGGCCGCCTTGCGGTCGTGGTGGCCTTGCGGTCGCGGTCGTTCGGTCAGTGGTCCAGGAGTGATCTGAAGTGCGCCAGGATCGGCGCGCACAGCTTCGGGAGGGAGGCGTGCTGGCCCATCGCGACCATGCCGGTGACCAGGGACGCGACCCCGCCGATGAGCATCTGGCACGCGAACTCCGGGTCGGGCAGGCTGCGGAACCGCTCGTCCTCCACCAGCAGCCCGACGACGACCTCGACGAAGGCGCCCTGGACGGTGTACCGCAGCGCCGTCGCCGCCGGGCCCGCCGCGTAGATCTCCAGCAGGAACATCCGCGCCGCGCCGGCGTCGGCCGCCAGCTCCCGCAGGTAGGCGCGCAACGCCTGTTCGAGCCGGCCCATCACCGGTTCGCCGGTGGCCGCGAGCGCCTCGATGACGACGCCCTCGATGCGGTCGGCGGCGGCCTGGTAGGCGGCGAGGAAGCACGCCTGCTTGTCGGGGAAGTGCTCGTAGAACGTCTCGCGGGACACGCGCGCCCGCTTCAGCACGTCCGCGACGGTGGTGCGGGCGTAGCCATTCTCTCCGACCGCCTGTGTCATGCCCTGGAGCATGCGTTCCCGCTGGGAGGCCGAGACCTGCGCGCGGGTGAGGTGATGACGCCCGCGCGGCAGCGAGGTGAAGCCGTCGGAGTCCACAAGCACAAGCTACCAACGTGATCGGGCCGGCAGAGGAAACCCGTTTACTACGAACAATGTTGTTCGCCGAGGTGTTACGGTTTTCAGTGCATATCGGGGGACGGACGTCCTCGCCCGGGAGCGGGCGGGGCGGCCGAGCGATCACGGCCCGGCGCAGCCGGCGTGTGGTGAGCGCTCCGTCCAGGCAGTGCGCCACGGGGGCCGATCTGTACTGGACGACGCGCGTCTTCACACGGCTGACTGACCCCGTCGCCGGGCCCGATCGCCGGAACGAAAGAACCGCACGGCTGTGCTCATGGCAGTGCCCTCCTCCTTCGGGCCGGGGGCCCTCCATCGTCGGGCACTGCGTGCGATCGCTGCATCGCTCCGTCTCGCCTGGCGGCTCGCTGCGCGATCAGTTTCTTGCTTCGCTCGAAACTGCCTTCGGTCGCGATCGCGACGGTTTGAGTGGTTGCGTGGTTGCGATGGGGTTGGGGTCGGTGCGGCGGCCGCTTAAGGGAGTAGGCCGGAGCGGCGGGCGGTGGTGACGGCTTCCAGGCGGGTGTGGCTGTCCAGTTTGCGCATGGCGGAGCGCAGGTAGCTCTTGACCGTCTCGGGGAGCAGGCCCAGGCGCTGGGCGGCTTCCGCGTTGGTGCAGCCGATCGCCACGTAGGAGAGGACGTCCAGTTCGCGCGGCGACAGGACGGGACGCGGCGAGCCGTCCGGTTTCCCCAGCCCGGCGGCGGCGAGGCGCAGGGACGCCTCGCGGAGGCGGTCGCGGGTCGGGGCGTCCTCGACCCGCTCGGCCAGGGCGCGCAGTTCCGCGTGGACGGCCCTGACCTCCTCCCAGCGGGCCGCCGATTCCGGCACGACGGGACGCGAGCGGGCGAGCGCCTCGTCCGCCCGGTCGTGGACGGCGATGTCCTGTTCGAGGTCGCGGGCGGTCTGGACGGCCGCGCCCACGACACGGTCGGCGAGCGACAGCGGTTCGCGCAGCGCGCCGTACAGGACGCCGCGAACCCGCCGTCCGACGACGATCGGCACCGCGAGGATCGACAGCAGCCCCTCGCGGCCGACGGGCTTGTCGTAGTCGTGGCTGATCGACGCCGAGCACGGATAGTTGCTCACCCAGAGCGGGCGTCCCATGGCCATGGCCTTGCCGCCGAGCCCGTTGCCGTGGTGGACGACGAGCCCGCTCAGCGAGTCCGTCGTGTTGCCGACGAGTTCGGTGATGCGGAGGCGGTCGTGCCCGGCGCCGGAAGTCCCGGACACGGCGCCGCCGAACACGACGGGGAGGCCGGTCGTCCGGTGCAGGGCGAGCACCGCCGACCGCACGCCGCCCGCGTCGTCGCGCGTCATTCGGGGAGATCCGCTCCCCGGTTCCCCCGGCGTTGGCGCACCCATGCTCCGAGCATGCCCGGTGAGACGGCGTCTCGAAAGCCCTTCCCGCAGAAAGTAAAGCGAAGGCGGGTACGTACGTCCTACGCGTCGCCGAGGCCGAGGATGTCGACGGCCTCCGCGCGCATCTGCACCTTGCGGATCTTGCCGGTGACCGTCATCGGGAACTCGTCCACGACGTGCACGTAGCGGGGGATCTTGAAGTGCGCGAGCCTGCCCTCGCTGAACGCGCGCAACGCCTCGGCGGTCAGGTCGGGGACGCCCTCGCGCAGCCGCACCCAGGCCATCAGCTCCTCGCCGTACTTCTCGTCCGGGACGCCGATGACCTGCGCGTCCACGATGTCGGGATGGGTGTGGAGGAACTCCTCGATCTCGCGCGGGTAGATGTTCTCGCCGCCGCGGATCACCATGTCCTTGATCCGGCCGGTGATGCCGACGTAGCCGTCGGCGTCCATCACGGCGAGGTCGCCGGTGTGCATCCAGCGGGCGGAGTCGATCGCCTCCGCCGTCCGCTCGGGCTCGTCCCAGTAGCCGAGCATCACCGAATAGCCGCGCGTGCAGAACTCGCCCGGCGTGCCGCGCGGGACGGTGACGCCCGTCTCCGGGTCGATGATCTTGATCTCCAGGTGCGGCAGGACGCGTCCGACGGTCGAGACGCGGCGGTCGAGCGAGTCGTTCGCGCGGGTCTGCGTCGACACCGGGGACGTCTCCGTCATGCCGTAGCAGATCGCGACCTCGCTCATCCCGAGCCGCTCGATGACCTGTTTCATCACCTCGACGGGGCACGGCGACCCGGCCATGATCCCGGTGCGGAGACTCGATAGGTCGAGGTCGTCGAGCGACGGCTCGTTCAGGAGGGCGATGAACATCGTCGGCACCCCGTACAGCGACGTGCACCGCTCGGCGACGACGGCGTCCAGCGTCGCCTTCGGGTCGAACGCCGGAGCCGGGATCACGACGCACGCGCCGTGGCTGGTCGCCGCGAGGTTGCCCATCACCATGCCGAAGCAGTGGTAGAAGGGGACGGGCACGCAGACGCGGTCCTCTTCGTCGTAGGCGCACAGCTCGCCGACGAAGAAGCCGTTGTTCAGGATGTTGTGGTGCGACAGCGTCGCGCCCTTGGGGAAGCCCGTCGTCCCGGACGTGTACTGGATGTTGATCGGGTCGTCGGCGGTGAGCGTCCGGCCGACCTCGGTGAGGACGGCCGGGTCGTCGGCGCGGCCCGACGCCATGAGCGCGTCCCATTCCGGCGTGCCGAGGAGGACGACGTCCCGCAGCGCGGCGCAGCGCGGCCTGACCTCGTCGATCATCGCCGCGTAGTCGGACGTCTTGAACGCGGCCGCGGACACCAGCGTCCTGATCCCGGCCTGGTTGAGGACGAACTCCAGCTCGTGCACCCGGTACGCCGGGTTGATGTTGACGAGGATCGCGCCGAGCTTGGCCGTCGCGTACTGGACGAGCATCCATTCGGCGCAGTTCGGCGACCAGATCCCGACCCGGTCGCCCTTGACGACGCCGAGATCGCGCAGCCCGAGCGCGACGGCGTCGACGTCGTCGGCGAGCTGCTCGTACGTCCAGCGGCGGCCGGTCGCATGCTCGACCAGCGCGTCGCGCTCGGGGAAGGCCGCGACCGTCCTGGCGAGGTTCGCGCCGATCGTGTCGCCGAGCAGCGGAATGCTGGACACGCCCGACGCGTACGAGTCACCTGCGCTGGAGGAGATCATCGCAGGTCCTCCTCGCGGAACTCGCCTGCCGGACGGTCCGCGGAGCTCGGGTGCTTGTCGAGCTCGCTCGCGCGCAGCTCGACGCGGCGGATCTTGCCGGAGATCGTCTTCGGCAGCGCGCCGAACTCCAGCAGCCGGATCCGCTTGTACGGCGACAGCTGCGCCCGGCTGTGCTCGAAGATCGCCTTCGCGGTGGCCGCGTCCGGTTCCCATCCGGCGGCGAGGGTCACGTACGCCTTCGGCACCGCCGCTCTGACCGGGTCGGGCGACGGCACCACGGCGGCCTCGGCGACCGCGTCGTGCTCGATCAGCACGCTCTCCAGCTCGAACGGCGAGATCTTGTAGTCGGACGCCTTGAACACGTCGTCGGAGCGTCCGACGTAGGTGATGTATCCGTCCGCGTCGCGGGAGCCGATGTCGCCGGTGTGGTAGACGCCGCCCGCCATCGCCTCGTCGGTGCGCGCGTCGTCGCCGTGGTAGCCGGTCATCAGCCCGAGCGGACGGTCCTCCAGGTCGAGGCAGATCTCGCCCTCGTCGCCCGGCTCCCCGGTGACCGGATCGATCAGCACCACCCGGTAGCCGGGCACGGGACGTCCCATCGAGCCCGGCTTGACCTTCTGGCCTGGAGTGTTGGCGATCTGGACGGTCGTCTCGGTCTGCCCGAAGCCGTCGCGGATCGTCCGGCCCCAGGCGTCCCTCACCCGCTCGATCACCTCGGGGTTGAGCGGCTCACCGGCGGCGACGACCTCGCGGGGCGGGTTCGCCAGCCGTCCGAGATCGGCCTGGATCAGCATCCGCCACACGGTCGGCGGCGCGCAGAAGCTCGTGATGCCGCACCGTTCGAGGGTGTCGAGCAGCCGGTCGGCGTCGAACCGCGTGTAGTTGAAGATGAACACGCACGCTTCCGCGTCCCACGGCGCGAACACGTTGCTCCACGCGTGCTTCGCCCAGCCCGGCGACGAGATGTTCAGATGGACGTCCCCGGGCCGCAGCCCGATCCAGTACATCGTCGACAGGTGCCCGGCCGGGTAGGACGCGTGCGTGTGCTCGACGAGTTTCGGCTTCGCCGTCGTCCCGGACGTGAAGTACAGCAGCAGAGTGTCCCGGGACATGGTGAGGCCGTACGGGGTGAACGAATCCGCCTCCTCGTAGGCCTCGGCGTACCGCACCCATCCGTCCACTGGCTCGCCCACGGTGATCTTCGTGAACTCGCCCTGGACGCCGTCGAACTTCCCGGTGTCCGCCGAGCCGACCACGACATGGCGGGCGTTGCCGCGGATCAGCCGGTCCTGGAGGTCGGCCGTGCCCAGCAGCGGCGTCGACGGGATCAGCACCGCGCCGATCTTCATCGCGGCCAGCACCGTCTCCCACAGCTCGACCTGGTTGCCGAGCATCAGGATGATCCGGTCGCCGCGCCGCACGCCCGACCGCCGCAGCAGGTTCGCCACCTGGTTCGACCGCCGCGACAGCTGCGAGAACGAGTACCGCGCCTCGGCGCCGTCCTCCTCGACGATCCAGAGCGCGGGCGAGTCGTTGCTCTCGGCGATCTTGTCGAACCAGTCCAGCGCCCAGTTGAACCCGGTCAGGACGGGCCAGCGGAACTTCTCGTACGCGGTCGCGTAGTCGTCGCGACGCGCGAGCAGGAAGTCGCGCGCCGCACGGAACTCGACTGCGGGCATGGTCTCTCCTCGTAGCCGCACGGACACCCGGTAGCAGGATCGTTCGCCATGGCGAGTGACCTACACCACCCCCGAACGGGGGGAGTCCTACCCGTGCGCGACGAATGTTGATCGCAGGAGCAGCGCCATGTGATCGCCGATCTGCTCGGGCGTCCAGCCGCGGTCGTCGAGGAGCGTCCCGGTCACCTCGTTCGAGATGAGCGCGAGCAGCATGTCGGCGGCGGTGTCGACCGTCCAGCCGGGGGCGAGGACGCCCTCCTCGTCCAGCCGCCTGATCAGGGCGCGGTTCAGCTCGGACCGCCAGTACAGGACGGTCTGCCAAGGCTCCGCCGCGTCCGGGTCCCGGCCCGCCTCCCGCTCGACCGCCCGTGAGACGGCGAGGATGCGCGGCATGAACTCGGCGTGCCGCCGCGCGAACAGCTCCAGCGCGGCGACCGCGTCCGGCGCGTCGCCGATGGGGGCGAACCGTCCTTCCAGGTCCTCGGCCTCGTTGACATAGCCGAACATCTGGCTCATCAGGTCGGCCCGCGAGGCGAAGTGCAGGTAGACGGCCCGCCGCGACACTCCGGCGCGCTCCGCGACGGCGGCCATGGTCGTCGCCGCGACCCCCTGCTCCTCGACGAGCTCGCGCGCGGCCCGCAGCAGCGCGAGCCGGGAACGGCGGCTCCGCGCGTTCCTGGGCTCCTCGATCGACCTCGCCATCCGTCCATGGTCCCAGCCGTGCGCCTTGCCTGAACTGCACGTGCTGTGTAATTCTTGACAAGTACGCACGATGTGAAGTTATTGGGACGGAACCCGTGACACAGCGCAACACCTGGTGGCCCGTCATCGGCGGCAGCCTGGTCGTCTTCATGGCCACCCTCGACACCAGCATCGTCGCCGTGGCCCTCCCGGCCATCGAGCGGGACTTCGGCATCCGGACGTCCGCCACCGAATGGGTGGTGCTCGGCTACCTGCTGCCCCTGATCGCCCTCACGCTCCCCGCCGGACGCTGGCTCGACCGGACGGGCCCGCGCGCCGCCCTCCTCCTCGCCATCGCCGGCTTCACCCTCAGCAGCCTCGCCGCCGGACTCGCGCCCGGGATCGGCTACCTGGTGGGGGCCCGTGCCGTCCAGGGCGCGTTCGCCGCGATCCTGTTCGCGGTGATCCCGTCCATCACCATCCGGGCCGTCGGACCCGAGCAGGCCGGACGCGCGAGCTCCCTCTTCATGACCCTCGGCCCGCTGGGCGCGGTCAGCGGGCCCCCGCTCGGCGGGCTGATCGTCCAGGCGTGGGGCTGGCCGTGGATCTTCTACATCAACCTGCCGGTCGGCGTCCTCGTGGCGGTCATCATGCTGGCCAGCCTCCCCTCCGACGCCCTGCGCCGCCCCGACCGGACGTTCCTGACGGAGACGGCCCTGCTCGGCACCGCGGCCGTCGCGCTGCTGCTCGCCCTGTCGCTGTCGGCGAGCCACAGCCCGCGCTGGCTCGCCCTTGCTCTCGCGGGCGTGCCGACCCTGCTCGTCTGGTGGCGGACGAAGACGAGCGAATCCGTCCGGGCCCTGCTGCGCGCTCGCACGGCCGCGGGCCCCGTTCAGGCGATCATGCTGAACGCGTTGGTGATATCGCTGGCGGAGTTCCTCGCGCCCTTCTACCTGCAGCGAACCCTGCACCTCTCGCCGGTGGCCACCGCGACGGCGATCCTCGCGATGCCGGTCGTCCTCGTCGCCTTCGGCCCGCTCGGCGGCCTCCTCGGCGACCGCTGGGGCATGGCCCGCACGGCGGGCGCGGGCGCGGCGATCATGACCGTGGGGGCGCTGCTGCTCGTCCCGGTGGACGCCGGATGGCACGCCGCCGACCTGAGTTGGCGGCTGGCCGTCATCGGCGTCGGCACCGGGCTCTTCGCGGGCCCGAGCTTCGCGATGCTCATGTCGAACGTCCCGGCGCACCTGCACGGAACGGCGGGGGCGGCGCAGAGCCTGGCGCGTCAGCTCGGCTTCTCACTAGGCCCGGCCCTGGCCACCACCGTCTGGGCCCTGTCGGACTACACACTGAACGGCATGCGCACAGCCTTCGCCTTGGCCACGATCGCGTCTGCCGCAGCCGTGCTGTGCATCGCCACCACCCGCACAAGCCCGCAGACCATCACGAAGCCTCGTCCCGCTCAACCACCCCACCCCCCTGGCACCGACCCCCACGAGCCTCGCGCCGAGCCCCGCGCCGCGGTTCGCGCTGAGCCTCAAGCGGAGCCGCGGACGGGGGGTTCGCGCTGAGCCTCATGCAGAGCCCTCGCGCTGGGGTTCGGGCTGAGGTTCAGCCTGAGCGTCGCGGTGGGCGGCCTCGGCGATCGCCTTGATCCGGCGTAGCCGGGCGTCCCAGCGGGAGGCGACGCCGGCCAGGGCGCGGGCGGCCTCGTCCAGCCGCTCGGGGTGGACGGTGTAGCGCACCTCCCGGCCGTCGCGCCGCGCCACGACCAGCCCGGCCCGCTGCAGGACGGCCAGGTGTTTCGCGACCGCCTGGCGCGTGAACGGCAGTTCCCCCGCGAGCGCGGTGGGCGTCGCCTCGCCCTTGGCGAGCAGCACGTCGAGGAGCCGGCGGCGGCTCGGCTCCGCGACCGCCGCCAGCAGTTCCTCGTCGTGGTCGGTCACTTGGCGGAGACCCCCGTCTCCGCGAACGTGGCCAGGTCGGCAAGGTGCTTGGACCAGCCGGCGTTGTGGTCGTCGATGTAGGCGGTCTTCCGCTCGTCGGTCCAGCCGGTCTCGTCCAGGCCGGTCTCCGTTACGCGGAGGAGGGTGCGGTCGCCGTCCGGGACGAGCTTGAACTCGACCAGGGTGGAGTTGCCCTCGCCGGGCCGGGCTCCGTCGGGACTGCCCCAGCGGTAGGCGAACCGGTGCGGCGGTTCGACGGCCGCCACGACGAGGGGCACCTGCTCCTGCTCGGCCGTCTCCTTGTCGACCCAGGTCAGCGTGCCCGTGCTGCCTGCCCGCAGGTCGATCTCCGCCTTGTCGCTGAACCACTGGGCGATCTGCTCGGGCTCCGTCACCGTCCGCCAGACGACGTCCACCGGGGCCTCGATCAGGATCTCATGCTCGATGCTCACGACCTGCCTCCTCAAGTGAATTTGCAACTTTAGGTTGCATATCGACCGTAACCCCACATCCAGACGATGCGCAACCCCAGGTTGCCTAATTCCAACTCCGACGCCGATGGGGTGAGGCGATGAGCGCCATGAAGAAGCTCCTGTTCCCCTTCGCCGCGTTCGCCGCGTGCGGGGATGTGGAGGCGGCGGCTGAGGCGCTCGACCTGCTCCTGAAGCACCGGATGTTCCCCTTCAGGCGATGGGCCTGATCTTGGGCGTCGGGATCCTCGTCCAGAAGCTGGTCTGCGCAATAGGGCCTGCTGGGGGTGGCGTGTGTTCGCTGTGAAGCTCGGTCTAGGGGGTGGGGTCGAGGGTGGCCAGGGCCTCGTCCAGGGTTTGGGGGAGGTTCAGGGACGGGTCTTCTGACCAGCGGAGCATCAGGTCGAGCATGATGCCGAAGGCGGCGCCGGTGATGGTGCGGATGGCGACGTCGTCCGGGGGGCGGGCGGCGCGTTCGGCGAGGATGGCGGTGGCCGTGCGCATCGTCTCGACGTAGTTGCCGAAGGCCGCGCCGCGGAGGGCGGGGACGGACAGGATCAGCATGGTCCGTTCGCGGGCCTCGGCGATGTCGTCCGGTGAGGCGGCGTCGAGGACGGCGCGCATGGCGGCGCGCAGGGCCTGGATCGGGGTCAGGTCGGGCGGCTGGGCGCGGAGCTCCGCGAAGAAGACGGGGTCGGCCTCGTCGGTGATGACGAGGTCCTCCTTGGTCGGGAAGTAGCGGAAGACGGTGGTGTGCGCGACCTCCGCCGCCTGCGCGACCTGCTCGACGGTCGTCGACTCGTAGCCGCGTTCGCGGAAGAGGCGGAGCGCCTCCGTCTGGATCGCGGCGCGGGTCCTGGCCTTCTTCAGTTCGCGGAGGCCCTGTTTCGGCGCCGCCATTCCCCAGCCCCTTCGTCCGCCCGGCTCTCGCTAGGTCGCCGTTGAGGAGCCTACTGGCACGTCGCGCGGCGCGGTCATGCGCGTGCCCTCGACGTCCAGGTGGGGCAGGACGCGGTCGAGGCGGGCGGGCAGCCACCATCCGGCGCGGCCCAGCAGCGCCATCACGGCGGGGACGATCGTCATCCGCACGATGAACGCGTCGAGGAACACGGCGGCGGCCAGCGCGAAGCCGAACGACTGCACCATCGGGGTCTCGGAGAGGACGAACCCGGCGAACACGCTGATCATGATGATGGCGGCCGCCGTGACGACGCGGGCGCCGTGCGCGACGCCGGTGACCGCCGCGTCGACGGGGGTGGCGCCGCGGACGTGCTCCTCGCGCATCCGGGTGACGAGGAAGACCTGGTAGTCCATGGCGAGGCCGAACACCATGCCGATCAGCATCACGGGCAGCAGGTTGACGATGATGCCGGACGCGTGGACGCCGAGCGGACCGTTCAGCCACCCCCACTGGAACACCGCCACGACCGCGCCGAACGTGGCGGCGACGCTCAGCAGGAATCCCGCGGTCGCCTTCAGCGGGACGAGGAGCGAACGGAACACGACGGTGAGCAGGACGAACGCCAGCCCGACCACGACCGCCAGGTAGGGGAGGAGCGCGCCGGCGAGCTTGTCGGACGTGTCGATGTCGATCGCGGTCTGGCCGGTGACGGCGACGGAGACGTCGTCGTGCGAGCGGAATCGGTCGCGGATGTCCTGTATGAGGTTCTCGGTCGCCTTGGAGGTCGGCGCGCTGGTGGGGATCACGCCGACCAGGGCGGTGTCACCGGACGGGTTGAGGGCGGGCGGCTCGACCGCGGCAACGCCGTCCATGGATGTCACGGTTCGGGCGACGCGTTCAGCGGCCGTTCTCGTGTTGTGCGGTGTTTGGACGACCAGGGTCAGCGGCCCGTTGATGCCGGGGCCGAAGCCGTCCGCGAGCAGGTCGTAGGCCTGGCGCTGCGTCGTCCCGGACGGGGCCGTGCCGTCGTCGGGCAACCCGAGGCGCAGGTCGAGCGCGGGCGCCGCGGCGAGGAGGAGTCCGGCGACGGCCGTGATCAGAACGGGGACGGGGTGCGCGGTGACGAACCGACCCCAGCGCCGTCCGGCCGTAGCACGGCCGCCGGACGGGCCGCGCTTGCTGGACGGGCCGCGCTCGCTGGGCAGGGCGCGGAGGCCGGGCAAGGTGCGGAGGCCCGAGAGGGTACGGCGGCCGGACAAAGCGCGGTAGCCGGGCAGGGCGCGGCGGTCGGGCAGGGCGCGGCGGTCGGGCAGGGCGCGGCGGTCGGGCAGGGCGCGGCGGTCGGGCAGGGCGCGGCGGTCGGGCAGGGGGTGGTGGGTGGGCGCGGCGTGGGGGCCTGCGAAACCGAGGAGGGCGGGGAGGAGGGTCAGGGCGATGAGGACGGCGACTGCGACGGCGAACGCGGCGGCCAGGCCGAGCTGGGTCAGGACGGGGATGTCCACGACGGCGAGTCCGGCGAGGGCGATGATGACGGTCAGCCCGGCGAAGACGACGGCGGATCCGGCTGTGCCCGTCGCGTGTGCGGCGGCGTCGGCGGGGGCGCGTCCGTCCAGGACCTCCTGGCGGTAGCGGGCGATGATGAACAGCGCGTAGTCGATCGCGACGGCGAGGCCGAGCATCAGCGCGAGCGCCATGGTGTCGGCGCTGAGCTCGATGAACGCGGTCGTGGCGCTGATCGCCGACAGGCCGATGACGATGCCGATGATCGCCGTCAGGAGAGGCAGCCCGGCGGCTGTGAGCGAGCCGAGCGTGACGAACAGGACGATCGCGGCGGCGGCGACGCCGAGCAGCTCACCGGCGCCCTCTTCGGGGGAGGCGACGGCGTTGCCGCTCAGCTCCACGCGCAGGCCAGGAGCGGGAGCGGCCGTTGCCTTGCGGAGCGCGTGGCGGTCCGCGTCGGTGAGGTCGTACTCGGGGACGCGGTAGGCGACCTCGGCGAGGGCGATCCGGCCGTCGTCCGAGACGGTGCCCCGGGCGTAGGGGGAGGCGACGTCGGCGACTTTCGGCGTGGCCTTGATCCGGGCCACGGCCCGCTCGACGGAGGCGCGGTTCGCGGGCTCGGTCAGCGTGCGTCCGGCGCCGCCCGCGAAGACGACCTTGGCCGTCGCGCCGTCGGTGGCGGCCTGCGGGAACTTGTCCTTGAGCAGGTCGTTCGCCCGCTGCGACTCGGTGCCCGGGACCGTGAACGTGTCGGGCCCCGGTTCGGAAAGCGCGGCCGCCCCCGACACGGTGACCACGAGCAGCCCGGCCCACACCAGGACGATCATCCGGCGTCGCCGGAAGCAGAACCGGCCGACCCGGCTCAGGAACACGGCCATGGCGCACCTCCTTATTCGCTACTGAAATAGGAAGTGTTAGTGAACTAGCGCTTTCTGTCAACCCGTCCCGCGCCGCCGAACGCGGACGTGCCGCCCTTCCATGGCAGAAGGACGGCACGTCGCGGACGGTGAACGAGCGCTGCGGCTACGCGCGGACGGCTACGCGCGGACGGCTGTGCCGAACGTCGCTGTGCGCGCGTCGCCGTCGAGGTGGCTCAGCCCGGCGTTCTCCAAGACGCGGACGGACGCGGGGTTCGACAGCTCCACCTTCGCGACCACCGACTCGACGCCCGGCGCGGTCAGCGCGAACGCCACGAGGGCGCGCGTGGCCTCGGTGGCGTAGCCGCGCCCTCGCCGGGACGCGACGACGCCGTACCCGAACTCGACGACGCCCCCGGCGGGCGGCCAGAACAGGCCGATGGCGCCGACGACCAGGCCGGTCGCCTTCTCGACGAGCTGGCGCTGGCCGAACTCGCCCAGCGCGGTGCCGTCGCTCTCCGCGATGAAGCCCGCGATGACGCGGTCGCCTTCGGAGGGGAAGTCGTCCGCCCAGTGGGTCCGCCGCTCGCCGCCGAGGACGGCGGTCACCTCGGCCACGGTCCACGGCCGGAGGACGAGACGGCCGGTGGTCAAATCTGACACTGACATGAACGCTCCTGGTCGTACTGGACGACCGGGCCGCGCTCAGCTCCGCGCGGCCCGGACGAGGACATGGTGATGACGAGGCATGGCGCAGGCCATATTCATCAACCTCCGTCGTCGCAGAAGCGGCATCTCCGCTGAAATCGCAGCCTACGGGATGTAGGGCGGGGCCACGCCCCAGCCCCAGTGCGGCATCGGGGCCTCCAGCGGCGGCTTCGCGTCCGGCTGCGAATTGGCGAGGGCGATGCGCGTGCCCCACTCGATGTAGGCCGTGAACGCGGCGCGGAACTCGGGATCGTCCGGGAGGCCGACCTCGTCGGCGGCGTCCATGAGGAGGGACACCCAGCGGCGCCGCTGCGCCTCGGTGATCGCCTTGCCGAGATGCTGCCGGACCATGTGGTGGTAGCCGCCGCGCTCCCGGCTGTACCGGTCCGGGCCGCGGAAGACCTCGCCCAACCAGATCGCGACCCATTTCGGGTGGTCCGGGGCCATGTGCTCGAACAGGGGGCGGAGGAGGTCGTCCTTCATGACGTTCGTGTAGAACACCTCGGTGAGCCGCTCCAGCGCCTCGCCGCCGCCCGCCCAGTCGTACATCGTCGGGACGGACCCGCCCGCGCCGCGCACGGCGGTCCGCTCGTAGTGCCGCATCTCCTCGATCTGCTGGACGTACGGTTTGATCTCGGCGAAGAAGGCCGGGAAGTGCTCACCGCCGCGGAATTCCTGGATGTGGTCGTTCGCGGACGTCCAGACGATGCGCAGGATGTAGGACGCGGGCTCCTCGACGCACCGGGACAGTTCGTATTCCACGCATTGCGGCGCCGCGGCCAGGGACGCGGACGCGCGCGCGTAGGCCGCCTCGAACTCGTCCGTCTCGGACGGGTCGATGCGGTAGCGGATGTACTCGACGATCATTGAGCCCCCCAGAAGGCAACCGGTCGGGTAATCACTGTAATCCTGTAATCACCCGACCGGAAGCGCAACGATCGGCCACTTGCCCGCGGTAACCCGGCGTTCAGCTCCCGGGTGCGGACGAGCGGCGGAACCAGGCGACGGCACCGGCCGCCCCGGCCACGACCAGCGCGATCAGCCCGATCCACAGCCAGCCCGACGAGCCGCCGTCCGAATCCTCGGAGGACGCGACGTTCGACGGCGAAGCCGCAGGGGCGGCAGGCTGCGACCCCTCCGGGCTAGGTGAACCTGCCGGACCGGGCGAACCCGCAGTGCCGGACGAGCCCTCAACCGTGAACTTGTAGCTGCCCGACACCGGATGTCCGTCCGCCGACACGACGCGCCAGCCCACCGTGTACTTGCCGTTCGGCAACGCGCCGCTGACCGGCTGGGTGACCTTGTTGTCGACCGCCCGGGCCGTCCCCGCCTGGTGCTGCTTACCGGACGCGTCCGTCAGGAGCACGCGCGGCAGCCTTATCGTCTCCGAGTAGGTCAGGACGATCTGCGACGGCGACGCGATCGACGAGTCCTTCTTCGGGTCAGCCCCTGTCAGCGCGGTGTGCGCGGACGCCGGAGGAGCGGACACCGCCAGCACCGTCCCGACGGCCAAGACCCCCGCGCCCACACGCCGCGCGACCACCCGCCCAGCGGCGGCACGTCCAGCGGTGGTGCGTCCAGCATTGGCGCGTTCGGTGGTGGTGCGTGCGGGTGTGTGGGTCATGACCGGCTCCGGGCGTTGCGGGTCAGGCCGTAGCCGCCGACCGCGAGGCCGAGGACGCCGACGGCGATGCCGATGCCGCCGAGCAGCCGTGCGGTGCCGTCATCGGAAGACGCCGTGGCCTTGGGCTTCACGTTCGCGGTCAGCCCGGCCGTCGTGGCCGTGTCGCCGCCGCCCTTCGGGACGAGTTTGAGGACCGGCGCCGGATGCTCGGGTTCGGCCGCGCCCTCGGCGGGCTGCTGGTCCCACTTGACGACCTCGCCGTTCGAGTACGTCTGGTCGGCCTTGAACATCATCTGGTTCGTGTTCGTCGGCAGCGTCCCCATGGAGACGTCGAACTCCTGGAAGTTCCCGGGGTCGATCTTGCCGCCGGACCAGGTGATCCGGGTGACGGCCTCGGTCACCTCGCCGCCGTGGGTCTTGATCGGGGTGGCGAGCTTGGACTTCTCGGCCTTCACCGTCCACCCGGGGACGGGACGGACCGAAACCGACGACAGCGGGTGATCGGCCGGAAGGTGCACCACGAGCTTGGTCGTGGACGCGTTGTCGCGCTCGTTCGGCACCCGGAACGCCACCTTGGTGTACGAGCCCTGCTCGGCGGTCTTCGGGTTGACGGTGACGTGCGCGGACGCGGCCGTGGCCAGCCCGAGGACGGACGCCCCGGTCAAGGCCGCGACGGCGCCCAGTCTGCGGGTTGCATGGGAAAGAGAAGGCATGGCGAAATTCCGTTCGAGTGTATGAGGAATTCCGGATGCGCCGAAATTAGGCGTCCGGTGACGTACGGCGCTCGCTCAGCAGTGCGGGAGCGGGTGCGCGAGCGCCCTCGAACGTGACGGGGGACCCCGCCGGACGACCTGGTGCCGCAGCGTCCGGCCGACGGCCATGACGGCGGCCGTCGCCGGTGCCGCGGGGGTGCGCGGCGGAGCCGCGGCGGGTTCGACGGCGAGGAGCGCGAGCAGCAGCCGGATCGGCCGGTCCGCCGCGCCGGCGATCCGCCGGGCCAGCGACCACGCGGCCCGCTCCCCGCGCCGCAGCCACCAGGCCGCGATGAGCGCGGCGACGGTGTGCGCCAGCGTCATCGTCGTGCCGCCCGTGGCGTGCGCGACGGGCATCAGGATGTCCGAGCCCGCCATCGCGGTGGTCTGGTGCATTCCCGCCTGGTGCGCGGTGGCCAGCTCGTGCGAGGCCGCCGCGGGCTGCAGGATCGGCTCGGTGGCGCCGGTGAACAGCGCGTGCAGCGCGAACTGGCCGCCGAGGAGGCCGCCGAGGATCGTCGCCAGCGAGCGTTCGTGTCCCGCGAGCATGAGCGTCACGCCCAGCACGGCGCAGAACCCCGTCAGGACCGCCCACAGGGGGACGACCGTCCCCGAGGCGAGGACGTGCCCGGCGGTCGCCAGCGTGACGCACACGGTGGCGAACACCACCGCGCGCGCGGTTCGGAAGCCCGGTTGCGGGGGACGCGGGGACATGGCGCCACCATCGTCCCACCACCCGCGCCGTCCGGATAGTCGCCCCCGGAATCTTGCCGACACGCCCAACATCTTGGGGTGATGCAAAGATCGTCAACTACATGTAGGGTTCAATCCCGTGCTGGTTCGCCCCCGCCGCTGGTCGGCGGGGGCGTCGTAAGAGGGAACCCGGTGTGAATCCGGGACTGCCCCGCAGCGGTGAGCGGGAACGACCGCCGTCATCACGCACTGGGCCGGAATCCACCGGCCCGGGAAGCGACGGCCAGTAGGACGCTTCTTCCAGGAAGCGGAGCCCGCGAGTCCGAAGACCTGCCCGCATGAGGAGATCAGGCGACGCGCAGCGGAGCTCTCGCGGAGCGAGCATCGCCTGACCGACTTCTTCGGGGGTCTGGGGGTCGTCCCCCAGGCCCACACGTCCAGGCCTCGCGGGTGGGTCGGGGGCGGAGCGCCGCGTGCCCGTGGTCGGGCCGCCGGCGTCCCGTTCGCATGCCGTCCGCGGGGCGGCTGCGAGGGGAGAGAGCACGTGACACAGGACCTGGCCGTACGGGCGGAACCGTCCGAAACGGCGTCCGCGGAGATCGCTGGGGTCGTTGCGGAGGTTGAGGCGGCTTGTTGCGGGGTGCCGGACGTTGAGGCGGGACGGGTGCTGGCCGCCGTCCGCACGGGTTCCGGTGGCGGCGTGGGCGGGCTGACAGCGGCGGCGCTGCGCGACCTGGCGATCGGCGAGGCGAGCGCGCTGGTGCCCGCCGAACCCGGATATTCCAAGGTCGCGGCGCGGCTGCTCGGTGTGCGGATCCGGGAGGAGGCGGCGTCGGCGGGGGTCCGGACGTTCGCCGACTCGGTCGCCGCCGCGCATCGGGAGGGCCTTCTGGCGGACGCTCCGGCCGCATTCGTCGCCGAGCACGCGTCCGCGCTCAACGCTCTCGTCGACGAGTCTGCGGACGACCGTTTCGAGTACTTCGGGCTCCGGACGCTCTATGACCGCTATCTGCTCAGGCATCCGCGGTCACGGCTCGTCCTCGAACGTCCGCAGCATTTCCTCCTGCGCGTCGCGTGCGGGCTGTCCGACGGCGTGGACGAGGCCGCCGAGCTGTACGGGCTGCTCAGCACGCTGTCGTATCTGCCCAGCTCACCGACGTTGTTCAATTCCGCGGCCCGCCGCCCGCAGCTCTCGTCCTGCTTCCTGCTCGACTCGCCGCGCGACGAACTGGAGTCGATCTACGAGCGGTACGGGCAGGTGGCGCGGCTCAGCAAGTACGCGGGCGGCATCGGGATCTCGTGGACGAAGGTGCGGTCGCGGGGCTCGCTGATCCGCGGCACCAACGGGCACTCCAACGGGATCGTGCCTTGGCTGCGCACGCTCGACTCGTCCGTCGCGGCCGTCAACCAGGGCGGACGCCGGAAGGGCGCGGCCTGCGTGTACCTGGAGCCGTGGCACGCGGACGTCGAAGAGTTCCTGGAGCTGCGCGACAACACGGGCGAGGACGCGCGCCGCACCCACAACCTGAACCTGGCCAACTGGATCCCGGACGAGTTCATGCGCCGCGTCGAACAGGACAAGACGTGGTCGCTGTTCGACCCGAAGGAGGTCCCCGAACTGGCCGACCTGTGGGGCGACGCGTTCGACGAGGCGTACCGGGCGGCGGAGCGGGCGGGACGGTTCGTCCGGCAGGTCCCGGCCCGCAAGCTGTACGGGCGGATGATGCGGACGCTCGCCGAGACGGGCAACGGCTGGATGACGTTCAAGGACGCCGCCAACCGCGCCTGCAACCAGACCGCTGACCCAGGTCAGACCGTCCACCTGTCGAACCTGTGCACGGAGATTCTGGAGGTGACGAGCGACGGCGAAGCGGCCGTGTGCAACCTCGGATCGGTGAACCTCGCCGCGCACGTCGAGCCGTCCGGGATGGACTGGGAGCGGCTGCGCGCCACCGTCCGCACGGCCGTCCGTTTCCTTGACCGGACGATCGACCGCGGTTTCTACCCGACGCCCGAGGCGGAGGCGGCGAACAGCAAATGGCGGCCGGTCGGCCTGGGCGTGATGGGCCTCGCGGACGTCTTCTTCACGCTCCGCCTGCCGTTCGACTCCGCCGAGGCGCGGGCACTGTCGACGCGCATCTCGGAGGAGATCGCGCTGGCGGCCTACGAGGCGTCAGCCGATCTGGCCGCCGTCCACGGCCCGCTGCCCGCCTACGACCGGACGCGCACCGCCCGCGGCCAGCTCCACCTCGACCATTTCCCGGACGCCGCGCCGACCCGCCGCGTCGAATGGGAGCGGGTCCGGGCGCGCGTCGCCGAGGTCGGGCTCCGCAACTCGCTGCTGATCGCGATCGCGCCGACCGCGACGATCGCGTCCATCGCGGGGTGCTACGAGTGCATCGAGCCGCAGGTGTCCAACCTGTTCAAGCGGGAGACGCTGTCCGGCGAGTTCCTGCAGATCAACGGCTACCTGGTGGACGACCTGAAGGCGCTCGGGCGGTGGACTCCGGCCGTCCGGGAGGCGATCAAGAAGGCGAACGGGTCCGTCCAGGGCCTCGCCGACCTGCCGGACGAGCTGCTGGCCCTCTACCGGACGGCCTGGGAACTGCCGCAGAAGGCGCTGATCGACCTCGCCGCCGCCCGGACCCCGTACATCGACCAGTCCCACTCGCTGAACCTGTTCATGGAGACGCCGACCATCGGCAAGCTCTCCTCGATGTACGCCTACGCGTGGCGAAGCGGCCTCAAGACCACGTACTACCTGCGCTCCCGCCCAGCCACCCGAATCACCCAAACCACGATCACCGACACAACGCCCGCACAGGCCCCGGTCGCGGGGACGACGGTTGCGGAGGCCACGGTCGCGGCGGCTGTGTGTTCGCTGGAGAATCCTGAGACCTGCGAGGCGTGCCAGTGAGCGCGGCGGTGGAAGGGGCGCGGGCCCTGCTGCTCGACCCGGGCATGGACCTGACGCTGCGGCCCATGCGCTATCCCGACTTCTACGAGCGCTACCGCGCCGCGATCCGCAACACCTGGACGGTCGAGGAGGTCGATCTCGCGTCCGATCTCGTGGACCTCGCGCGCCTGACGCCCGCCGAAGTGCACCTGGTCAACCGGCTCGTCGCGTTCTTCGCCACCGGCGACTCGATCGTGGCGAACAACCTGGTGCTCAACCTGTACAAGCACGTCAACGCCCCGGAGGCGCGGCTGTACCTGTCGCGGCAGCTTTATGAGGAGGCCGTGCACGTCCAGTTCTATCTGACGCTCCTGGACACCTACCTGCCCGATCAGGACGAGCGCGCCAAGGCGTTCGCGGCGATCGAGCACATCCCGTCCATCCGGTCCAAGGCGGAGTTCTGCTTCCGCTGGATCGACTCGCTCAGTTCCCTGGACGAACTCCGCACCGCCGAAGACCGTCGCGCGTTCCTGCTGAACCTGATCTGTTTCGCGGCGTGCATCGAGGGGCTGTTCTTCTACGGCGCCTTCGCCTACGTGTACTGGCTGCGTTCGCGCGGGCTGCTGAACGGCCTGGCCTCCGGGACCAACTGGGTGTTCCGGGACGAGTCGATGCACATGGAGTTCGCGTTCTCCGTGGTGGACACCGTCCGGGCCGAGGAGCCGGAACTGTTCGACGCCGACCTGACGGAGCAGGTCACGCGGATGCTGGAGGAGGCCGTCGAGGCGGAGCTCGCCTTCGCGCGGGACCTGTGCGGGGACGGCCTGCCCGGGATGAGCGCCGACGACATGCGCGCCTACCTGGAGTACGTCGCGGACCAGCGTCTCGTCCGCCTCGGCCTCCCGTCCCGCTACGGGACGCCGAACCCGTTCGCGTTCATGGAGTTGCAGGACGTCCAGGAGCTGTCGAACTTCTTCGAGCGGCGCGTGTCGGCGTACCAGATCGGCGTGGAGGGGAGCGTCTCGCTGGACGAAGCGTTCTGACCTCGCGGCCTCGCGGCCCGGCTCTGGGTGATCGTCCGGAGCCGGGCCGTTGCCGTTGCGCGTCTCGCTGATGCCGGTACTCTCTCTATGGAATAAATCTTAACGTTCATCTACTTAACGTTGAGCAGAAGTTCCTTGAGCTGGGAGATGACCCTCGATGAACCGCGTCGAACCACCCGAAGCCGAAGCGGTGGCCGCCGCCGAGCACGTGTCCGTCAAGCGGTGGCTGGCCGTGGTGGCCGTCGCGGTTGGGACCTTCCTCGTCGTGACGGCCGAGCAACTGCCCGTCGGACTGCTGACGTCCATCGGCGATGACCTCGGGGTGTCCGAGGGGACCGCCGGGCTGATGGTCATGGTGCCGGGGCTGGTCGCGTCCGCGGGCGCGCTGCTGGTCCCGGTCGCGATCGGACGCCTCGACCGCCGCACCGTCCTGCTCGGCCTGATCAGCCTGATGGTGCTGGCGAACCTCCTGTCCTTCCTGGCGCCGAACTTCCCGGTGCTCCTGGCCTCCCGCTTCCTGGTCGGGATCAGCATCGGCGGGTTCTGGGCGCTGGCGGCGGGGATCGCGGTGCGGCTCGTCCCGTCCGGCCAGGTCCCGCGCGCCACGTCGATCGCCTTCGGCGGGGCGACCGCCGCGAACGTGCTCGGCGTCCCCGCCGGGACGCTGATCGGCGGCCTCACCGACTGGCGGATCGCGTTCCTCACCCTCTCCGGCCTCGGGCTGCTGGCCGTCGCCGCGCTGTTCGTCCTCCTGCCGGGCATTCCCGCGACCGGTTCCATCCGGCTCGGCGCGCTGCTGGCGCTGTTCGGCAACCCGTTCGTTCGCGGTGCCGCCATCGCCACGTTTCTGCTGGTCAGCGGGCACGTCGCGACCTACACGTTCGTCAGCCCGATCCTCCAGGACATCTCGGGCGTCGACGAGAACCTCGTCGGCCCGCTGCTGCTCGTGTTCGGCGCCGCCGGGATCGCCGGGACGTTCGTTGCCGGAGCCGCCGCCGGACGCGACGTCCGCGTCACGGTCGCCGCCGTCAGCGTGCTGCTCACCGCCGTCCTGGCGCTGTTCCCGCTGCTCGGCGCCACCACGGTCAGCGCGGTCGTCCTCCTGGTCCTGTGGGGGCTGGCGTTCGGGGGCGTGCCCGTCACCGTCCAGATGTGGATTCTGAAGGCCGCGCCCGAGCACGCGGAAGCGGCCACGGCTCTCAACACCGTCGTGTTCAACCTCGCCATCGCGCTCGGGGCCCTGTTCGGCGGCTTCGTCATCAACGGCGCGTCCGCCACGGCCGTCCTGGGGTTCGGCGCGGCTTTGACCGTTCTGACCTTCCTGGCCCTCTGGACTACCCGGCGGGCCTGAGAGGGAGCATCATGTTCGCACCTCTGGACGGGTTCCGAACTATCCAGAGTGGGCAGACGTTGAACTGTCGAAGCTAGGCCGAGGAGGAAGAACATTGGCTTCCATCATCGACCGGATCAAGAAATTTCTCCGGAGCCCGCAGGGCCAGAAGGCGCGGGCCAAGGCGGAACGGGTCGCCCGCGACCCGCGCACCCAGGCCAAGGCACGCCGCCTGCTGGCCAAGGTCCGCGGCGGCTCTCGCCACTGACCACCCCACATCAGGCCCGTCCCGCAAAGGGGCGGGCCTGCGACTTGGCACCTTGCGCCGCGCCGCCTCCGGACGGCTCTTCAGGCGCGGCTCTTCAGGCGCGGCTCTTCAGGACGCGGCCCAAGATCGCCCAGGTCGCGACGGCGGCCAGCAGGACGAGGGCGCCGCCGACGAGCCACGGCCTCCGATTCGGGGAAGTGTGCGCGGAGAGGACCACGATCTCGCTCTTGCCCGACAGGGCGGTGATGTCGCGGGTCACGAGCATGTGATCGCCGGAGCCGAACACGTCGTTGTTCTTGCGGAATCCGTCCAGGCCACCGGTGTGAGGCTCGCCCTTGGAGTCGACGATCGCATTGGTGCCGTCCGCCTTGAGCGCGAGATACAGCGAGATCAGCTCCAGTTTCCCGTTGTCGCGCTTCACCAGAATCTTGCGTTCGTAGACTTTTCCGTTCGTCCCGGCGAAAGCCTGGGCGGCGTCCAGGCCAGGGCCCGGTGATGCCTTGGCGCCGCCTTGCCGCCACGGCAGGGCGCAACTGGACTTGCCACAGGGCCGCGGCGCCATCAGCGTTCCAATGAGGACCTGCGGTGACCCCAGGCTGGCGAAATTGGCCATCCGATCCGGGGAGTTGGCGCTCTGGAATTCGTCGCCGACGACCTCGGTCGAACGCACGTACTCTCCGAAAATCTCACTTGTGGTGGGCGGCGACTCCAAACCGCACGCGGCCACCGGCAGCGCGAGCGAGCCCACGACGGCCACACGCACCGCCGAGGCCCGCGCGACCTTGCTGAACGCGCCCGTGAGCCGCTTGCCGTCCGCTGCCCCGTCATCCGAGCCGATCATGACTTCGCCACCTCTCCCTTGCCCGGCGTCCACCCTCCGCGCACGGACGATGCCGCACCGCAGCGTGTGCCTTCGCGTCCGCGACCGGACCCGAACATTGGGATATCCGCCCTGCTCATGACCAACTTCCGCGAATTATGGAACGGTCGAATGGTCGTGGACGAGGGAGAATGCGCCTGGAGCACGAATAAAATCGCGGACAGTATCCCAGCCGATTAACGTCGATTCAATGGGCCTTACCAGGTGATCGACTTCGAGATTCGCCAGGAGCGCGGGCCCGTCCGCCGAGGCGTGCACCCGACGCCGCATTCAGAAGCGGCGCGCCTTGACCGCCAACACGGCCGGTACCGGCGCGCCACCCTCGGCGAAGCCTTCCAGCGTCAGCCCCGCGTTCAGGAAGGCGCCGAGCAGGTCCGGCAATGGCCAGTGCGAGGAGCCGACGCGGTTGCGCACGCCCTGGGTGGTCCATGACGCCTTGGTCCAGTGGCCGTCCAAATAGCCTGGTTCGATCACGACCGCCGCCAGGTCGGTGCGGTCGGCGAAGCCCCCGCAGAAGCACGGATGGACGCCGACATGCACAAAGACGCCGTCGGGCCGCAGCACCCTCGTCGCCTCGCGCAGCACCGCCGGGTATTCGGGCATGTCGGTGTGGACCATCACCGAGATCACCGCTGGCACCGTCCCGGAGGCGATCGGCAGGCGCTCGGCGGCGCCCTGCACGATGGGCAGCCGCCCTTTGGCATAGCCGAGCATGCCCGCCGACAGGTCGACCCCAACCGGACTCCAGCCCAGCGAGCGCACAAGCTCGGCGTGCACGCCGGTGCCGCAGCCGATCTCCAGGCAGGTGCCCGACCCCTCGCCCAGCAGCGCACGCAGGCAGCGATCGATCCCGATCGGATCGCCGACCCGGCTGGACGTCAAGAACTCGTTCTCGTACCAGTCCGCAATCGCGTCGTATGGCGCTTCCACAATCCGATCCTGCGCCGCGAAACCCCGCCCGCCCAGAATTTCAGCGCCAAGCGAAGGCGCTTCGCGGCAGGGGCCGCGGAGGAAGTGAGGGATCACGCGGAAGATGAACCGCGGCAGCGGCTACACGCAGCGCGCCGTGCTGTACGTCGGCGAGGCGTCCATAGCACGCCCTGCTGAATCCCCCGAACGACCGACCGAGCATGAGAACAGCCCCTGACCTTGAGGAGTGCGAACGGCCAAGGGCTGTTCTCGTCATCGGTCAGGTGACGTCACCGGGTCTGCACCGAGACCGAGATGACCTGCTGGGAGGCGCAGAGCGTGCGGGAGACGGAGCCCACCGGCACCCACGGCCCCTCGCAGGCGATCAGGCCGACGGCGGGGTTGAAGTGCTGCTGCACCATGACCACGCGGTGCTCTCCGGTACCGCCGGTGCATCGGCTCTCCGCGAAGTTGCCGCCGTTGACGGTGGTGCAGTCCGTCGGGGTGGCCGAGGCGCTGGACGCGGTGCCCACCAGCGCCGCCGTCATGGTGGCCAGGACGGTGAGCATGACCAGCGCCCACCGGCGGCCCGTCCGCCGAGCGTCACCCGGCTCGGACGGTGGGGCTGGCACCGGGCGGCGGTCGTATCCGCTGACCGGAGACGCGTGCGTGTCCATCATGGATTCCTCCCCTTCGCGAAGCAGTGGTTGTGTCGACCGCACCGCGTCACCTGACCGCGAGCGACCACCCGGGATTCGCGTCGGGGCGGATGCCGGATGACCGATCGATGAGGTTTCTGACCGGCTTGGGCGTCCTGGCCGGCGCGTGGGGTGACCGCGACTTGTAGGGTCGCGTCGTGCCTGCCCGCGTTGTGCCGACCAGGGAGCCGAAGGCTCCCCGGATTCCCCGGAGCCTCTCCCCGGCGACCGATCATGAACTCGTCCATGACGGGCGATACGTGTCGCTGGCCTACGGGACGGCGACGATCACGGGGTCCGAGGTCGAGGACGTCGAGTTCGAGCGCTGCCGGTTCGAGCGCACGCGTTTCGCCGCCGTCACGCTTCACCGGGCCGGTCTGTCCGACGTGGATCTCCAGGGCTGCGATCTGGCGAATCTTCGGCTGTTCAATTCGCGGATCTTCAACGCGTCCGTGGCCGACTGCCGGATGACCGGGCTTCAGCTTCCGGAGGGCGGCGTCCGGGACGTGGTCTTCGACGGATGCCGCGCCGATCTGGTGAGCTTCCGGTTCGCCCGGATGCGGGACGTGGTCTTCCGCGACTGCAACCTCTCCGAGTCCAGCTTCCAGGAGGCCGAGTTGCACAACGTTCGCTTTGAGGGCTGCAAGCTCGTCGCGACCCAGTTCAGCAATGTCGCCATGAAGAATGTGCGGTTCGCCGGGTGCGATTTCAATGGCGTCCGGGGGATCACGAGCTTCGACGGCGCGACGGTCGCCGGTGCCGACGCCATGAGCCTTCTCGGCGCCCTGACGTCGGCCCTGGGAATCAGGATCGAGGACTGACCCGTCCTGTCGGCCGTTTCCGGTACGTCTCCGGCTTGCGTCTGGTGCGGTGGCGGCCAGCGGTACTCGACGCCGGGCATGAGATGCGTTCTCGGCGTCGCCATTCCAGGTCTCGGCGGCCAGCGCCGAGCTACTGTCCACGGTCTGGGCGCGGGTCGGCGCGCCGTCCATCGTCGTCACCGGGGGAGTCGGGATGACCCACCTCATGTACGGGTTTCAGTATCAGTGATTCTCCCGAGGGTCGTGGGTGACGGAGCGGTGGCCCGGCCCGCAGGTCACGGGCCGCCGCTCCGTCAGCGTCAGCACCACGTTCGCGTGCGGCGCGATTCAGGACGGGTTCGTCAGGCGCCGACCGCGCTTAATGCGTCGATGCGACTGATGGCGCTGTCGGGAGCGATAAATCGATTAGCGCCGGTGCAGGGGAAGTACTGCCATAGCCGCTGACCGGTACTCGTGTTGTTGTAAGCCGAGCGATAGGTGTGGAACGAGCTGAATTGGCAGCGGCCAGGACCGGTCACCCGGAATGACGTCATTAACCCGGTGAAACTCTCCCCGGCCCACACGCACAGACGCGCCGACGGGCAGTCGCCGATGCCCTTGGCCGCTGCGGGTGCGGCCGACTTGCCCACGGAATCCGCGTGCGCTGACGGGACGGCTCCCACGGGTGCCAGCGCTGCGAGGAAGAGGGCGGCAGGTACCGCGGTTCTCGCCGCCAGTCTTCGCGTTGTCATGTTCGAGCTCCCTTCATGTTGGGCGTGCGGCAACGATCACCCGGCCGTGCCGACGTCGTCTTGAAGGAATGTCAACCGCGGTCACCCGTGGCCGTTTACGGCCACCTTGCCGAGTCCTGCCAAACCGGGGGACTTGGCGCCTGCCCGGTCACTCGATTGGGTCTTTAATGCGGCTGCGGCCGGTCGCCAGGTCGGCGGGAGTGGCGTCGGTCAGGGCGCGGAACTCGCGAGTGAAGTGGGCCTGGTCGCTGTAGCCGCATTCTCGTGCCAGATCCGTCAGGGCCGGCTGGACGGGCTGTTGAAGTAGCCGCAGGGCCCGCTGGAATCTGATCACCCGCGCGGCCGTTTTGGGCGCCAGGCCGATCTGCTCGCGGAACCGGGTCACCAGATGCTGGCGGCTCCAGCCGATCTCCGCCGCCAGCTGCTCGATCCGGACGCGTCCCGCCGACCGGTGCAGCCGCCGCCACGCCCACGCCACCTGGGGCGCCGGGCTGCGTCCCACCGTCGCCTGTACCGTGAGCAGGCCTTCCAGCAGCGCGAACCGCCGCTCCCAGCCCGTGGCCTCGGCCAGTCGCTCGGCCAGCCGACGGGCGTCATCGCCGAGCAGGTCGGTCAGGTCGGTCAGGCCGCCGGTCAGTTCGTGGAGCGAAACTCCCAGCAGCGTGTAGGCCCCGTGCGGGGTCAATTCCACCATCATGGTCCGGCCGCCGTCGCGCCGGCAGTGGAGGGCCGCGGCTTCCGCGCGCAGCCCGAACACCGCCGCCGTCAGCGAACTCCGTTCCCTGCGATCCATGAACTGCGACGGGGCATCGAGACTGATGAACAGCACGATCCGCAACGAGGGCATACTCCGCAGCCGTATGGGCCCCTGCGCGAAAGTCCGATAGCCGCTATAACGGAGGACCTGCCCGGCCAATCGCGTATCGGGAACGGCAGTGGCGGATTCCCAGATTCCACCCGCGGGCACATCGACCGCGGCGAACCCATGTGTGATGTTGCCGTCCCAGCCACCGGCCACACCCTCGCAGCGGCCACTCGCATAGACCATCTCGCCCGCCATTACCGGCCCCCCGGTTCGTCAAATCCATCGCTCTTTCCGCCCCGAGCAGCATTGCAGCGATGTCTGCTTTGGACGTCAGCCCGAAGGAGGCTCGGCCGATACGCCCCACGACGTACGACCGCGCCGAGCTCAACCGGGCTGTTACCGATCGGTGCGCACAATGCGGGTGGGAGGTGCCCGGTGCGAACGGTGGACCGCGAGCACTACGCCGGCCTTCTGCGGCTCGCGTACCTGGTGCTGGACGACGGCGACGCCCCGCTCACGCGCGCCCGCCGAGCCGCCGCCCGCGCGGTCCGGGCCCGGGGTCGGGGTCGGGGTCGGGACGGCGGTTATCCGGCCATGCGGGCGCGGCTCGTCGCGATCCTGCTCACCGACCCGCCCGCCGGACGGCCGGGCCCGCACCGCCTTTTCGTCGAGCCCGCGCGGACCGCGCCGGGGCCCGTCCGGGCGGCTCTGCTCGAACTGTCGCCGCATGAGCGGCTCGCCTACCTGCTGCGTTGCGACGGCCTCACCGCGCCGGAGGTCGCCGCGGAGCTGAGCGTCCACCTCCAGGCCGACTTCCGCGACGTGGACCGGGCCACCGCCGCCGTCGACGACAAGACCGGGCTGGACGAGGCCGCACAGCGCGCCGAGATCGAGGCGTTCGAGCCCGATCTCGTCCGGCTCCGTCCGCCGCCCGGCGTGCCGCGCGGCCGGCGGGGCGCGGCGGCGGTGGTGATCGCGGCGGTGCTGCTGGCGGTCGCCGGGTTCGTCCTCATGCCGCGGGGCGAAGGGTCCGGCGAGCCCGCCGCGATCGACCCGAACGCGTGGCAGACGACCGGGACACCGTCCATCCACGAGCAGCCTGCGCAGGGCGGGCTGCGGCACAACACCAGGTTGTTGCGGCGGGCCGCCGACGCCTGGCGGGCCGACCGCCACCATCCGCCGCAGGGCCGCGTGGTCGTCCTGTACGCCGGGACGGTCGACGGCGCGTCCCTCGTCGTTCTGCGCGACTCCCCAGGCCTGCGGGACTCGCCAGGCGTGGCGCAGTACTTCGAACGGCGCCTGTCGCGCGGCGTGGAGTCGGTGCGGAGGCTCGGGACGGGCGCGGGGCAGCTCATCATGCTCGGCATGACGTGGCGCTACCTCGTCCCGCCATGGCTGAGCGAGGTGCGCGTGGCGGTGCCGTCCGGACGGACTCCGCGCTGGGCACCGGTGGCGATCCGGGACGGGCTGACCGATCCACTGCCGTGGAACTGGTTCGAGCGGCGATGCCAGAACTACGTCGTGTTCCAGATGACGTCCCGGCCGGCCGTCGGCGGCTGGCCGCGGACGGTCACGCAGCTCGCCTCGCAGGACCCGCGGTCCGCGGCGCCGCGGGTGTGGTTCCGCGACCCGCCCGAGCGGGACGAGCGGTTCCGCTGGGCGGCGTTGCAGGCCGTGGCCTGCGCGGGC
Organism: Actinomadura sp. 9N215; assembly: GCF_044326345.1. NCBI lineage: Bacteria > Bacillati > Actinomycetota > Actinomycetes > Streptosporangiales > Thermomonosporaceae > Actinomadura > Actinomadura sp. 9N215. The sequence goes on along the minus strand of NZ_JBIRBA010000010.1, from coordinate 255,522 downwards.
GCGGCGACGCTGAGCGAGTCGGGCGACCTGCGGCTGGGCCGCCTGTGGACCGGCGACCTGCCCGACGGCGGCGGCCACGCGACCCTGCTCACGGTGGACGCGTCCTCGCCATGGGGCGCCCCTGGCGGCTCGATGCTGATCTCCGACACAGGACGGGCGCTGTCCGGACGGGGCGGGACGAACAGCGACTTCACCTCGTCCGCCGGGACGATGGCCGCCGCCGTGTGGTGGCGATCGTCCCGGCGCTGGCACCTGCTGGCGGCGGCGGCCCCGGGCGTCGCGCGCCTGAAGACGGTCGGCGACCTCGGCTCCCACGAGCAGACCCCAGACCGTCCGGGCGGAACGTCCTTGCTGGTAGTGCCGGGCCCAAGCGCGAGCGACACACCCCCGGAACCGGCCGACCTCCCGATCGTCCAGGTAGTCGCCTACGAACCGGACGGCGACCGCACCCTGATCACCCCCTCCTAACCAAACCAACCCCCACCCGTCCGCCGCGCCTGCCTTGGGGCAGAGCGTGTTGCGGGTTGGACGTAGTTGCGAGTGATTTGCAATAGTGGCGGTATGGCTGACTACGCGCTTCCTGATCTGCCCTACGACTACGCCGCTCTGGAGCCCGCCATCACGGGGGAGATCCTGGAGTTGCATCACTCCAAGCACCACGCCGCCTACGTGAAGGGCGCCAACGACACGCTGGAGAAGCTGGCGGAAGCGCGGGACAAGGAGCAGCACGGCGGGCTGGTCGGGCTGGAGAAGACGTTCGCGTTCAACCTGTCCGGGCACGTCCTGCACTCGATCTTCTGGGACAACCTGTCGCCGGACGGCGGCGACCGTCCCGACGGGGAGCTCTCGGCGGCGATCGACGAGCACTTCGGGTCGTTCGAGGCGTTCCGGAAGCAGCTCACTTCGGCTACCGCCACCGTCCAGGGGTCCGGGTGGGGTGTGCTGGCGTGGGAGCCGCTGGGGGAGCGGCTCGTCGTGGAGCAGGTCTACGACCACCACGGGAACGTCGGGATGAACACCACGCCGTTGCTGGTCTTCGATGCGTGGGAGCACGCCTACTACCTGCAGTATCGGAACGTGCGGCCGGATTACGTGGAGAAGCTCTGGTCGCTCGTGAACTGGACGGACGTCAAAGCGCGCTTCGACAAGGCCCGCGGCTGACCGCCGGGGGCGCCTAGACCGCGGCGCCCTCCAGGCCGGGATCGTGCTCAGAACCCTTTCCTTGCGGCCTGGAGGGCGTCGTGCCATGTCCATGGTGAAGTCGCCGGTCGGATGACGGATTCGCCTATGCGGCGCGTGCGTCTAGCCTCACGAGGCGGAGGACGACGCCGAAGGAGAACCGCATGGCCCACAGCCTCGTTTCACCGGAAGTGACGGCGCTGCCCAAGGTCGCGGCGTTGCGCGAGGCGCTGGCGGCGCTGCCCGGTGCCGTCGTCGCCTATTCGGGCGGGGTGGACAGCTCGCTGCTCGCCTACCTCGCGCACCAGGAGCTGGGGGACAGGGCGCTCGCGGTGACGGCCGATTCGCCTTCGCTGGCCCGGGCGGAGCTGGCGGACGCGAGCGTCCAGGCCGAACGGCTCGGGATGCGGCATCGGGTCGTGCAGACGCGGGAGCTTGAGGACGAGCGGTACGCGGCGAACAGGGCCGATCGGTGCCGGTTCTGCAAGGAGGCGCTCGTGTCCGTGCTGGCCGCGGTGGCGGCTGAGGCGGGGGACTGGCCCGTGCTGCTGGGCGTGAACACCGACGACCTGGGCGATCACCGGCCGGGGCAGAGTGCGGCTCGGCGGATGGGGGCGCGGTTCCCGATGGTGGACGTGGGGTTGAGCAAGGCGGACGTCCGGGACGCGGCGCGAGAGCTCGGGCTGCCCACGTCTGAGAAGCCCGCTTCGGCGTGCTTGTCGTCGCGGCTCGCGTACGGGGTGCCCGTCACGCTGGAGGCGCTGCGCCGGGTCGAGGACGCCGAGGACGCGCTCCGCCGCGCCGGGTTCGGCGGACGGCTCCGCGTCCGCGACCAGGGCGGCGACCTCGCCAGGATCGAGGTGGAGGCGGCGGACATCGGACGTGCGGCGGAGCGGGCCGGTGAGCTCGTCGCGCTGCTCAAGGGCGCCGGATTCCGGTACGTGACGCTGGATCTGGAGCCGTACCGGCAAGGGAGTCACAATGCCGTCCTGGGGCTGCCGCGTGTGCGGGCGGCGGGCACATGAGCGTCGACGAGCTGGGGTTCGCTCGCGTCGACATCGGGCGGGGGCGGCGGCGCGGACATCCTGAGGCCGTCTACTGCGAGGGCAAGACGGTCGCGGAGGTCGTCGCCATCGGGGAGAGCCTGATCCGGGCGGGTGCGATCAACGTGCTGGCCACGCGGGCGGATACGGAGACGCTGGACGCGCTGCGTGCCGCGTTTCCCGGCACGGTGGTGCATGAGCGCGCCCGGCTTGCGGTGCTGGCGCCCGTCGCGGTGTCCGGGACGGGACGGGTCGACGTGGTGTGCGGCCGGCCCGAGGACGAGGCCGCCGCTGAAGAGGCTGCGCTGGTGGCGGAGGCGATGGGGAGCCGGGTCGTGCGACGGTATGACGCGCCCGTCCATGATCCGGCTGCCTTGCCGGGATGGGTGCGGGAGCAGGACGCGCCCGGGGTGTTCGTCGTCGCGGACGGGACGGGCGGCGCGCTACCGACGCTGGTGTCGGGGCTCACGGAACGCATGGTCGTGGCCCTGCCGACGTCGGCGGGGGGCGAGCAGGCCGGGCGGGCCGCGCTGCTGTCTGCGTTGAACTCGTGCTCGCCGGGCGTGGTGGTGGTGAACATCGACAACGGATACGGGGCCGGGTACGCCGCCCATCTCGTCAACGCGGCGGGGTCATGAGGCGTCCGATCGTCGCCGTCGCCGAAGCGGCCGGACTCGACGCGGACCAGGTGCGGCAGCGCGTCAAGGAACTGCTCGCCCGTGACGCCGAGGCGGCGTTCCTGCGGCGGGCGTCGCGCGGGCAGTACGAGGCGGCGAAGGAGGCCGCGCCGGGCGCCGTCCATCATCCGCGGTCTGGGCTGGTCGTGCTCACGCGTCCGCTGCCTTCCGTGCCGGTGCCGGTCGCCGTCCTGTCGGCGGGGACGGCCGATCTGCCGGTGGCGGAGGAGGCGTTGGCGGGGGCGGCCGCGTTCGGGCTGGACGCCGCGCTGATCGCCGACGTCGGGGTCGCGGGGCTGCACCGGCTGCTGGCCGTGCGGGAGCGGCTCGACGAGGCGCGGCTCCTCATCGTCGCGGCGGGGATGGACGGGGCGCTGCCCTCGGTCACGGCGCGGCTGACGTCCCGTCCCGTGGTCGCGGTGCCGACCAGCGTCGGCTACGGGAGTTCGAGCGGCGGGGTCGCGGCGCTGGCGGCGTTGCTGTCGTCCGGCGCTCCGGGCCTCGCCGTCATGGGAATCGACGACGGGCTCGGAGCCGCGGTACTAGCGCGAAGGATGCTGATATGACGAAGATCGCCTATTTCAACTGTTTCGCCGGGGTGGCCGGGGACATGGCGCTCGGGTCGCTGCTCGACGCGGGCGCCGATCTCGGCGAGGTGCGGGCCATGCTGAAGGGGCTCGACGTGCCCGGCTGGTCCCTGGACGTCGAGCGGGTGTCGCGGCGCGGGATCGCGGCCACGCGGGCGATCGTCGGGGTCGAGGACGACGCCGTGTCCCGGACGCACGCCGTCATCAAGGAGCTCGTCACCGCCGCGCCGCTGCCGGGACGGGTGCGCGAGCGGGCGCTGAACGTGTTCCGGAGGCTGGCCGAGGCGGAGGGCGCGGTGCACGGGATGCCGCCGGAGAACGTCCACTTCCACGAGGTCGGCGGGCACGACGCGATCGTCGACGTCGTCGGGACGTGCGCCGCGCTTGAAACGCTGGGCGTGGACGAAGTGCGCGCAGCGCCCATTCCGGTCGGGCGGGGCTTCATCCGGTGCCACCACGGCCTGATCCCCAACCCGGGGCCCGCGGTCGTCGAGCTGGTGGCCCGCGCCCGCGCGCCGATCCAGGGGCACGACATCGACGCCGAGATGGCCACCCCGACGGGCACCGCGCTGCTGGTGACGCTGGCGGACGCGTTCGGCCCGATGCCGTCGATGACCGTCACCGGGAACGGGTTCGGCGCCGGGACGAAGATCTTCGGGGACTTCCCCAACGTCACCCAGGTGGTCCTCGGCGAGACCGCTTGACGGTGGGGCGCCGTCGGACGCCGTTGGCCGACGGCGCCCGCGCTCAGCGGCGGCGCCAGATGCGGTGGTGGCTGGACGACGGCGCCTGCGGCCGCGTCGACTCCCACTTGCGGCGCCATTCGGACGCGTCCGGTCCGCGGGGGGCGCGGCGGCGGTTGGGGGCGTGCAGGGACGTCCACCAGTCCTCGTCGTGCTCGACCCACAGGCGGCCGATCTCGTCCTCCAGGCGGGTGTTGAACGCGCCCGTCGACTCGTCCGGGCCCGGTTCGAGCGGCTTGCCGTACCGGACGGACACGACGGGCCGTCCCTTCTTCGGCCAGAACCCCCCGCGCGGCATCGCCTGGTACGTGCCGCGCAGCACCAGCGGCACGGCCGGGACGCCCTGCTCGCGGCACAGCAGCGAGGCGCCCATCCGGAACCGGCGGGCCCAGCCGTCCGTGGAGCGGGTGCCCTCCGGGTAGATGAGCAGGCTCCATCCGTCCTGGAGCAGTTCGGACGCCAGGTCGAGCGCCCCGCCTGAGCCGCGCCGCTCGATGGGGAACGCGTTGAACGTCAGCGCGGTCGCGACCGCGCGCCAGCGGGCGTCGAAGAAGTAGTCGGCGGCCGCGGCGACCGCGACCCGCTGACGCACCCGGGCGGGCAGCGAGCCGAGGATCAGCGGCGTGTCCAGGTGGCTCGCGTGGTTCGCGACGAACACGACCGGGCCCCTGAGCTCGTCGAGGACGTCCGCGCCGTGGATCTCGGGACGGGTCTGGCTCCACGTGGCCGTCCTGAGGACGCCGTCGAACGCGACCTTGCGGGCCGCGATGGCGAGCGGCGTTCGCGCCCACTCGGTGGGGAACGGGCGGCTGCGCGGGCCCTCCTGCCACGGCTGCGCCGACCGGGGGGCCGGGGCGCGGCCGCGCCAGTCGCGGCCCCGGCGCAGCAGCCGGACCTCTTCGACGAGCTTCATCCGGCCGCGCTTTCCGCCGCCGCTCATCGGACGTCCGCCAGCGTCATCGGCGGGGTGTGCAGGTAGGTGAGGGACGGGCTGCGCCCGACCGTCTCGCCCGCCATTTCCAGCGCGTCCGCGAGAGTGCTGGCCGCGCGGAACCCGAGCCGGGACGCGACGCGCCGGTCCGCGCCCACGCAGATGACGTCGCCGAGATGCGACAGCGCGTGCGCACCCCAGTACCACATGTAGAACGGGTGGACGCCGTGGTACGCGTACGAATTCCGGTACAGGTGGACGTACCAGGGATCGGTCGCGTACTGCTCCTCGTACTTCGTCTCGATCGTCGCCGGGTCGGTCGTCTGCGTCAGCACCTCTTCGTAGAAGTCGATGTACGACGGGTGGTGCAGCGGATGGAACTCCGACTTCATCGGGTGGTACATGATGAGCGCGCCGCCCTCCCGGACGAGCGGCTTGTTCTTGTACATGTTGAAGTAGTAGCCGAGCCCCAGGCTGTACACGAGGATCGGGTTCATCACCGAGTTCACGTTGTACGGGCACAGGTACGGCAGGCCGAGCATGAGGACGTCCGACTGGCCCTGCACCTCGGTGAGCTGCTGCCGGTGCACGTTGGCGAGCGTCTTCTCATGGACGAGGTCCGTAGCCCCCGCGTGTACGCCCGTCACCCCGTAGGGGGCGCGCATGTTCTGCCACACCCGGTGCCGTGCGCTGGCGGGGGCGAGGTCGTTGGCGCGTTTTCCGGCGAGGAATTTCGCCTGGTCCTTGAGAGTCCACTCCCATTCGCGCTTGTTCAGGAACTCGAACGGTGACGGGAACTGGTCGTTGTTGACCGTGCACTCGATGTGGAACACGCGCACCGACTCGGACAGCAGTTTGTGCATCCGGTCGTACGAATGGTGCATCGCCGAGTTCGGCGGGTCGTTGAACGAACGGGAGTGCCGCAGCGTGTGCACGTTGTGGTGGTGCCGCAGGCTCTTGTACGACGCCAGCCCCACCGACACCGACTTCGCGCCGCCGCTCATCGCGACCAGCGTGATGTTCACGTACACGATGAGGTCGCTCTCGGCGGCCCGCTTGTTGATCTCGACGTCCTCGCCGTGCCGGGTCTGGCCGAGCAGGGTGAGGTTGTCGCGGTCCTCGGCGTCGTGGTTGCCGAGCTTGTCCGGCCAGAACGAGTTGAAGACGCGCTCGCCGACGATGTGCTTGATCTCGGCGGGCGTCATCCGGCGGTGCAGCGCGTTGCCGGCGATGAGCTCGACGTCGTCCACCCCGGCGGACGCGGCCATCTCCAGCACCTGCTCGATGACCCGGCCGCGGACGTCGGGCGCCCGCATCGGCGGCAGCGGCAGGGACAGGTCGTCGAACACGATCGTCAGCCGCATGCCGGAGTGCAGCAGTTCGGGGAGCGGCTCGCTGCCGAGCGGGTGCAGCAGCGCGTCGCGGATCCGGCCGGTCACGTCGCGGACGCCGGGCAGCGAGTCCGGCGGGTAGATGACGCGGGTGCCGAGCGGGAACCGCTCCAGCCGGAACCCTTCTCCTTCGTGCACGAGAAGCGGGGGGGTCCGCTCGTCCACCTCCAGCACGAGTCCCGGTCTGCTCATCCAACGGCTCCTTCGCGATCGAGGTGGTCGGGGGTATCGCCGTTCGGTGGTCGGCGGTCGCCGTTCTGCGGATCAAAGGCGATCTTGACGCTGCCGGAGCGTCCGGCGGACAGGGCGTGCGACAGCGCGTCCCGCCAGCGGGTCAGGGGGTAGACGCTGTCGACGAAGCCGTCGAGCGCGTCGTGCGAGGCCAGGTCGATCGCGGCCTGGAAGTCGTCCGCGCCGCGGCTGGCGTAGGAGCCGACGATGTTCAGCTCCCGGTACCAGGCGGGCGTCAGGTCGGCGGGCTTGGACGGCATCCCGGACAGCAGCACCGTCCCGCCCGCGCGGACGAGCCGCAGCGCCGTGTCGAGCCCCTCGCCGCCGGTGCACTCGACGACGATGTCGGCGCCGCCGAGCAGGTAACCGGGGCCTAGCTCGGGCCGGACGAGCGAGCCGCCCGTGATGCGCCGCAATCCGCGGAGTGCCGCCGACGGGTCGATCGTCTCGGTGGCGCCGAGCGCGCGGGCGCGGCGCCGCTGGCCCGCGTGCCGGGCGATGACCGTGATCGGCCCGGCGGGGGTCAGCTCGCGGAGCGCGAGGACGGTCAGCAGCCCGACCGTCCCGGCGCCGACCACGACGATCGACGTCCCGCGCGGCACGTCGATCCGGCGGACGGACCGCACCGCGCACGCCAGCGGCTCCGCCAGCACGGCCCGCTCGGACGCCAGCGACTCCGGCACCCGGTGCAGCTGGGTGCGGTGCGCGACGAGCCGCTCCGACCAGCCGCCGCCCGTGTCGGCGCAGAACCCGGTCTGGAGCCCGGACGAGATCCGTCCGGCGTTCACGTGGTCGCAGCGGTTCTCGTTGCCCTCCGCGCAGGGCGGGCACGGGCCGGTGCCGCGCGCCCGGCACGGCAGCACCGGGTCCAGGACGACGCGGGTCCCGGTGGGCATGCCGTCGCCGGCGTCGTCCATCAGCTCGGCGACGACCTCGTGGCCCGGCACGAACGGCATCGAGGTCAGCGGCGCCAGGTACGGGGAGACCTTCCCGGCCGCCATCGCCAGGTCGGAGCCGCAGATCCCGGACAGCACGGGACGCAGCCGCACCCAGCCGGGCCCCGGCTTCCCGGGCGGGGGCTTGGACGTCAGCCGCAGCGGCGCCAGCGACGGCACGGCCGCCGGACGCAGCCGTCCTGGCAGCCGCGCGGCGGCCAGGTAGCGGGCGGGGGAGCGGTGGTACTCCAGCGCCAGGATCATCGGACCCCACCTTTCTGGGATGCGCCTTCCAGGGCGGCGTCCAGGAGCGTGGAGACGGCGCCGGAGTCGCCGTCCCAGTCGGCGATCGTCCAGCGCTGCCGCTTCGCATGACGGTACAGGCGGGCGTCGGGGTTGACGGCGACGGGGTTCCCGACCTGCTGCAACACGGGCAGGTCGGAGTAGTGGTCGCCGTACGCCCAGCTTCCGGCGAGGTCGACGCCCTCGTCGCGGGCCCAGGCCCGCAGCCACGCGGCGCGCGCCTCGCCGATCAGCGGCGGCTGCTCGAAGCTGCCGGTGCAGCGTCCGTCGACGACCCGGAGGCGGGCGGCGAGCATGTCGTCGAAGAGCGTGCGGAGCGGCTCGACGAAGACGTCCACGGCGCCGGTGAGCAGGACGGTGCGGTGCCCGGCCGCGCGGTGGTTGCGGATGCGGCGGATCGCCTGCGGCCAGGCGCGGCGCAACAGCACGTCCCCGAGCCTGTCGCGGGCCAGCGCGCGCAGCTGTTCCTCGTCCGCGCCCTCGTAGCGCTGGACGAACTCGCGGAGGAACTCGCCGCGGTCGCGGTGCTCGGTGCGCAGGTAGTGCGGCACCTTCCGCAGGACGGGCAGCAGCGTGCTCGGCCAGGCCTTCAGCGGGGCGTCCAGCAGCCGGGCCCACAGGTGCGCCTCGACGACGTCGGACGCGATGATCGTGCCGTCGAGGTCGAACACGGCGACGACGTCGCTCCGCTCCTCGAACGCGGCGGGCGGCTTGGCGGGGCGCGCCGACGTCCCGATCGGGCGCGGCTGCGGGGCGGGCGCCTGCGCGTGCCGGAACGCGGAGGTCACGGCCGGGCAGTGCACGTCGCGGAGGTAGTGCGCCCAGTCGATGACGGCCGAGTCGCAGCCCGCGCCGTCCGGCAGCGACTGGTCGAGCGCGAGCGTGGCGCCGTCGGCGTAGACGACCTCGGCGGCGCCGTACGCGCCGTACAGGTCGCGGTAGCGGCGCAGCATCCGGACCTCGCGGCCCTGCTTGTACAGGTTGCGCTGCCAGCCGCGGGTGCGGTCGCCGCTGGGCAGCGCCATCAGTGCCTTCTCGGCGAAGTCCATGGCGCGTTCGGCGGTGCCGAGCATGCGTTCGGCGCGGCCTTCGCTGAGCAGCGTCAGCTCGCGCGGACGGATCGCCCCGCGCCCGTCGGTGCCCGGCAGCGGATGCTCGTCGAAGTACTCCTTGACGAGCTCGACCAGCCGCTGCAACGACAACGGGTTCCGGGCCCCGGACCCGACGTGGTAGTACGCGGGCGTGCCCGGCTCCGGCGGCACGGCCGCGGCGGCGAGCAGCGCGCTCACCACCAGGTCGACGGGGATGATGTCGACGATGCCGTCCGGGATCCCGGCGAGCGCCCGCAGCATGCCCTGCCCGTAGGCGAGGATCAGCGGGTCCGCCATCTTGAACCCGTCGATCCAGCCCGGGTACGGGAGCTCCAGGCTGCTCTCCACGATCGCGGGACGGACGATCGACAGCGGCACATCGGTCGCCGTCTGCTCCGCAGCGCGCTCGCCGAGAGCCTTGGTCAGGGTGTAGACGTCGGGCCAGCCGAGGCTGCGGGCCCGTTCCCGCCCGTACGCGACGAGCCGGTCGTCAACCTCCTCGCGGCGGCGGCGCTCGGTGTCGGCGGCCACGGCGGTCGGGCCCGCCTTGCCCTGCTCCTTCAGCGCGGCGGCGCGGAGGCGTCCGAGCACCTCGGGACGCCGCGAGTCACGTTCCACCGACCGGCGCGCCTCGACCGCGCACTCCAGCTCGGTCTCCCAGTCGATGGCGTGGTCGAGGGTCGTCTCCGGGACGATGCCCTTCCGCGACCCCGCCACGTACGCCGTGGACACGTGCACGATGTGCGGCGTCTTCCCCGACCGCTGCCCGGCCCGCCGGACGGCCTCGTACAGCGCGACGGTGCCGACCACGTTCGTCTGGAACGCCTCGTCGATCGGCGGGTCGAACGACACGATCGACGCGCCGTGGATCACGGCGTCGATGTCGTCCGGCAGCTCCGGCACGGACTCGGTGAGCTCGGCCGCGACGACCCGCACCCGCTCCCGCACGATCTCGCGGGCCGCGTCGTCGCCGACCCGTTCCCGCCACGGCCAGAACACGGGCTTGGTGACCAGCTCGTCCAGCCGCTGGCCGGCGGTGACGCCCGGCTTCTCGCGCAGCACCGCGACGACGCGCGTCTCAGGATGCCGGGACAGGATGCGTTCCAGCAGCGCCTGCCCGATGAAACCGGTGACTCCGGTGAGCAGGACCGTCCGTCCCGCAAGGCCGTCTGGCGTGGGGGCATCGTTCATGCTGCTTGCTTCTCCCTGTGTACGCCGGCGTGGGCGAGCGCCCAGTCGGAGGCCATTCGGGGTACGCGGTCGCGGGGGAGGCGCTCCAGCGAGCGGAGCCGCGCCTTCTGCGCGAGCGCCGCGTCGGCGAATCCGGGAAGCTGCGCGATGGTGGCGTCGAGGCGGCGCAGCCGGTCGAGCCCGTCGTCGTCGCCGAACAGCCAGACGAGGGCGAAGTCGCTCTCCTCCTGCGGGCGCAGGCCCGTCCCCACGGGCGCCCACAGCCGCTCCATCGCCCACCGCGCCATCCGCCGCGCCCGCGCGCTGCGCTCCAGCCGGCGGCGCGCCTGCGCCCGGTAGAACGCGAAGTGGCGGCGCTCGTCCTTGATGATGCGCCGCAGGATGTCGCGGAGCACCGGGTTGCCGCTCTTCTCGATCATCGACTGGTAGCTGTTGATGGCGCTGAGCTCGTTCATCGCGCCCCACGTCATCTGGATCGCGATGAAGTCCTTCGACAGCGCTGAGCCGACCATCGACGCGAGATGCCCGGTGTAGACGCCGCGGCCGAGCGCGCGGCGGATCCGCTCGTTGCGGGCGACCTTGGTGGGGTACGGCGACGCGACGGTCACCCGCTCGCGGTCGGGCGCCAGCGTGAAGCCCGCCTCGCCGAGGAACCGGGAGAACGCCTCACCGTGCCAGAACTCCTCGTAGATCCAGCAGCTCATGAACGCCGTGATCTCCGGGTCGAACGCGGCCCGGGTCGCGAGCAGGTCGCGCGCGTACATCACGGTGTGCGTCTCGATGTCCATCATGAACGTCAGCGTGCGGGCCTCCGCACCCGAGACGGGGTAGGCGGAGATCCTCTCCCACTCCACCCCCGACAGATCGACCGCCTTGGAATTGCGCACATAGCGGTCAAGGTCGAAGTCCTGCTTCATGACCGGAACGCTAGGCACGGAAGGGGAGGGGCGAATCCGTCATGTGACGGGGCACTTCCCGCGTGCCCGAACCCGCAGCTAGAGGCACCTCTGCGACGAGTGTGAAACCGCCTTTGCCGTCCGTCCCGGCGGAGAGGGAGCCGCCCAGCGCGCCCGTGCGGGCCGTCAGGTTGGACAGGCCCTTCCCGGTGCCCGGGTCGGAGCCCGTGAACGACGGCGGGATAACGCCGTCGTTGTGCACCGTGAGCCGTACCGCACCGTCCTGGACGGCGACGGTGACGGCGCAGTGCTCCGGATGCGCGTGCCGCAGGACGTTGGTGACGGATTCGCGGAGCACGGCGGCCAGCACGCCGTCCACCGGGGCGGACGGCGGCAGGTCGGCCTCGTCCGGCAGGTCCACGTGGACGTCCGCGCCCGCGGCGGCGAGCGCGGCCCGTGCCGACACGGCCTCGTCGCGGAGGGACAGGGCGGGGTCGTCCTCGGCGACCGCGCGGGCCTCCGCCCGGGACCGCTCCGCCAGGTCGGCCAGCTCGCCGATCTCGGCGGCGGCCCGGGACGGGTCGGACGTGACGAGCCGCCGCGCCAGCTCCGCCTTCACGGTGATCGTCGACAGGCCGAGGCCGAGCAGGTCGTGGACGTCGCGGGAGATGCGCAGCCGCTCGTGCAGCGCCGCCATCCGCGCCAGCCGCTCCCGGGCGACGTCGACCTCGCGGGCCAGCATCGGCAGCCGGTACAGCGCGTAGACGACCACGCCGATCTGCACCGAGATCGCGGACGTGTAGAGGTGGAACAGGGCGCCGTGTGACGTCCACAGCGCGGGCACGCACCACGCCACGATGGTCAGCGAGAACAGGATCCATGCCCAGCGTCCGCGCGAGACCAGCAGCACCGAACCGGTCGCGAGGCACGCCATCGTCGCCCACTCCTGGCCGAACAGCGCGTACGGGACGAAGACCAGCAGGATCTGCGCGGTGAGCGTCCACGCCCCGCCGCGCGGGCGCCGCCTGCGCAGGACGGTCGACGAGTGCCGCAGCACCAGCGCGGAGATCGCCACCGTCACCGCGACGGCCGCGGCGGTCGCGCGCCAGGAGCCGTCCGTTCCGGCGTAGACGTAGATGACCTGCTGCCAGGCGAAGCCGACGGTCAGGATGACCATGATCGTCCAGGCGAGGCGGGACTGCGTCACGCGGCCCGGACGCTCCCGCCGCCTGGACGGTCCCTGCAGCGCCCCGACGATCGACCGGACGTCCGTCGCCGCACGCCGGGCGGTGCGGGCGACCTCGTCCAGGTCGTCGCGGGCCGCCGCGGCGTCGACCGGGAGGCGGTCGCGGGCGCGCCGGCTGACCTCCTCGATCCGGGTGAGCGCCGCGCCGAGCACCGCGCGGAGGCTGCCCGCCGCCTCCAGCCGCTCCCGCGCCGCCGCGGCCGCCGCGAAGTGCGCCCGCGTCGCGTGCAGCTCCCGGACGAACCCCGACAGCCGTGTGATCGCGTACATCGAGATGCCGACGTTCACGGTCGCCATCACGCAGAACGACACGTCGACCGCCGACCAGCCCTGGTAGTAGCGCAGCAGGCCCTCACCGGCCGCGACGCCCGCCACCATGAACCACGACAGCGGCGGACGCAGCAGGAGCAGCATCGACCCGGCGAGGAACCCGCCCACGACCGGATACCAGTCGGTGCCGAACACCAGCAGCGGCAGCAGGGCCAGCGCCGTCTGCACCGTGAGATGTGTCACGATCACCCAGCGGCGGGGCCGCTGCGACCGCGGCCCGTACAGGACGAGCAGCCACTGCACCCCGAAGATGCCGATGATCACGGCGGTGGCGGACAGCATCATGTGGGACGGTCCCGTCTCCGCCTGCTTCACCAGCCGCGTCTGCAGCATCAGCACGAGGTACATGCCGGTGATCGCGCGCGCGAAAAGGGGCGTACGGCCCGCGCGGCCACTCGGCTCCGCGGGCGCGTCTCGCCGCCGTTCGGGCTCGTCCTGTCGCGCCCTGGTCACGCTCTGCTCACCGGCCCCCCAACGCCGTCCCATCGGATGATGAAACGCCGGGGCCGCCGGATCAAGGGAAATAAGCGCTTGAATATTTTTCGGGAGGTGGTTTTGTGGCGCGAGCGTCAGGCGGGGATGTGCCGGTGGAGTTCGGCCCGGGACGCCACGCCGAGCTTCGGGAACGCCTTGTAGAGGTGGTAGGCGACCGTCCGGTGGCTCAGCCGCAGCCGGGCCGCGATCTGCCGGTTCGTCGCGCCGGTCATCGCCAGCCGGACGACCTGCATCTCCTGCGCGGTCAGCTGTCCGGGCAGATCGTCACCGCCCGTTCTGATGCCCTGGCCCGCGGCCCGCAGCTCGCCGCGCGCCCGCTCCGCCCACGGGACGGCGCCGAGCCGCTCGAAGATGTCCAGCGCGGCGCGGAGCCGGGCCCTGGCCTGCGCGCGGCGCCGCGACCTGCGCAGCCACTCCCCGTACAGCAGCTCCGTGCGGGCGCGCTCGAACGGCCGCCCGCCCTCCCGGTGGGACGCGAGCGCGAGCGTGAAGTGCCGCTCCGCCTCGTCGGGGTCGGCGGTGAGCAGCGCCCGGCAGCGGGACGCGACGCCGTCGGCCCACGGCTGCCCGGCGTTGCGGGCGAACGCCTCCAACCGGGCCATCGCCTCCGCGCCCGCCTCCTGGCGGCCGGTCACGGCGGCGGCTCCGACGGAGTCGGCGAGGGTCAGGATCTCCGGCGGCGTGGACGCCGTGGTGTCGCGGCGCGCGTCCTGGAGGTGTTCCAGCGCGTCGTCGGGACGTCCCAGGCCGAGGGCGAGCAGGCCGAGCGCGGCGCCGACCCGTCCGTCGGCGGAGAGCGCGCGGCAGCGGACCTCGTCGCCCTCGACCGCCGCCTGCCGCGCCTGGATCGTCCGGAGCACGGCGGCCTGGCGTCGCTGGCCCGCGTCCTCGGCGATCTCCAGCGCCTCGCGGGCCAGCGCGCGGGCCTCGTCGTGCGCGCCGTGGAAGAGCCGCGACCACGCCTGGACGGCCAGCGCGCGCGGCACGAGGCCGTGCAGCCCGCGGCGGCGGCACCGGTCCACGAGGTGCGCGGACATCTCGGCGGCGGACGCGTCGTCCCCGGCCAGCAGCGTCACCTCCGCGGCGAGCAGCCGGAGCCGCTCGTCCTCGATGGGCACGCCCGCGAGCAGCCGCCGGGCCGTCGCCGGGTCGTCGTCGAGCAGTGCTGACAGCGCCCTGAGCATGACGGACGCCTGTTCTTCGTCCGGAAGCCCGTCCGCGAACCCGTCCCTTGCCTGGACGGCCGTCGCGCGATCTCCGCACGACCACGCGTGGAACACGGCCTCTTCCAGCATCCGTGACCGGAGCTCCGGATCGCCGTAGGCGCGGGCCCGCTCCAGCAGCAGACGTCCGGCGGTCTGCGGGACGCCGTGCTCCAGCTCGACGCCCGCCCGCACGATGTCGACCCGCGCCCGCGTGCGCTCCGCACCGCCCGTGCGGGCTGCCTCGTCGGCGAGCGTCCGGGCGCGGCCGAGCCGTCCGGCGGCCAGTTCCGCCTCGGCGGCGGCGGCGAGGCGGCGGGCGCGGACCTCCGGGTCGCCGGCGAGGCGGGCGGCGCGCTCGTAGGCGGACGCCGCGCCGGACGGGCCCGACCGGTCCAGGATGTCGGCGGCGGCGGACTCCAGCTCGGCGGCGACGGTCTCGTCCGTCCCGAGGGCGGCGGTGGCGAGGTGCCGGACCCGCAGGTCCGTGTCGCCTCCCCGCGCGTGCACCGCGGCGAGCGCGCGGTGGACGGCGATCCGCCGCGTGACCGGAACGCCCTGGTACGCGGCCGCGCGCAGCAGCGGATGCCGGAAGCCGATCGCGGCCCGGGACACGGTGACCAGGCCCGCGTCCTCCGCCGCCTCCAGCGCGTCGAGCGGGACGCCGAGGTCCCGCGCGGCCTGGACGATCGCGCCCGGCTCGCCGGAGTCGTCGGCGGCGGCGACGGCGAGCAGCAGCCGCGCCGGTTCGGGCAGGTCGCGGACGGCGCGCTCGAACTCCGCCGGGACGTCGGCGAGCCGTCCCGACCCGGCGGCGGCGAACGCGAGCAGGGCGAGGGGGTTGCCGCGTGCCTGCTCCACCAGGTCGTCGCGCCGCTCGGCGGGCAGGTCGGGGGCGCGCTCGTCCAGGAGGAGCCGCGCGTCCTCGCTTTCGAGGCCGGTCAGGTGGAATTCCGGGAGTCCGGTGCGCGACCAGCCGCCATCGCGCATTGCAATGTTGCGCGTCGTGATGTCGCGTATCGCGATGAGGAAGACGATGCCGCGCGACGCGACGCGGCGGGCGGCGAACAGCAGCGCGTCCGCCGATTCCCGGTCGAGCCACTGCGCGTCGTCGATGAGACACAGCAGCGGGGCGTCCGCGGGTTCGCCGAGGAGCGTGAGCAGGGCCAAACCGATGAGGAGCTTGTCGCCGGAGTCGGGTCGGGCCAGACCGAGCGCGGCGCGCATCGCGGCGGCCTGCGGGGCGGGCAGGGTGTCGATGCGGTCGGCGCGGTCGGCGAGGAGGAGGTGCAGGGCCGCGAACGGGATCCCGGACTCCGCCTCGATCCCGCCGCCCCGCAGGACGCGCATGCCCGCCGCCCGCGACTCGGCGCGGTCCAGCAGCGCGGTCTTCCCGATCCCGGCCTCGCCGCGCAGGATCAGGACGCCGCCGCCCGCGCCCGAGCGGGCGCCGGCGAGGAGCCGATCGATCCCGGCGGCCTCGGCCGCGCGTCCGCGCAAAGGTTCCCCCACCATGCCCCGGAGCGTGTCACCGCGCGTTCGCGCTGGCCAGTGCGGTGCGCACCGATCCGCATGTGAATCGCCCGAGGGTCGGACCATGCGTTTCTCATACGCGCGTCAAACCCAGATCTTCGTCACACCCAGCCGAACTCGCGGGCGATCCGGACCGCGTCGATCCGGTTGCGCGCGTTCAGCTTGGTGATGCAGCTCGCCAGGTAGTTGCGGACGGTCCCGACCGTGAGGCTGAGGACGAGCGCGATGTCGTCCACGTCCGCGCCCTCGGCCGCCAGCCGCAGCACCTGCGCCTCCCGGGGGGTCAGCGGGCTCTCCGGCTGCCGCAGCGCGACCAGCGCGAGCTGCGGGTCGACGACCTGCTCGCCCGCCGCGACCCTGCGGATCGCGGCGGCGAGCTCGGCGGGCGGCACGTCCTTGAGGACGAACCCGTTCGCGTGCGCGTCGAGCGCGCGCCGCAGGTCGCCGGGACGGCCGAGGCCCGTCAGGATGAGCACGCGGCACTCCGGCAGCCGCTCGTGCAGCTCGGCGGCGGCGGTGACGCCGTCGACGCCGGGCAGGTCCACGTCGAGGACGGCGACGTCGGGACGGTGCCGCAGCGCCGCCTTCACGATCGCGTCGCCGCTGGCGATCTCCGCCACGACCTCCAGGTCGGGTTCCAGGTCGAGCAGGCCGGTCAGGGCGCCGCGCAGCAGCGCGACGTCCTCGGCCAGCAGGATCCGGATCGTCTCGGGCACGCTAGGCACCGTATCCACCGGCGCCCGCGTGACGTCACCGTTCAGGCCCGTCATCGATGATCACGTCCTCGCGGTCATCCGTCCGGGGACTTCCGCCGCTCGCGGAAGACCGCCCTGATGAACAGTTCGGTGTGTCGCATCGCCCGCGCTCGGGCGTCCTGCCGTTCCTCGGGCGCGGCGTCGGCGTGCAACCACAGTAGCCGCGCCTGGCCGATCGGCCCGAACAGGGCCCAGGCCAGGTCGGCGGGGCGGCCCAGGTCGGCCGGGATCCAGCCCGCGTCGATCCACCGCTGGAACAGCGAGCCCGTCTCGTCCATGGACCGTCCGATGGTGTCGCCCATCGCGGCGCTGTGGACGAGCCCGTCCCGCACCATCAGGCTGATGAACAGCCGTCCGCTGGGGGAGTCCCAGGCGTCGAGGACGTGCGCGACCAGCGCGCGGATGTACGCGGCGGGGTCGCGGTCGGCGAGTTCCGGGTCCAGGCTCTCCCGCCCGGTGACGAGGCCCTGCGGCCCCAGCTTGGCCACGGCCGCGTCGAAGATGTCCTGCTTGCTGGCGAAGTGCGCGTAGAGGACGCTCTCGCTCAGCCCGACCTCGCGGGCGATCGCGCGGATCGAGGTGCCCGTGTACCCCTTCTGCGCGAAGAGCCGCAGCGCCGCCTCGACGAGCTCGGACTTGGTGTCCCCGGCCTGCGTCTTCGGCGGGCGTCCCGGACGCCTGCGCGCCGTCCCCTCCGGCCTTGTCGGCACCTCTCGCTCCCTCCCGTTCCCCATGACCCGTTCGTATTACAAGTGCAGCGTGCCGGACAGGTCCACCGGTCCGCCCGGTGAACCTGCCTTCGGCCTCGGGCCGCGGTCGCCTCATGAGCTCGCGGCGGGTTCCGTCGCGGCGGCGTGGTTCCGCCGCCGCGCCTTCTTCGGGACCAGGACCAGCGCGATCCCTGCGACGGCCCACAGTGCCAGCACGAGCAGCGGCCCGCCGGTCGCGTTGCCGTCGAAGTAGACGGTGTTGCGCACGGCGTCGATGGCGGCCGCGACGGGCAGCCAGTCGCCGATCGCCGCGAACCACTGGGGGATGAACTGCGGGCCGATCGGGCCGCCGCTCGCCGGGACGCCGATCGGGATGAACAGCAGCACGGCCAGGGCGAGCGCGGGCGGTCCTGCGACGCGCAGCGCGCCCGCGGCGAACGAGCCGACCGCGAACACCAGCAGGGCGGCCAGCCCCCACAGCTCCAGCGGGGCGCCGGTGAGCGCGCCGGTGAGTCCGGCGGCGACCCAGGCGTTGACCCCGCCGACCGCGAGGGAGCCGGCCGCCAGTAGCGCCGTCCGCTGTCCGGCGCCGGCCTTCGGCGCGACCACCGCGAGCATGACGGCCAGGATCACGGCCGGGATGACGGTCGTGATCACGAAGAAGATCGCGGACACGCCGTTGTTGTCGTCGGCGGGCAGCGGCCGGACGTCCTCGACCGCGACCTGCTGCCCGGTGGCCTGGCCGACGCCGTGGAACGCGGTGGTCAGCGCGGCCTGCTCGATCTTCCCGTTGGCCCCCGCGAGAATCAGCTTCGCGCCACCCTGCGCAGCGCCCTGGCCTGCGCCACTTTGCCCGGAAGCGCTCTGCCTGGGGACGAAGACCGCGTCGACGTCGCGTTCGAGCAGTGCGTCCCGCGCCTTCTTCTCGTCGCCGTAGGCCTTGAGGTCGAAGGCGCCGTCGGCCTTCGCGTCCATCATCGTGCCGAGCCGGTCGACCGCGTTCCGCGGCGCGACGACGGCGACGGGCACCTCGTGCGGCTCCAGCTGGTGCAGGGCCCCGAGGAACGACCCCGCGAAGATCAGGCCGATCAGCGACACCACCACCATGACGGCGACGGGCTTGCCTCGCTCATGCATCTCTGCCTCCTTGCTCGATGCGCGTCCTGCTCACGGTCTAAAATAATCGCTCGTTCGATTAATTACCAGTGCGTGCGCATGAGGCTGGTCACATGGCGGATGCGAACCGGCGCGAGGCTTCCTAGATTCGGGCTCGCGCACCCCGTCCCCGGTGCGCCGAGTCACGGGAGGCTGCGTGTACTACGGTGTCTTGTCGCGCACGGTCGGGCCCCTGCTCCGCGTGCTGCTGCGCCCGCGAGTCGAGGGCAGGGAGAACATCCCGGCCCACGGGCCGTTCATCCTCGCGAGCAACCATCTGTCGATGGCGGACAGCTTCGTCCTGTCCCCCGTCATCCCGCGCCGGCTGTGGTGGCTGGCGCGGGCCGAGTACTTCGAGCTGCCAGGCCGGGCCGGACGCGCGATCCGGTGGGGCATGCTCGCGCTGGGGAACGTCCCGATCAGGCGCGGCCCCACCCGCGCCGCCGTCGCCGCCCTGGAGCAGATGGTCGGCTACCTCGACGCGGGCGGCGGCGTCGCGATCTATCCGGAGGGGAGCCGCTCCCCGGACGGCCGCCTCTACCTGGGACGCAGGGGCGTCGCGTGGCTCGCTCTCAAGTCCGGGGCCAAGGTCGTCCCCGTCGCGCTCGGCGGGACCGACCAGATCATCCCGCTGGGCACGTGGCGGCCGCGGCTGAACGTCCGTCCCACGGTCCGCTTCGGCGAGCCGATGGACTTCTCCCGCTACCGCGACCTGCCGCCCGGGCAGGCCCGCCGCGTCATCACCGACGAGGTCATGGAGGCCATCCACAAGCTGTCCGACCTGGAATGGGCCGGAACCCTGAACCCCCGCGCGGACGACGAATAGCGGCAGCTCAGGTCAGGACGTGCTCGCTGAGGAGCTGCTCGAACTCGCTCTCGAAGTGCTCGTACTGGACGCGGAGGTTCGGCCCCGGCCAGCCGGACGGGAGCAGCTCGGCGGGTAGCAGCGGGTCGTTCACCAGGTGGCGGAGGATCGCGGCGGCGAGGGTGAAGCGCTCGGCGATCGCGGTGGCCTCCGTCAGGGCCGTGCTGAGCGCGTGCGCCTTGGCGGCCCAGGCGTCCAGGTCCCAGAGGGCGGCGGCCAGCGTGGCGGGCTCCTCCTCCGGACGTCCCTTGAGGAACGTGCACTGGCGGACGACGATGTCTGGCCGCCGCCGGGTCAGGTTCGCCGGACGCAGCCAGGTGCCCTCGCGGAGCTCGGCGAGCCGGAGCGCGGACATGGCCTGCCGGAGCGCGGCCCGGTCGGCGGCGGGTCGCCGCTCGGCGGTGATGACGGCGATCTCCCAGACGCCGTCCCAGGGGAGCACGGGGGGCAGGCGGCTCTCGTCCTGCCGGGCCTGGCGTTCGAGGAGGCGTTCGGTGAGCGCGTACGTGCCGCCCGCCTGGACGAGGTCGCCGGAGTTCACCATGCGGGACAGCGCGACCCGGATCGTCCCCTCCGCGATCCCGAACAACTCGCCGACGCGGACCAGATAGCGGGCCGGGAGCCGCGGCGGATGGACGCCCAGCAGCGTGCTCAGGACGACGGAACGGGCGGTGAGCGGGCGGATCTGAAGGCTGTCCATAACTGGCCGAAATCGTATCCCGACCGGCGGAGACCCTCCCCAGATTGCAGCCTTCCATCACGCGAAGCTGAATCGTAATGCACCCCCGACCGGGGCCGCAGCGGGCGGCATGCGAACGCGCCGACCCGGGTATGGACCGCAAGGCCGTCGTCGCGCGCCGTTACGCCCGCCCGCGTCCCGCCGACGCCGGAGGATCTGGAACGCGTGAAGGACCTGGCCGGCGGCCGTGGCCGATCGGCGGACGGGAGGTTCCGTTGACGGTGCGGGTCGAGCGGGACGGGGCGGTCATGACGGTCGTCATGTCCCGTCCCGAGACCCGGAACGCCGTGGACGGGGCGACGGCCCGCGCACTCGCCGACGCGTTCCGCGCATTCGACGCGGACGAGGGCGCGAGCGTCGCCGTCCTGTGGGGCGAGGGCGGGACGTTCTGCTCCGGCGCCGACCTCACGTCGATCACCACCGGGCACGGCCCGCGCGTCGACCCGCCTCCGGCGGACGGCCCGCTTGGCTGCACCCGGATGCGGCTCACCAAACCGGTAATCGCGGCCGTCGCCGGACACGCGGTCGCGGGCGGGCTGGAACTGGCGCTCTGGTGCGACCTGCGCATCGCCGAGGAGGACGCGACGTTCGGGGTCTACTGCCGCCGCTGGGGCGTCCCGCTGGTGGACGGCGGGACGTTCCGTCTCCCCAGGCTGATCGGCACGAGCCGCGCCATGGACCTGATCCTCACGGGCCGTCCGGTGAGCGCGCGAGAGGCGTTCGACATCGGCCTCGCGAACCGCCTTGTCCCGCCGGGAACGTCGCGGGCGGCCGCTGAGCAACTGGCAGCCGAACTGGCCGGGCACCCGCAAACGTGCCTGCGCGGCGACCGCCTGTCGGTACTGGACACCGAGGGCCTGCCGGAGGACGAGGCGATCGCCGCCGAACACCACCACGGCCTCGGATCGCTGGACGACGCCGCCCGCGGCGCGGCCGAGTTCGCCAAGACCCGCAGGCGCGCCGGGACCCCGCGGGCGGGCGAGTAAGTTGATCACGCGGAACACGTGACGGAGGAGCGGACGCATGACGCTGACCGTGGACGAGGCGGGACTCGCCATCGTCGACCCGAGGACCTACGCCGACGACCGCCTGCTGCACGAGTCCCTCGCGCTGCTGCGCCGCGAGTCGCCGGTGCACCACGTGGACGCGCCCGGCTACAACCCGTTCTGGGCCGTCACCAAACACGCGGACGTCATGGAGGTCGAGCGCAACCACCAGCTCTTCATCAACGCGCCGCGACCGATCCTCGCCAGCGCCACCCTCGACGCGGTGAACCGGCAGCGGGCGGAGGAGGGCATCGCGCTGCGCACCCTCGTCCACATGGACGACCCCGACCACCGGGTCGTCCGGGCGATCGGCGCCGACTGGTTCCGGCCCCGGGCGATGCGGGCGCTGGAGCCGCGCGTCCGGGAACTCGCCCGGCGGTACGTCGACCGGATGGCCGACGCGAGCGGCGAATGCGACTTCGCCCAGGAGATCGCGGTGCACTTCCCGCTGTACGTGATCCTCTCGCTGCTCGGGCTGCCCGAGAGCGACTTCGGCCGGATGCTGAAGCTCACGCAGGAACTGTTCGGCGGCGACGACACTGAATTCCAGCGCGGGGCGTCGAACGAGGAGAGAATCGCGGTCCTGCTCGACTTCTTCGCCTATTTCCAGGGGCTGACGGAGGCGCGGCGCAAGGAGCCGACCGACGACCTCGCGTCCGCGATCGCCAACGCGCGCGTCGACGGCGAGCCGCTCAACGACTTCGACACGGCGTCCTACTACGTCATCGTCGCGACGGCCGGGCACGACACCACCAGCGCGACGATCGCCGGCGGCCTGCACGCGCTCATCGAGCACCCCGACCAGCTCGACCGGCTCCGTGCGAAGCCCGACCTAATGCCGCTCGCCGTGGACGAGATGATCCGCTGGGTCACGCCGGTCAAGGAGTTCATGCGCACCGCCGTCCACGACTGCGAACTGCGAGGCGTCCAAATCCGCGAAGGCGAGTCACTCCTGCTCTCCTACCCGTCCGCAAACCGCGACGAGGAAGTCTTCGAAGACCCGTTCCGCTTCGACGTCGGCCGCGACCCGAACAAACACCTGGCCTTCGGATTCGGCGTCCACTACTGCCTAGGCGCGGCCCTGGCCCGCATAGAGGTCCGCGCCTTCTTCGAAGAACTGCTCCCCCGCCTAACCTTCATCGAACTCGCCGGAAAACCAGAAGCCATCGCAACAACGTTCGTAGGCGGCCTAAAACGCCTCCCCATCCACTACACCCTCAACTAGCGAACGCTGTCATAACGGACGCGGTGGAGCAGGTCGCCGCCGCGTTAGCTGCCCCTTTGACAGACGGTCCACCTCGTTTGATGCTTTTTCATGCTTGAGCAAAGTCAAGCAACCTGCATCTGGAGGCAGAATCATGCGGCTGCGGTTCCTGGGCAAGGACACGACCAACGATCAGTCCCGACGCTGTACGACGCCGATGAGACGTACAACGGCAAGGAGGTGTACGTGATCCAGGGCTGGAAGGTCGCGGACGCCGAGACTCTCGCCCAACTCGACATGCCGGAGCACGAGACTGCCATCATCGAGCCGAAAGGACTGATGAAGCACCTACCGAAGGCGACCGATGGAGCCGACACCGATCAGCCGTGAGGACTTCCGCGGGCTGTTCCGCTCGTCCAGCCGCGCGTTCCACCTGGAACTGAGGGACACGTACGGGGTCGACGAGGAGAACGGGCCGTTCCTCGCCTGGCTGAACGGCGAGCCGGACGACTACCGGTGGCGTAGGTCGTGGCTGACTCACGTTCGCGAAGTCACCTCGGCAGGGGTCTCCGTGCAGCGCCTTCGGGTGGTGACCGAGCCGCACACAGACTACGTACGCTGGGAGATCGCCATGGACCCGGCCAACGTCGAGGCCGGTGAAGATGTCCGCTACCTGCCTCGTCACCTGTCCAACGGCATCATGTTCCCGGACGAGGATTGCTGGCTGTTCGACGACGAGAAACTCGTGTTGAGCCTTTTCCAACCGGACGGTCGTTCCGGAGGATTCGCCCTCGCTGACGATCCGGGCCTCCTGAACGAGTATCGGCGAGCCCGTGACACGGGCTGGTCCCGAGCCATTCCTTCGGCCGACTACGCGATCTGACCTGAGCCCGTTGTCCACTCCAGCCCGTCAAGCCCGGGACGCCCTCGGCACCCGGCTCAGGGACATTCGCAAGGACGCCGGCCTGACCGGCCTGGGATTGGCCGGCCGCGCGGGCTGGCATTCGTCCAAGGTCAGCAAGATCGAGCATGGCAAGCAGAATCCCACCGAGGACGAAATCCGCACCTGGTATCGGCTCTGCGGCGTCGACGACCAGGTCGGCGACCTGGTCGCCACGATGCGCAGCATCGAGACGATGTACGTCGAATTGCGTCGGCTCCATCGGGCCGGTACAGCCGAACAGCAGCGGAAAATCATCGAAGAGGAGCGGCAGACCAAGCGCCTGCGCGGCTTCCAGATGTTCCTCGTCCCAGGGCTCCTTCAGACGGCGGAATACGCGCACGCCAGGCTCACCGAGGGCATAGATCTACTCGGCTTGCGGGATGACGTCGAAGCGGCCGTTCAAGCTCGCATGGAACGGCAGCAGCTCCTCTATCGAGGAGACCACCGGATTCACATCGTGGTCTGCGAGGTCGCCCTGACCGCAGGCATGGCCGATACCGGAATCATGCTCGGCCAACTGGACCGTCTGCTCGCCGTCTCCTCATTGCCGCGGCTACATCTCGGGATCATCCTGACACGGGCGGCGCACGGCTATGCCCCCATGTGCTCGTTCTGGATCCATGACGAGCGCATGGTGACGGTGGAGACCATTTCGGCCGAACTGAATCCCACGCAGCCGCGAGAGGTCGGACTGTACCTGCGGGCCTTCGCCCGGTTCGCCGCCGCCGCCGTCTACGGGGCCGGCGCCAGGACGCTGATCGAAGCCGCCCGCCGCACTCTCGCGAGCTGAAGCAAAGCCGAGCAAACTGCTTCAGCCAACGTCTTGGCCCTCCTACCGTCGGCATATGAGCACGGCGACCAGCCGTGCTGGAGGCTCAAGGAGAGAAGCAGATGAACCGACCGTATGAGTTCGTCAAGGGCATTCTGTGCAACGGGGAGAACTCTGGGTGCGGGTGCGTGGAGGTGGCCGCCAATCTGGCGGACGAGCCGGACGGCATGGTCGCGGTGCGCGACACCAAGACCGGCGGCGTGCTGGAGTTCGACCGCCACGAGTGGGAGGGCTTTATCAAGAGCGCCAAGAACAACGAATTCGACATCTGACACAACACGCCTGGCCCCGTCCTTCCCTTGGCGGGGCCGGTCCGCTGAGGGGCCGAGTCCGTGACCGTCCACCCATTCGACTACGACGCCTACTGGCGGGACCAGACCCGCGACGACTGGCGGAAGCGCGGACTGCACTGGCACTGCTACACGTCCCGGATGGACGGCAACGCCTACGGGGACGATCCCGCCCGTCGAGATCCGAACAGCGAGCTGGCTCCCCGCGAGATTCGCGACTGGCTCCGCAAGCCGCCCCGTGCGATCCGGCAGATGCCCGCGTCACCCGAGGAGGCGATCAGGTGGCTTCGCGCTCAGTGGGAGCCGGTCAAAGAGCAGATCGGACGGGAGGCAACAGCGATCTCTGATGAGACACGGTTCGGCACCGCGCTCTACAACCTCCGGTGCGGCAACGACGTCTGCTGGGGGTTCTGGCTGACCGCCTCCCTTCACCTGCACCTTGCCATCGTCGCCACCGACGAGAAATGCCACCCGTAGCACCTTTGGCGGCAGGCCAAGCCGACCCGCGGACTCAGCCCGGAGAGGTGCTCGGCCGACCGTCCATTGAAAAGCTGAGGCCCCCCGGCTGAGCCGGGGGCCTTGTGTCGGGGGATTTACAGGTCGTGGTCGCCGTTTTTGATCTGGTGGGTGAGGGTGTGCCAGGTGGTGGCGTTGCCTTATGCGCTCAAGGGACGCGTCAGTCCATAGCTCGATCGCTGATGCGGTCGACCGTTACAGCGATGATCTGCCGCTCGCGGGGCTCCTGGCCTAGCGCGCCTTGGGCACGTCGAGGGTTCCGGGTTCGGCCAGCCACTGCATCGTCTGGCCGGACACGTCGGCGATCTGGTCGAAGTCGCGGTCGTAGTGCAGGAGAGTGACGCCATGCAGGTCGGCGGTTGCGGCGACAACCAGGTCAACGGGGCCGGGGGCGCGGTGTTGCCCGCGGGCCGTCAGTTCCGTTTGAACCGCCAAGGCGCGCTCATACACCCGATCGGGCACGGCGAGCCAGCCGAACACCTCTCCCAACTCGTCGAGCAGGTCGGCACGGTCGGCCGCCGACCGGGCACTGTAAAAGACCTCTAGTTCGGTGATCGGGCAGATGGCGACGAGGCGGCGGGCGAGCATGTCCTCCCATTGGGCGTACGCCCGGTCGTCGCGAAGCAGCCGGACGACGGCGGAAGTGTCGGCAAGCCAGTGAGCGGTCAAGAGACAGCAGTGTCGGCGGCGTTGGGGCGGTAGGTGTCCTTGTCGTACAGGCTGTCGAACTGCCCTGCCAAGGCCCGTTGACGGAGCCGCGAAAGGGCCCGGCGGCGGCGCAACACGGCGGTGGCTTCGGCGAGTGCCGTGTTGACCGTGTCCTTCATGGTGTCGGTACCGTACAGCTCAGCTGCGGCCGCAAGGGCTTCTTCGTCGATGTCAATCAACTTCTTGGTCACGGCCCACCCCCCATATATCCAGTCTCCAAGCCAGTATATACTCCGGTCTCTGGCCACGGCCTCGGGATGCGGAAGCGTCCGTCCAGGTTGAACGTGGGTTCGGACCAGACAACACAGAGCCCCCGACCGCTATCAGGTCGAGGGCTCGTCGAGCATGCAGGGTCAGGACAGGTCGTGGTCGCCGTTCTTGATTCGGCGGGTGAGGGTGTGCCACGTCGTGGTGTTGAGGGTGAGCTTGGGGCCGTCCGGGTTCTTGGAGTCGCGGACCGCGACCAGGGGGGTGAGGTCCGCGACCTCGACGCAGTTCCCCTCCTGAACACCGCTGTAGGAGGACTTGCGCCACGCGGGGTTAATGCTCATTGAACTCCTCCATCACCTTGCGAATCAGGTCCCGTGAGGGACCCTCGGGTAGCGCCTTGCCGCATATGCGGTCGTATCGTACGGCGAACAGCATGACGTCCGGTGGCGAGGAGACCAACCGGCCACCCTCCGGTGACTCGGTGTAGGCCACTTCCCCGTAGTCGTCGCCGGACATGAGGGTGAAGCTGCCGTCCAGGCCAGGGTATGCCCCGGTTCCGAAGGTCTTGGGCACCACCCGGACGCTGTGGCGCTCCGAGGCCTCCAGCAGCGCGGCGAGTTGCGCCCTCATGATCTCGGGGCTCCCAACCGGCCACTCGAGAGCGTGCTGGGAGACGACGACTCCCAGTTGCGGGGCGGGATCGGCGGTGAAGATTCCTTGCCGTTCCATGCGCCTCACCAGTCTTGTGTCGAGGTCGGGAGTCGGGACTCCACTGATCAGGGCACGGGCGTAGGCCTCGATCTGGAGCAGGCCTGGGATCACTTGGGCTTCGAAGGTGCGGATGAAGCGCGCTCGTTGTTCGAGTTCCTTGTACTGCGAGAACCATTCGGGATCGTGACCGAGGCTGGCGTACCAGACCAAATGTCCGAGAATGCCCCCAGTTTTCCATCTGCGGTCGATCAGGGCCGCGCGCTTTCCGTCGAGTCGGACCTGTCCCGTCTCGATTCGGGAGACCTCCGTCGTGCTGGCCCCCATGACATGGCCCAGCTGGGTTCCGGAGATCTCTCGTTGATTCCTGAGAAAGCGCAGGTACCACGCGGTGAGGTCCCACATGTTGGTGCGGGGCTGGGGGAGTTCTTCCGGCTTCCGCTTTCGCGGCATGAGCGATCTCCTGTCTTCCGAGAACTTCCAGGATTCTTCTGGACACGGGACAATTTACGCCGGTAGGGCCAGTCTCGTTGGTGAATCACGAGAAACGGATTCAGCGGGAAGCAGGTGACGGTCATGGCAATGGACACACGCACACATCCCGACGATCACGCTCTTTACTGGCTTCGCGCCGAATTCGCCGGACACCGGATATTTCGGGCCGTGCGGGTGGACGGGTCGCTGGGGGAGTGGGTGGCGAGTCTGCATGATCCGCGTGCGGGTGTGGACGCGACGGTGATGTGTCCGACGGCCGAGGAATTGCGCGCGGCGCTGGTCAGGGAGGGCGAGCGCGCCGAGATGCGCGCGAGGTTCCGGTGAGGCGCGGAGGAGCCACGAGACTTCGCGCTGATCGCCGGTTCCGGGGCCGCTGGTCATAGGCCCCGGAGGTGGAGGCGGCGCGGGCGGTGCACGCCCCGCCCCCCGGGCGCACCGCCCGCGTCCCTCCGCCGATGAGACGAGTCGAGGACAGAGAGGCGGATCTGATGGGTTACGACAAGGGACGGCACGTGGCGACCATCGACGTGTCGCCGCGCAACGAGCGGCGCGAGCACCTGTCCGCGCTGGACGTGGGCGTGCGGGCGCACCCGGAATTGGCGGGCGGGCTGGTCGAGCGGCGCGGCGTGAGCTGGGTGAGCGTCGTGCGGTACGGCGGCCCGCGCCGGAGGGTCGAGATCGGCTGCGACTTCCGCGACGGCGGGTGGTGGTTCTGCTGGGCGTCCGACGGCCGCGCCATCGCGCCCGCGTCCGACGTCACCGGCACCCTCGACGCCGTCGCGGGTGAGCTCGTGCGGTCGGCTTAACCGGGCCCGGTCCTTAGCGGACGCGGTGGAGGAGGGGGTCGCCGCGGGTGAGGCGGTGGCAGTTTTCCGTCGCGACGGCGAAGTATCTGGCCCAGGTTTCATGGGTCAGCCATGCGACGTGCGGCATGACCACGACGTTTTCGAGGGCTAGTAGTGGGTTGGCCGTGTTTACTGGTTCGGTTTCGAAGACGTCTAGGCCGGCGCCGGACAGGTGTTGTGTTTGCAGGGCTGTTGTCAGTGCTTTTTCGTCGATTACCGGGCCGCGTGCTGTGTTCACGACGATCGCGCCGTTGGGGAGGAGGGCGAGGCGTTCGGCGTTTAGGAGGTGGCGGGTTTCGTCGGTGAGCGGGACGTGTATTGAGATGATTTCGCTTGATCGGAGCAGGTCGTTCAGATTCCGCCAGGCCGGGTCGTCGGGGCGCGGGCGGCGGGACGTGAACAGGACGCGGGCGCCGATCGCCTCCAGCATCCCGCGCAGCAGGGTGGCGATCTCGCCGCCGCCGAGGAGGCCGACCGTCCGTCCGGCCAGTTCGCCTCCGACCAGCGCCCGGTCGGCGGGCCAGCCTTCGCCTCGCCGTGTCCGCGCGTCGAACGGGACGACGCGGCGGAGCGCCGCCAGCATCAGCAGCAGGCTCGTCTCCGCGACGGCCTGCGCGTTGCGGCCCGGCATGTTCGCCACCGCAATCCCGCGTTCCTCGGCGGCGTCCAGGTCGATGGTGTTGACGCCGGTGCCGAGCTTCTGGATCAGGCGTAGCTTCGGCGCCCTGTCCATGTCGGCGCCCGTGAGGGGGCGCAGTACGTGCCAGATGACCTCGGTGTCCGGGAGGAGCTCGGCGAATCGTGTGTCGTCCTGTTCTGAGCAGCTCACGATGTCGAGGCCCGGCTCGTCGTGGTCCATGTCGTAGTGCAGCAGCACCCGCATCCCGACCTCCTTCGCTATCGTGCCGATCATGACGCATGTGCCGTGGCCTGCGCTTCCGATCGTGCAGGCGCCGATGGCGGGCGGGCCGTCCACGCCCGCGCTGGCCGCCGCCGTGTCGGACGCGGGCGGCCTCGGCTTCCTCGCCGCGGGCTACAAGACCGTCGCGGCCATGCGCGCGGATATCTCGGCGACGCGGGAGCTGACGGCGCGTCCGTTCGGGATGAACGTCTTCATGCCGTCGCTGGACGATGTCGACCCGGCTGTTGTCGACGCCTATCGGGAGCGGCTTGCTGCGGAGGCCGAGCGGCTGGGCGTTTCGCCGGGCGTTCCGGCTGCTCGTGACGACGCGTATGAGGATAAGGTCGCCGATCTGCTGTCCGATCCTCCGGCGTTTGTGAGCTTCACGTTTGGCTGCCCGTCGGTAGATGTCGTCCGCGCCTTTCAGGAGCGCGGAGTTGTTGTGGTTGTGACGGTGACCACGGTTGAGGAGGCGCGGCAGGCGTCGGGGGCTGATGCGCTCTGCGTGCAGGGGGCCGAGGCGGGTGGGCATCGCGGCTCGTTCGGCAACACGTCCGACGAGCCCGTGCCGTTGCGGGTGCTGCTTCGGGACGTCCGGGTGGCGACGACGCTGCCGATCTTCGCCGCGGGCGGTCTGGGCACGGCTGCGGACGTCGCCGAAGTGCTCGCGCTCGGGGCTACCGCGGCGCAGCTCGGGACCGTGTTCGTCCGCTGCCCGGAGAGCGGCGCCAGTGCCGTCCACAAGGCGGCGCTCGCCGACCCGCGCTTCACGGCGACCGCGATGACCAGGGCGTTCAGCGGACGACCGGCACGCGGCCTCGTCAACCGGTTCCTCACCGAGCATTCGGCGCACGCGCCCGCCGCCTATCCGGACGTCCACTTCGTGACGTCGCCGCTGCGCAAGGCGTCCGCCGCCCAGGGCGACCCGGACGGCGTCAACCTGTGGGCCGGGGAGTCCTACCGGACCGCCACGGAGACCCCGGCCGGTCGGCTCGTCGCCGCCCTGTCGGGGCGCTGAGCTGTTTCGCTGCCCCAGTCCCAAAGGGCTTGGAGGACCGGGCCTAGGCGGCGTCCGCGCGAGGTCAGCGTGTATCGGGTGCGCGGAGGCCATCCCGGCTCGCGCCGCCGGTCGAGCACCCCGGACTGGACGAGGTGGGCCAGCCGATCCGCCAGCACCTTGTCCGACAGCGCGGGCAGCGCCTGGCGTAGCTCGCTGAACGAGTGGTCATCCCGGAGGAGCTCGCGGACCAGCAGGGTCGTCCAGCGTCCGCGAAGCGCGTCCAGCGTGATCTCGACCGGGCAGCACGGGCTCGGCTCGGCGACCTCCGCCCGCGGATCGTCGGGCAGCCCAGGCGGCTGGTGCCGCTCAGGCGGCCCAGGCGGTCCCGGGCGGCCAACCGTTTGGTGAGTCACGAACGCGCCTCCTAGCGTTTCGCGCATACCCCACTTGTCTACCGGAAGGACCATCATGCGCTCACTCGCCGACCGTCCCGAAGACGTCCCCCTGGTGTTCGCGGAACGCTTCAACAGCGGCGACCCGGACGCGCTGGCCGAGGTGTACGAGGACGGCGCGGTGTTCGTCCCCGAGCCGGGCTCGCCCCTCACCGGAGCGGATGCCCACGCCGCGAACACCCGGTTCATGAGCGTCGGAGCGCCGATCACGGTGCGCCCACGGCACGTCTACACCGCCGGGGAGCTGGCACTGCTGATCGTCGACTGGGTGATCGACGGCGCGGACCGCTCTGGCCGTCCCGTCCACATCGAGGGCACCGCCACCGACGTCGCCCGCCGCGGGCCCGACGGTCATTGGCGCTACACCATCGACAGCCCCTTCGGCTGCGCCCTGCCCGCCCCCGCCACGTAGTAGCGACTGGGGCTGGGGCGGTTGGCGGGCGGCGGCGGAGGGGCGAGGATGAGGGCGTGGACAGCGCTGGGAAGCCGTTGCTGGCGTGCGATCCGCGGATGCTCGGCTCGTTCGAGGCACGTGCTCGGGTGGACGAGACCGCGGCGGGTGTCGTCTTCCTGGGGGAGTGGGCGGGTGACGTGCCCGCCTTGATGGTCGTCCTCCGTCCTTCCGTCGCGGCGGACGCGGTGGCGCTGGACCGGTTCCAGGCCGCCGTCGACGCGCTGCCCGAGGACCGGGCGGCCCTGGGGGCGATGCCGCGGGGCCTGGTGGCCTGGGCCGCCGTCCCCGCCGGGGCTCGCGACGACGCGATCGCCTTGCTGCGGGCTGCCCGGACGGAGACGGCAGAGGTTCGCGTGGCCCAGACCTCGGAGGACTCTCCGAAACTCGCGGTGGATTCACCGGAACCCGCGGTTGACTCGCCGGAACCCGCGGTTGACTCGCCGGAAGTCGCGGTTGACTCGTCAGAAAGCGCGGAGATGAGCGCTCGGGACTGGGCGATCGTGTTCGGCTTCCTGGCCGCCGTCGCCAGCTGGCCGGTCCTGTTGGTCTTCGTGCTCGTCCAGCTGTTTCGGTGAGCCTCGGTCTGGAACGGCTCTGCCGGGCGTCGACGCTGGTCCGGCGTGGTGGACGGTCCGGGCGGACGGGGAGAGGTCTTCCCGGTTAGGTACGACGCGGCTACTCTGCTACTGGCGTCCATGCCGGTTTTGTGCCATGCGCTTGGGAGAGTCCCGCCCCGGGGACTTGTGTCTGGCTCCGCACCGGCTCCTCAGTGCCCCCCGTCCTGCCGAGGAGTCCCGTGAAACACCACCCCAAGCGCTTGAACTTCATGCACAGACGATGGTCCGCGGCGACCGCCGCGCTGGCTTCGGCCGGTGCGGCGCTTCTGCTGTCGGTCGTCGCGCTGGTCGTGCTGTCGGCGCCGTCCTCAGCCCAGCCGTCCCTGACCGTCTGCACGTTCCCCGCGTGGGGCGAAGGCGGCAGCTACACGGCCGGGACCAAGGTCACCTACAGCGGACGCGGCTACGAGGCACGCGTCGCCCACACCGCCCACACCGGCGCCGGCTGGAACCCGGCGGCCACCCCCACCCTGTGGCGTGACCTCGGTGTCTGCGACGACTCGCAACCGCCGACCACCCCGCCGACCACCCCGCCCACGACGCCTCCGACGACGCCGCCCGAGGGCGAGCCGACCTGCGCCGTGAAGGGCAAGCCCGCAGGCAAGGTGCTGCAGGGCTACTGGGAGAACTGGGACGGCGCCGCCAACGGCGTCCACCCGCCGTTCGGCTGGAGCCCGATCGAGAACCCGATCTTCAAGCAGCACGGCTACAACGTGTACAACGCGGCGTTCCCCGTCATCCGCTCCGACGGCACCGTCCTCTGGGAGGACGGCATGGACGCGACGGTGAAGGTCGCCACTCCCGAGCAGATGTGCGCGGCCAAGGAGGCCGGGGCGACCATCCTGATGTCGATCGGCGGCGCGACCGCCGGCATCGACCTCGGCTCCCGCAGCGTCGCCGACAAGTTCATCGCGACGGTCGTGCCGATCCTGAAGAAGTACAACTTCGACGGCATCGACATCGACATCGAGACCGGCCTGACCGGGTCGGGCAGCCCCGCCACGCCGTCCACGTCGCAGGCCAACCTCATCCACATCATCGACGGTGTGCTCGCCGCGATGCCGTCCAACTTCGGGCTCACCATGGCGCCGGAGACCGCGTACGTGACCGGCGGCAGCGTCACCTACGGCTCCATCTGGGGCGCGTACCTGCCGATCGTCAAGAAGTACGCCGACAACGGCCGCCTGTGGTGGCTGAACATGCAGTACTACAACGGCAGCATGTACGGCTGCTCCGGCGACTCCTACTCGGCCGGGACGGTCGAGGGCTTCGTCAAGCAGACCGAATGCCTGAACAAGGGACTCGTCGTCAACGGCGTCACCATCAAGGTGCCCTACGACAAGCAGGCCCCGGGCCTGCCCGCGCAGCCGGGCGCCGGCGGCGGGTACATGGGAACGGGCCTGGTCGGCCAGGCGTGGAACAGCTTCAACGGCCAGCTCAAGGGCCTGATGACCTGGTCCATGAACTGGGACGGCTCGAAGAACTGGACCTTCGGCGACAACGTCAAACGGCTCCAGGGCCGCTAGCGGTTCAACCTCTCGCGATGACGGGCCCGACGGTACCCACCGCCGGGCCCGTCCCACGTCCGGACGGGTGTCGTCCTGCGTCCGGATGGGCGTCCGCCCTCCGTCCAAGGGGTGTCGTCCTGCGTTCGTCGTACGTCCGTCCGCGTGGCCGAGGCGACTTTCGGTGCAGTCCGGGGTCCGTCCTCGCTGGCCGTTCCCGGTTGACATTGACGCCGGTGTTAAGGGGTAGCGTCGCAATCGGCCATGGAAGGAGGAGGGTCGATGCGGATCGGGGAGCTGGCCGGCCGGGCCGGTGTGAGCACCCGGACCCTGCGCTACTACGAACAGCAGGGCCTGCTGTCGGCGCGGCGTGCGGCCAACGGCTACCGGCAGTACGAGGAGTCCGACGTCCGGCTCGTCACGGAGATCCGCTCGCTGCTGGCGGCCGGGTTCACGCTGGAGGACGCCCGCCCGTTCGTCGACTGCCTGCGCGCCGGACATTCCGACGGCGCCGCCTGCCCCGAGTCGGTCGCGGTCTACCAGCGCAAACTCGCCGAGATCGACGCCGACATCCGGACCCTGATCCGCCGCCGCGCGGACGTGGCCGACCAACTCGCCCGGGCCTGCCCCGGCTGCCTGCTCTCCCAGGAGAAGACGAATGATCACACTGACGGCGGAGAACTTCGACGCCCACGTGCTCCACGGCGACAAGCCGGTACTGGTCGAATTCTGGGCGGACTGGTGCCCTCCCTGCAAAATGATCGCGCCGATCCTTGAGCAGATCGAGGCGGAGCACAACGACCGCCTGACGGTCGCGAAACTGAACGGCGACGACCATCCGGAGATCGTGTCCCGGTACGGCGTCATGGGCTTTCCGACAATGAACCTCTACCGCGACGGCGACGTCGTCCGGCAGATCATCGGCGCCAAGTCCAAACGCCTCCTCCTCGCCGACCTGGACGGCCACTTCTAACCGCCCCGGGCGACCCCTCTTAGCCGCCGTCCTGGACGAGCATTTCTAGCTGCCCAGGGCGGCCACTTTCGCTGCCCCTGGAGGGCCGCCGCCAAGGCGGCTGTGCGAGGCTCGCGAGCGTGAACGCCGAGGGACACGACGCGACCCGCCGAAGCTACGACACCGTCGCCGAGAAGTATGCCGCCAGATTTCGTGACGAACTCGCCGCGAAACCGCTGGACCGCGCGCTGCTCGCGTCCCTCGTCGAGCAGACACCGCCCGGCGCCCCACTCGCCGACCTCGGCTGCGGCCCGGGGCACGTCGCGGCCTGGATCGCCGGGACGGGCGCCGCGGCGGTCGGCATCGACCTGTCCGCCGCGATGGTCTCCGCCGGACGCCGCGCATACCCGGACGTGGAATTCCGCGAGGGCGACCTGCTCGCATTGCCCGCCGCGGACGGCGAGTTCGGCTCGGCCGTCGCGTTCTACTCCATCATTCATCTGGCGCCGTCCGAGCTTCCGAGGGCTTTCGCGGAGGTGCACCGGACGCTGCGCCCCTCCGGCCTTTTCCTCGTCGCGTTCCACGTCGGCACGCAAGTCCGCCATCTGGACGAATGGTGGGGCCACGAAGTGCACCTCGATTTCCAGTTCTTGGAGCCCGCACATGTCGCCGGACTCCTGGAGGACGCGGGATTCGCGGTGGAGATGCGAATGGAGCGCGTCCACCTTCCCGACGAGGTCGACACCCGCCGCGCCTACCTCCTCGCCCGCCGCACGGCGGGCTCAGCCGTTTCCGGGGGCGCCGAACCACCGGGCGAGCCGGCCGAGTAGTTCCTGCTGGTCGTCACCGGCCCATGCGACGTGGCCGTCCGGACGCAGCAGCACGGCGGGCACGTCCAGCCGTCCGCCGTCGCCTTCGCGGCCGTCGACGCTGTCGACGACGTGGTCGACACGGTCTGTCCAGCCTGCGATCGAGAGGCGTCCGGTCTGGTCTAGCAGCAGGCCGCGGCCCTGGTGCAGCTGGTCGTAGAGGCGCCCGCGTTTCAGGTCGACGTCCCGCATCCGTCGTCCGAGCAGGTCAGGCCCTTCGCCGAAGTCGTAGCGGACGCCGATCGCGACGAGCTTCCCGATCAGGTACCGGTTCACCTCCTCGAAGTCCATCAGTTCCGCCACGAGCCGCCGTACCGCCTGGGGGCCCGGCTCGGCGGACATCAGCTCCGTCTGCGCGCGGGTGTGGTCCAGCACGTCGGCGGCCACCGGGTGCCGTTCGGTCTGGTAGGTGTCCAGCAGGCCGTCCGGCGCCCAGCCGCGGATTTCGGCGGCCAGCTTCCAGCCGAGGTTGAAGGCGTCCTGGATGCCGAGGTTGAGCCCCTGCCCGCCCATCGGCGGATGGACGTGCGCCGCGTCGCCCGCCAGCAGCACCCGGCCGACCCGGTAGCGCTCGGCCTGGCGGGTGGCGTCGCCGAACCGGGACAGCCAGCGCGGCGAGTGGACGCCGAAGTCCGTGCCCGCGAACTTCCGGAGCTGCCGCTTGAAGTCGTCCAGGGTCGGCGGGACGGTGCGGTCCTCGGCCACTCCCTCGGCGGGAACGACGACGCGGTACAGGCCGTCCCCGTACGGCCCGAGCCCGAACCTCAGCTGGGTCTTGCGGATGTCCGCGACGACGGAGGCGATCGTGTCCCGATCTTCCGTGACTTCCATCTCGCCCAGCAGCGTCTCCGCCTTCGCCGGTTCGCCGAGGAAGCCGACGCCGAGCAGTTTGCGCACCGTGCTGCGGCCGCCGTCGCAGCCGACGAGGTAGCGGGACCGGAGCCGCGTGCCGTCGGCCAGCTCGGCGGTCACGCCGTCCTCGTCCTGGTTCAGCCCGACCAGCTCGCAGCCGCGCCGGATCTCGGTGCCGAGCTCGGTGGCGTGCTCCGTCAGCAGACGTTCGGTGGTGGGCTGCGGGATCCCGAGGACGTACGGGTGCGTGGTGTCCAACCTTTCGGGCGAGGGCTTGGGAATGGCGGCGAAGAAGCCACCGAGCGGGTGTCGGCGGCCGTTCGCGAGGAACCTGTCGAGCAGGCCGCGCTGGTCCATCACCTCGATGCTGCGCACGTGCAGCCCGAGCGCGTGGATCTGCTTGGTCGGCTCCGCGTCCTTCTCCACCACGAGCACGCGCACCCCGTGCAGCCGCAACTCCCCGGCCAGCATCAGACCGGTCGGCCCGCCCCCGGCAATGACCACGTCGAACATGAACCCCCCAATTCGTTGACGTCTTTTCCCGGCCAGCCGCACCGCGCAGATCAGCGACGCGCACCCGCGCTTCCTGATTTCCGCAGGTGCTGGCTCCGGCGGCAGATTCTGCATCACGACAGGGGTCTTGCCGCAAGCCCCCGGGTGCGCTATATGTTGGAAGTGGCAGGGAGCCCAAAACTCCCTGCCTTTGCTTTTGCCGTCCTGGGGCGGCGGGGGCGGTCGGGCTGATCACCCGGTGGAGTTGCGCGGTGGGGTCCGTGGTCGATGTACGCGATCCGTGCTGTCCGCTAGGTGGGAGCGGGCGCCGATTTGCGTCCATGCGGGCACGATCTGTGTGGTGAACACGCCGGAGTCCGCTACGTTCAACCATTCCGGGACCGATTCGATGGCCCGCTGGAGGTCGCCGGAGGTGGGAAAGCGGCTCTCGGGATTCCGTGCGACGGCGCGGGCCAGCACCTCGCGGAATTCCGCAGAGACCGGTGCCTCGGACAGATCGACTTCGGAATTCAGTTTGGCATAGAAGATCGATTCAAAGCTCGTCTGGTCGTAGGCCTGGCGGCCAATCAGGGCGTAATAGAGGACCAGCCCAAGGGCGTACTGGTCGACCCGGTGGTCGGGTTCCCGGTCGTCGATCTCCTCGGGCGCCAGGAAACCGGGAGTGCCGACGATCAGGCCGGTCGCGGTCAGCCGCTCCATGCCCTCGATCCGGGCGACGCCGAGGTCGATGATGACCGGGCCGCGTTCCGCGGAAAGGATGACGTTGGCGGGCTTGAGGTCCAGGCGGACGATATGTTCCTGCGCGATGTAGTCCAGAGCGCCTGCCAGGCGATGCGCGATGACGGCGACCTGGGCGGGAGGTAGCGGGCCTGATTCTTGGACCAGCTCGTCGAGGGTGGGGCCCTCCAGCAGTTCCAGGACGATCGCCGGTCCCGTGTCCGGCTCGTGGAGGACATCGTGCACCCGGACGATCTGCGGATGCCGGAGCCGCCCGGTGATCTTGGCTTCGCGTTCTAGCCGTGCCACCGCGATCGGGTCGTCCTTCATCGAGCCGCGCAGCGTCTTGATCGCCACCGGCCGGGCCAGCATCCGGTCCCGGCCGCGGTAGACCGTGCCCATGCCGCCCTGGCCGATCATGTCGAGCAGCTCGTAGCGGCGGCCGAGGGCCCGGGGCGGGCGGCCGGACGTCGGCAGCGTCTCGCCCCGCGAGGAGGTCAACGCCGCGAGTATGTGCGCGTACCCGCCGTCGGGGCGCTCCGACTCGTACAGGGCCGCGAACCCCTGCAGCGACCGCCGGACGTCCTCGGCGAGCCGGAACACCTTCGCCCCGGACTCGGCCACGTCACCGATCATCGTCGCGGCGGCGCCGGGCTCCCGGATCACCTCCAGGATGCCGCGTTGCGCCAGGTGATCCAGCAACCGTTCCACGTTGCGCCGCGACAGCCGCAGCAGCGGATCGAACTCCGCCTCGTCCCCTTCCTTGAGGAGGTCTGTGGCGCTGAACGGCTCCCCGTCGCTTTGCAGCACCCAATCCAGCACGAAATAGCTGCCCAGCCGCCAGCGGTCCTCATCGATGGCGACAGGGAACAGCCGGTGGTGCCTGCCGCCTTCGATGTAGTCCCGTAACACGTCCTCAAGCTGGGCGTAGAATTCCACGCGTTCCATTTCGGTGTCGTCCACTCGAAGGTGAGGGACGTCGTCCTCCCACACCACGAACCCGTTGAACTCCTGCAGAAGGCGGCGCGGGACTCCGCGTGCCTTGAAGCGCAGATAGTGCGCCAGCAACTCCAACTGCCCGGAATCGGGGGCCGGACGCGTGTCCGGGTCGATGAGGGAATCGATGAGCACATTGGGCGCGTCCCAGGTGCACGGCACGTAGATGCGCCAGCCGAAGACGCTTTCATAGACGCCGTTTCCGCGCGCCGCGTCACGCACGGCGCGGTCGTGCAGGTCCGGTCCCGCCACGACCAGGAAATGCGCGCCGGGCATCGTCAGCACATTCTTGATGCCGCTCAGCAGGGTCTCGACGGTCGCCAGGCCTTCGGCGTCCACCGTCAGTTTGTCGACCTCGTCGAGGACGATGACCAGCCGCAGGCGGGAACTGACCTGGCGCGGCCACGGCCACAGACGCCGAATGCCCGATCGCGGCTCGGGCGCGAGTTCGGCCTCGTTGTCCAACAGCGAGACGATGCGCATCAGGTCGTGCTCGACATCGGTCTCCGAGTAGGCCAGGAAGGCCGCCTCGCTGGCCATCGTGGAAGTGCGCTTCGCCGAGAGATTGAGTTTCGGCACCACATAGTCGACGACGGTCTTCACGCCGCGTCCGCCGCCCGCGCCGACGTCCAAGGTCGCGCCGCGTTCCCGTGCCTCGGACTGCGTCTCCTTGAACGCCAACGAGGTGCGCATGTACGCCAGCAACAACGGCCGCCGGGTCTCCATCGGCAGCCGATCGAGGACGCCCGAGTCGCTGAGCGCCTCGAAGACCCGGCGCACCACCGCGAACAGCAAGCGTTCGGTCGTGGTCGATCGCGCGACGCTCAGAGTGACGGCCAGCACCAGTTCGTCCGGCGCGCTCTGCTCCACGATCTCGTCCAGGGCCCGCAGTACCAGCGTGGATTTGCCCACCCCGCGGAAACCCGTGATCAGGAAGGCGCCGCCACGGGAGTGCCGGATTCTGCTGCGCAGTTCTCCGATCAGCGCCGCGTCACCGAGTTGGGGCAGCGTGGCCTCTCCGGCTCGCAACGGTTCATGCACGTACCTGAACGAGCGTCGCAACGGAATATTCAGCATCGTGGCCCCGCCTCACGACCGATTGTGACCACAGGCTAACCCAAAGCATTACGGGCCAAGGCGACAAGGGGAATTACTGGAAGGCGACCAGCTTCGCCTCCTCGATTCTCAGGACCTGATCAGGCGGGCTCGCAGCCCCTTGTTCGGGGTGTGGGCGGCGCGCTCACTTCGGTGCGAGGTAGCCGATGGTGACGAGCGTTTCGGTCAGGGAGTCGAGGTCGGTTCGCGGGTTGATGCGCTGGACGAGGTCGGCGGTCAGCGGTCGGTGCTCGAAGATCTCTCCGACGGCGGCGAGGTCGAGGGACACCTCGAAGTATTCGGCGGCGTAGGCACGGTAGGCCTCGGGAGAGCCCTCGGTCAGGAGGCGGAACATCCAATCCGATCCGTCCGTGCCCTCCTCCTGGGGTGGGAATTCGACGTCGCCGGTTCGCCAGGACAGGTCGTCATGCAGGCGCCACAGGCAGACGGTGGCGGCCAGGAACGGCTCCTCATCCCCGTGATGGCAGAAGGCCGGTTCGGTGGCCTGGGCGGCGAACTGCTCCGGAATCGACTCGACCAGGCCGGGCCAGAGCGCGTAGTCGTCATCGGCGTACGGGCTCATGATGGACTCGTGGTCGAACCCGCGGATGAAGGCGCCGGAGTCGGTGAAGACGATCGAGTACTCGTCGCCGCTGCCGTTGTCCATCGAGGCGAGTTCCTGGTTCTCGGCCCAGCCGCTGTCGAAAGTGTAAGTGGCGTAGCCGTCCGGGCTCAGGATCGCGTCCAGCACGGCGAAGGATTGGCTCAACGCCCGGACGGTCGCGATGGAGGGAAGACGCTCAGCGAGCTCAACTGCGGTCATGCCCGTATTCAAGCGGCTCCCACCGACGAACGGCCGCCGACTGATGAAGACCGCGATGTGCGCCATTGCGCTCCAGGCGCCGCTATGTGTGGTTGTTTGGAGACCGATGGTGGAGCTACTGCGGGAGGACGACGGTGATCGACTTGCGGATTCGTCCTCCGAAAGCCGGTGATGGCGCGGGGGCCGCGGTGGCGTGGTGTGACTTCGCCGAGTTCTACCAGGAGCTCGCCCCGGACTCGTTCCAGTCGCCCCGCCGCGATGGCCTCGAAGCCTGGCTTGAAGACAAATTGCTGACCGGCGATGATGACGCGTTCGTCCGCGTGGCCGATCTCGGCGGAGAAGCGGTCGGCTTCGTCGCCGCGAGATTCATGCCGCCGCACGAGGACGCTGAACGCCTGCTGGTCAGGGAACTCGCGCTGACCCGGGTGTTCGTCAACGCGCTCGCCGTCCAGCGCGACCATTGGCGCTCTGGAGCGGGGACGGAACTGATGGCGGCGGTAGAGCAGTGGGCCCGCGCACGTGATGCGCACCTGGTCACCTTGGACACTTACGCCGCCAGCCCGGTGTCCGTTCCGTTCTACGAGCACCGTATGGGATACCGGCGGCATGGCATCGTCTTCGCCAAATGGCTCCGCCAGCTCAACTAAGGCGCCATCTCATTCGCGGGCGACCTGCCTTACGATACGGGCACGTCTCGCTGCGGAGGGAAGTCATGGGCTACCAGGAACGACGGGTCGAACTGATCGCCAAGCGGGCCGCACCGCACCTGGAGCCGGGCGAGCAGATCCAGACGGGATTCATCGCGCTGACCGGTTGGTTGATCTTCACCGTCCCGGCGGCGACGGTCGTGGCGACCGACCGCGCGATCCTGGTCGTGGGCCGCGACGGCGCACAACGCCTCCCCCGCGACCGCCGTTTCGGCAAGCCGACCGGGATGTACTACAAGATCGAGCTCGACCGCACGTACAAGGTGCACCGGCAGTTCTACCCGGAACTCACAGCCGCCGACGAGGCCCTACGCGAAATGCAGAACCGCGGCGACCTACCGAAGCCCGACCAGCACTGAACCCGGCGCGCACCCGGACCTCACCGACGCAGGTCACTGTCATACGAGCAGCGCTTCGAGCTCCGGAAGTCGGTTGAACAGGTCGGGCAGGCCGCGCACCCCGTTGTGCACGGACTCGTGCGACAGCGCGAGGTCAGGGCCGGTGCTCGCCTCGACACCGGCCAGGCACCGCAGGATGTTCCACCTCGTGTGCCCCAGCCAGCCGCCGATCATGAACACGAACCAGCTTGGACCTGACGGCGGCAGCGCTCCGCCCCCCGCGACATAGCCGTCGAGAACCGAGCGGAAGATGGCGGGTTCGATGTCGTCGAAGCCAGGTCCCTTCGCGAGGCTCAGCGCGGTCGAGCCGAGCTCACAGGACAGGTCGAGCATCCCCGAGAGCTCCCAGTCGAGCACCACCGGCCGACCATCTCGGGCCAGCAGGTTCCACGGCTGGATGTCCCTGTGGGTCAGCACGACGGGGCCTGGCCGTTCGCAGGTGTCGACGAAGTGGGCAATCGCGAGGAACGTCTCGACGTGAGAGGCGAGTTCGTCGGCCCACGGCTGTCCGGTCGACGCCGCCCGCTCGGCTAGCTCGGGCCAGTCCCGTGACGTCGGGTCCTCGATCGACACATGGGTCCACGCGACGTCGAGCGCGTGGATGCGCGCGAGTATCTCACCGATCTCGAACGCGAACGCCGCCGACACCGGCGCTTCGGGCACCTTCTCTCCCTCGACCCACCGGTGAACAAGCGTGCGGTGGCCGGCCGAGATCGGCTCTGGCATCGGAATGCCGGCAGCGAAGGCCGCCCGCTCGAACCTGAACACGTCCTCGACGCGATAGGCCCAGCGGCGGTCGACGAGGTTCAACTCCTTCACCGCGAACGACCCCTGGTCGGTGTCGAGCCGGTACATCCGGTTGGCGAACCCGCCGTGGACGCGGTTCATCGGCCCGATCGGCACGCCGAGATGCGAAAGGTTCACCCACGCACCCTAGGAGCCGGCAGTTCACCGATGGGGCTCGCTGCGCTCGATGAACGTCCGGGTGGAGCGTCAGTATCTGCGGTGGCGTGCCTGTCTGGGGCGCGGTACGGCCATTTACTATCTCGACTTGCTCGACGGGGCGGTCGTGTCCAAGGGGTATCGGGCCGTGAAGCTGTATCAGGCTGATGAGTTTCCGACGCGTCCGCCGGTGTTTGGGTCTTCGCGTTCAGTCCGGACAGTCACGTCAAGGTGGTGGTGAGCGTCCGCGCTACGCCGGGGAGTACCTGGGGGTACTACAAGCACCGGATGTTCCCGTCCACGTGGTGGGTGTCGGGGTGTTATTGGCGGGTTCTTGGCAAGGCCTTGCTTAGGACGGCGCGTATGCGGGTTGGGTCGGCTTCCTTGTCGTCGAGGAGGAGCGCTGTGCAGAGTCCGTCGGAGAGGGCGACGAAGGCTTCGATGGCGTCCGGGTCGTCGGTCTGGGTGCGGGCTAGGTCCGCGACGTTGTCGCGCCAGCGGCGAGCGACCGGGCGTAGGGCGGGACGGCGGGCAGCCAGTGTCGACAGTTCGCGTTCGGCGAGTGCGCGTTCGCGGCCCGGTCCGGCGGACTCGGCGATGAGGTGGGTGAGCCCGTCGATCGGGTCGGCCTGTGTGTCGATGAGTTCGCGGATGCGCTGGGTGTAGGCCTCGGTGACGCTGGTCAGGGCCGCGAGCAAGAGGTCGTCGAGTGTGGCGAAGTAGTAGACGGTGAGGCTGGTGGTGATACCGGCCTCCTTGGCGACGGTCCGGTGTGTGACGCCTGAGGCGCCGTCGCGGCGGACGATCGCGAGCGTCGCATCGATGATCTGGGCTCGGCGGCGTTGGCCGCGCAGCCTGCGTCCGTCCGCGGTGTCCTGCTCAGCCGTCACCGTTCCACCTGTCGTCGCCGCTTACGGAGGCTGAGGGTAGCGGTTCGAGTTCGGGGGCGGTCTGGCCGAGGGGACGCAGGTGTCGCAGTGTGGCGAAGCAGGCGAGTGTGGCGGCCGCGACGGCGATGCCTGCCGCGATGGCGGCGGTGTTGAGCCCGTGGGTGAAGGCGGTTTGTGCGTTGAGCAGGGCTCCGGGTGGTAGCTCGTCCATGACGGACCAGGCTCCGGAGAGGCTGTCGCCGTATGCGTCGGCTGCGGATTTCGTCAGTCCGGACGGGACCTCGATCGTTGACCGGTAGGTCGCCGCGGTGAGGCTGCCGAGGAGCGCCACGCCCATTGCGATGCCGAGTTCCTGGACGGTCTCCGACAGCGCGGCGGCCG
This sequence comes from Actinomadura sp. 9N215, assembly GCF_044326345.1. NCBI lineage: Bacteria > Bacillati > Actinomycetota > Actinomycetes > Streptosporangiales > Thermomonosporaceae > Actinomadura > Actinomadura sp. 9N215. Next base: position 212,436 of record NZ_JBIRBA010000010.1, on the reverse strand, counting down.
ATCCGGACTTCGTTGGCGGTGCTGTGCCCACGACGATGTCGGTGCCGAGGGCGGCTGTCACGCCGAGCCCGAGGTACGCGAACCCGAATCCGGCGACGATTGTCTGTTTGGCGTCGGTTCCTGCCAGGGCGAGCAGGGCGTATCCGGTGAGGGAAATCGTCAGGGCGGTGGCCATGACCACGCCGGGGGACATGCGGCTGGCCAGCAGGGGCGCGCCGATCGCGCCGACGAGCATGGCCAGGGCGGGCGGCCCCATCCACAGGCCGGCGATTGTGGGTGTGAGGCCGTCCACAAGCTGTAGGTATTGGGTGACCAGGTACATGACCCCGCCGAACCCGGCGAGGCCGATCAGCAGGATGGTCAGGGCGGAGGCGAAGGCGCGGTTGGTGGTGAGGAGCCGGATGTCCAGGAGTGGTTCCTTCAGGCGCAGTTGGCGCCGGACGAAGGCGATCGCTGAGACGGCGCCGATCGGGGCGGCGACGTACGCCTGGACGTCGAGGCCGTGGGAAGCGAGGTGTTTGATCGCGTAGATGGTCGGCAGTAGTGCCGTCAGGGACAGCCCGACGCTGAGCAGGTCGAGCCGTCCGCCATGGGTTCGGGACTCCGGGAGGAGCACGGGTGCATTGACCAGGACTAGCACGGCGACCGGGACGGCGATGAGGAACACCGCCCCCCACCAGAAGGCGGCGACCAGGGCGCCGCCCACGACCGGGCCCGCGGCCATGCCCAGGGCGAACATCGTGGCCCACACGCCGATCGCCAGGGCGCGTTGCCTGGCGTCGGCGAACAGGGTGCTGATCAGCGACAGCGTCGAGGGCATCAGCGTCGCCCCGGCCACCCCGAGCAGCGCCCGGGCCGCGATCAGCCAGAGGGCGCCGGGGGCGAACGCGGCGACGACCGAGGCGGCGGCGAACGCGGCCATCCCGATCATGAGGAGGCGGCGGCGGCCGAGGCGGTCGCCCAGCGTGCCCATCGTGATCAGGGAACCGGCGATGAGGAAGCCGTAGGCGTCCATGATCCACAGCGTCTCGGTCGCGGTCGGGTCCAGGTCGGCGGCCAGGCTCGGGACGACCAGGTAGAGCGCCGTCACATCGAGGCCGAGCAGCATGGTCGGCAGCGCCAGCAGGGCGAGGCCGCTCCACTCTCGCCATCCGGCGCGTACGGGTCGTCCCGCCATCATCGGCATCCCCCTGGGATATTAGTTGAACCATCGTACTATTTGTACCATGGTTCAAGATGTGCCTTGGCGTGCGGTGATGGGGGTGAAGATTGTTCGCATGACGAGTGGTGAGACGGAAACGCCAGAACAGGCCCTTGCGCGGCTCGGGTTGAGCGAGGTGCGGCCGCCCGATCCCATCGGACGGTTCGTGTACGGCGTGCGGGCCCGTGACTTCTTCTACGTGTCCGGGACATACGGGACGGCCAAGGACGAGGACGGGAACGACCATCTGCCCATCAGCGGGAAGCTCGGCCGGGATCTCGATGTGGAGCAGGGGTACGCGTCCGCGCGGCTGGTCGCGATCAACCTGCTGGCCATGGCGCGGGCCGAGCTCGGCAGCCTGGACGTCGTCGAACGTCCGGTCCGGTTGGCGGGGCACGTCAACTCCACGCCGGAGTTCGCGCAGGCGCCCGCCGTGCTGAACGGGGCGTCCGACCTGCTCATCGACGTCTTCGGCGAGGAGCGCGGGACGCATGCGCGCATCGCGCTCTACCAGTCCGATCTGCCTGGGCAGGCGCCGCTCGCGGCCGAGCTGACCTTGCTGCTGCGCGAGGATGTCTGACGGTTTGAAGGCGCATGGCAGAGTTTGAGGGGTGCGGGTTGGGATTCTTGGTCCGCTGGCGGTGACGGACCAGGGGAAGGACGTCGCGGTCGGCGGCGCGCGGCTACGGGTGCTGCTGATCCGGTTGGCGCTGGAGGCCGGGCGGACGGTCACCGTCGAGTCGCTCGTCGACGCGCTGTGGCCGGACGGCGGGCCCGCGGATCGGGTGCACGCGTTGCAGGCTCTCGTTTCGCGGCTGCGGCGCGTCCTGCCTGCCGGACGGCTGCGGTCGGTGCCCGGCGGATACGTCCTGGACGTCGACGCTGTGGATGCTCCCGAGTTCGAGCGGTTGGCGCGCGAAGGCGGCAAGGCGCTTCGGGGAGGGGACGCGAAGCTCGCCGCCGAACGGCTGAGCGCGGCGCTTGCGCTGTGGCGGGGCGACGCGCTCGCGGACGCCGCGGGCCTCCCGTTCGCCGAGGCCGCGGCGATGCGGCTGGCGACGCTCCGCCTCGCCGCGACCGAGGACCGAATAGCCGCCGAACTCGCCACACGCGTCGCCCCGACCCCGGGCGTCGCCCCGACCCCGGGCGTCGATCTGGCCGTGGGTGTCGGCCCGGCCGTGGGTGTCGACCCCGCCCCGGGCGTCGACACGGCTTCGGGCGTCGAGGCGGCTTCGGGCGTCGCCCCGACCCCGGGTGTCGACACGGCCCCGGGCGTCGTCCCGGCCCCGGGCGTCGATCTGGCCGTGGGTGTCGGCCCGGCCGTGGGTGTCGGCCCCGCCCCGGGCGTCGAGGCGGCTTCGGGCGTCGACGCGGTTTCGGGTGTCGACACAGCCACGGGTGTCGCTCCGGCTTCGGGTGTCGAACTGGCCATGGGTGTCGGTTCGGTCATGGGGGTCGACGCGGCGGGGCTGGTGGCGGAGCTGGAAGAGCTGGCGGCGCGGCACCCGTTGCGGGAGCGGTTGCGCGCCCTGCTGGTCGAGGCCCTGCATCGGGCGGGGCGCTCGGCGGAGGCGCTCGCGGTGTTCGAGGAATTCCGGGGGCGACTTGCCGAGGAACTGGGCGCTGATCCGGGGCAGGAATTGCAAGAGGCTTACTTGGCCGTCCTGCGGGACGTTCCGCCTGGGGCGCGCGGGGGCGCGCGCGGCAATCTGAAGGTGCCGCCGACCAGCTTCGTCGGACGCGAGACGGAACGCGCCTGGGTCGCGCGGCGGCTCTGGGAAGGACGGCTCGTCACGCTGGTCGGGCCCGGCGGTTCCGGGAAGACGCGGCTGGCGACGACGGTTGGCGCGGAGCTGTCCGGGCGGTTCCCGGGCGGGGTGTGGCTGGTGGAGCTGGCGGCGGTCGGCGACCCCGACGAGGTCCCGCGCGCGGCGGCGGACGCGCTCGGGCTCCGGGACGGGACGAGCCGCCTGGTCGAGGCGCTGTCCGCGGACGAGACGCTGATCGTCCTGGACAACTGCGAACACGTCGTCGAGGCCGCCGCCCGCCTCGTGGACGATCTCCTCGGGACATGCCCCAGCCTGCGCGTCCTCGCGACCAGCCGGGAACGCCTGGGGGTGGACGGTGAGGCGCTGTGCCCGGTGCCGCCGCTCGACGTCCCCGAACCGGGAGCGGGCGCGGACGCGATGGGGTCGTCGGCGGTCGAGCTGTTCGCCGAGCGGGCCGCCGCCGTCCGGCCCGGGTTCACGGTGCGCGGCGGCGACGCCGGGGTGGTACGCGGCGGTGACGCGAGGGTCGTGGGCGGCGGTGACGTTGGGGTGGTGCGCGGCGGTGACGTCGGGGTGGTGCGCGGTGCTGACGTCGGGGTCGTGGGTGGCGGTGACGCCGAGGTGGTCGGGGAGATCTGCCGCCGCCTGGACGGGCTGCCGCTGGCGATCGAGCTGGCCGCGGCGCGGCTGCGCTCGATGTCGCTGGAGCAGCTCGCCGCCCGCCTGGACGACCGGTTCCGCGTCCTGACCGGCGGGAACAGGACCGCCCTGACCCGGCACCGGACGCTGCGCGCCGTCGTCGCCTGGAGCTGGGACCTCCTGGACGACGCCGAACGCCGGTTCGCCGAACACCTGTCGGTGTTCCCCGGCACGATCACGCCGGAGACCGCGTCCCTTGTGGCGGGCACGCCCGAGGCGCTCGATGTTCTTGACTCGCTCGCCGATCGGTCGTTGCTCCAGGTCGTGGAGGGCGCCGAGCCGCGGTTCCGCATGCTGGAGACCATCCGCGAGTACGGGCGGGAGCGGCTGGCGGAGGCCGGCGAGCTCGACCGGGTCCGGGACGCGCACGTCGCGTGCTTCCTCGACCTGGCGGAACGGGCCGAGCCGCACCTTCGCGGTCCCGGGCAGCTGGAGTGGTTCTTCCGGCTGGCGGCCGAGCGCGAGAACCTCGTCGCCGCCCTGCATCACGCCGTCGACGCGGGAGACGGCGGATCGGCCGTCCGGCTGGGGGCGGCGCTGGCCACGTTCTGGATGATCCTCGGCGACCACGCCGAGGCCGCCCGCAGGCTGCGGCTCGCGCTGGAGGCGCCGCGCCGGGAGCGGCGGCCCGTCCCAGCCGACGCCGAAGCGGTCGCGCTGGGCGGGTACCTGTTCAACACCGTCATGGCCGGGGGCGACGCCCGCGACGACCCGTTCATCGGCGCCACGGCCCGGGAAGGCGTCACGGCCCGGGAATCGGCGCATCCGCTGGCCGCGATGATCGAGCCCGCCATCGCGCTGCTCACCGACGACACGGCGCGGGGCGTGGCGGCCATCGACCGCCGCCTGCCCGAACGCGACCCGTGGGCGAGAGCGGCCCTGCACCTGATGCGGGCGATGCTCAACGGCAACGGCGGCGAGATGGACGCGGCCCACCGCGACATCGCCGTCGCCGTGGCCGGGTTCCGCGAGGCGGGAGAACGGGTCGGGCTGTCGCTCGCGCTCGTGTTCCTGGCCGACGCGCAGACCGTCGCGGGAGAGTTCGACGACGCCATCGCCGGGCTGGAGGAGTCGATCGAGCTGCTCAGCGGGCTGGACCAGGGCGGCAACACCGGCATGCAGCGCGTGATGCTCGCCGTGGCCCGTGCCCGTTCGGGCGACGTCCGGCGGGCGCGCGACGAGCTGACCGCGATGATCGCCCCGGGGGCGGGGACGCAGGCCAGGTATCTGGTGTCCGTCCGGCTGGCGCTTGGCGATCTCGCGCGGCACGCGGGCGACGTGGACGAGGCGCGCGAGCACTACGCCGCCGCTGGGCGGGAGCTGGGGCGCGTCCCGTCCTATCCGCAGTACGGGTCGCTGCACGAGACGGGGATGGCGCATCTCGCCATCGGGAACGACGAGCCGGACGCGGCGCGCGCGCATCTGCGCAAGGCGCTGGCCCTGGCCGTCGACGGGCCGGACATGCCGATCGCCGCCGTCGCCGGAATCGCGATCGCCCGGCTCCGGGCCGCCGCCGATCCGGAGGCCGCGGCGGAGGTGCTCGGCGGCTCGTCCGTCCTGCGCGGGGCGCCCGACGCGTTCAATCCGGACGTCGTCCTCGTGACCCGCCGACTGCGCCGGGAGCTGGGCGAGCGCGCCTTCCGCGCCGCCTACGACCGCGGCGGACGCCTCGACGTGTCCGGCGCCCTCGCCCTGCTCCAAGCTCAAGCTCACCTCCGCCCCCGATAGGACGGTCAGCTTCGGCGGCGGTAGACGTGGGCGGCCAGTGGGCCGAACACGGCGAGGAATCCGGCCGACCACAGCAGCGTCCTGATCGCCGCGTCGGCGACCGGGCCGCCGAGCAGCAGGCCGCGCGCGGCGTCCACCGCGTCGCTGACCGGGTTGACCTTCACCCACGCCTGCAACCAGCCGGGCAGCGTGTCCGCCGGGACGACCATGTCCGTGCCGAACGCCAGCGGGAAGATCCCGAGGAAGGCCACCGACTGCACCACCGCAACCTCCCGGATCAGCACGCCGATCAGGACGTTGATCCAGCTCAGCGAGAACCCCAGCGCGGTCGCGAGGCCGACGGCGGCGAGCGCCGACGGCAGGTCCGTCTGGACGCGGAACCCCAGCAGGTAACCGGTCGCGAAGAGCACGACGGCCGCGACGACGTACCGGATCACATCGCCCAGCACGAGCCCGGCGAGCGGCGCGGACCGTCCGATCGGGAGGCTGCGGAACCGGTCGAACACGCCCTTCTTGATGTCGGTGTTGATGCTGAGCCCGGTGGCCAGCATCCCGGTGAGCAGCATCGTCATGACCAGCACGCCCGGGAAGACGTACTGCAGGTATTCGCGTGTGGACCCGGAGACCGCGCCGCCGAACAGGTACACGAACAGCAGCAGGAAGATGATCGGCATGAACAGCGCGTCCAGGAGAACGCCGGGGTTGCGCCTGGTCTTCGTCAGGCTGCGTCCGGCGAGCAGGAGGCTGTGCCGCGCCAGGCCGTAGGGGCGCTTCGATCGTGCGTGGGCGGCCTGGACGGTGCCCGTCTCCATCGCGGTGTCCGTCATGCTGCCGCCTCCTCGGTGTGGTGGCCGGTGAGGGTGAAGAACACCTCGTCCAGGCTGGGCAGGCGCAGCGACAGCTCGGTGACGCCGATCCCGGCGGCCTCCAGGCGGCGGACGGCCTCCGCGAACGCCCGCTCCCCGTCGTCGCCGGTGACCGGCACGGAGATCACGTCGCGGCGGGGCGATTCGGCGTCACGGCCCGAGACCGCGTTGAGGATCGCCGCGGCCTCGATGAGCCGTCCCGGGTCGCGGGGCCGCACGGTGATCGTCTGGCCGCCCGCGATCCGCTTCAGCTCGGCGGGCGTGCCGGACGCGATCACGGTCCCGTGGTCGATGACGGTGATCTCGTCGGCGAGCGCGTCGGCCTCCTCCAGGTACTGCGTGGTCAGCAGGACGGTGCCGCCGCTGTCCGTCATCGAGCGGATCAGCCGCCACGCCTCCTCCCGCTTGCCCGGGTCGAGGCCCGTCGTCGGCTCGTCCAGGAAGATCACGGCGGGCCGTCCGATCATGCTGGCGGCGAGGTCGAGGCGGCGCCGCATCCCGCCCGAGTACGTCGACACGCGGCGTTCGGCGGCGTCGGTCAGCTCGAACCGGTCCAGCAGGTCGGCGGCGCGCGCCCGCGCCTCCGCCTTGCGCAGGTCGAGGAGCCGCCCGATGAGGACGAGGTTCTCCCGCGCGGTGAGGTCCTCGTCGACCGAGGCGTACTGGCCGGTGAGGCCGATCAGCTCCCGCACCCGGGCCGCGTCGCGGACGACGTCCAGCCCGCACACCTCCGCCCGGCCCGCGTCGGGCCGCAGCAGCGTCGCGAGGATTCGTACCGCCGTCGTCTTTCCTGCGCCGTTCGGCCCCAGGACGCCGAGGACCGTGCCCGGACGCGCGGCCAGCTCCACACCGTCAAGCGCGGTCGTCCTACCGAACCGTTTGACCAGGCCGTCGGCCTGAAACGCGTAGCTCATGTCCCCGAGGCTGCCGCGCGCCGCTCACAAACCGCTCACACGCGGAATCCGTCGGCTCAAGGCGTGAGGGCGGGGCAGGGCGTGAAGTCGGGGCAGGGCGTGAGGGCGGGGTCGGGGTGTGAGGGCGGGGTCGGGGTGTGAGGGCGGCTCGGGGCGATCGGTCAGCTGAGGTCGAACTTGACCTTCTCGCCCTCCACGGACGTGACCTCGATCTTCACGCCGCCGACCTGGGCGCTCTCGCCCACCGCGATCGTCGCCGGCGCCGAGCCTCCGGCGGACACCGTCATCCCCTGGTCGGTGATCGCGGAGACCGTGACGTTCATCTCGTTGATCTCGATGGTCTGCCCGGCGCCGGACACGGTCACGTGGCACTGGCCGTTCTTGCAGGAGTACGAATTGCTCTGGCAGCCGCTGACCAGCAGCGCACCGCCGAGCACAAGGCCGGCCACAACCGGAACCGAACGGAACACTGGTCCTCCTCTGGCGAACACCATGTCGGAGGAATAGATGCACAAAGCCCGCGTCGGGTTCCCGCCCCGGGCGCCGCCGAATTCAGGGGCGGCGTGGCCGGGCGGTGGCCTGGAACGTCAGGGCTGGAGAACGTCAGGGCTGGAGGAGGAAGAGTCTGCGGTCGACGCGGTCCATGGCGCCGCCGCGGCCGAAGACCAGGCCGGTCGCGAAATCGACCATCTGCTTGGCCTCGGCGTCCGGGACGTCCGACAGGTCCATGAGGACGGGCACGCCCTTGCGGAAGAAGTGCCCGACGTACAGGACCTCGTTGTAGCTCTGGGGGCGCAGTGACTTGACCACCGCCCCAGTCTGCCCGTCCGGCGGGCCGGGTCAAGTGGCCGAGGGCACGTGGAATTCCCGCCGAATGGCGTCGGCGCCGCCGGTCGCCGGGGTTTTCCGGTGACTGGAGTTTCTCTTGCCGATCAACGGGAATTCTGGCTGCTAGAGGAACGGAGGCGATTGGCATGGAGGTCGTTCTCGAAATGACCCTGCCGAGGAACGCCGAGAGCGCTCCGCTGGTGCGGCACACGCTCGACGCCTCGCTCCGCGGGCTCGGGGTCGCTTCCGAGATCCGTGCCGATATCGCGCTCGCCCTGGGTGAGGCGTGCGCGAACGTCATCCAGCACGCCGCGAACGGAATGGAGTACGAGGTCCGTGCGCGGATGGACGGGACGAGATGCGTCGTCGAGGTCATCGACGGGGGCGCGGCGGACGCGTCCGACACGGCCGAACCCGGCCCGGAATCCGGCCTGGAAACCGCGCCGGGCATCGGCTCGGAAGGCGGGTGCGGCGCCGGCTGGGAGGACGTCCAGGTGCCGCCGCTCGCGGAGCACGGACGCGGCCTCCAGCTGATGCGGGCGTTCACGGAGGAATTGCGGATCGCCGAGCGCGTTCACCGCGACGGCGCGGTCGTGCATTTCGAGAAATCGCTGGCGAGCTGACCGCGACGACGGCCCGGAGGGCGTTCACCCCTCCGGACCGTCGCCTGGGCCGTCGTGCTGGACGGATGTCAGCCGGTGACGGGGAGGTCGTGCTTCACCGGGGTCGGGGCGGGCGCCTCGCCCGGGTCGTCGCTCGCGGCGCGGCCGCACGTGGCGGACGCGATCCGGACCGTCGACGCCTTCCCGGGAAGGGGCAGCCGGAGCTCCATCGCGGTGACCGCGAGCCGGCCGTCGGCCATGCGCTGCTGCTTGTTGAGGGTCAGCGAGGCACGTCCGACGCCCTCCACGTCGACCGGGACGGTGGTGTTCGGCGGCGGCGACGCGTCCAGCTCCCTGCCCGCGATGTTGGCGCGGGTCAGGTGGGCGGAGCCCCGGCCCGCCTCGCACCGGGCGGACACGGCGCTCGCCAGCAGCCGCGCGGACGGGACGGCGAGCCGCGCGACCGTCGAGTGGGCGCGGGCGCGGGAGGCGCTGACGTCCAGGGCGGACGCGTTGACCAGCTTGGTGTGGTCCTCGCGCGCCAGGCTCCTGCTGACCGTTCCGGCGGCGGACGAGACGGACGGCACCGGCGGGACGGCGAGCGGCCCGTCCACCGTCAGCCCGTACGCGGACCCCTCGGGGCCGCGCGTGGCGGCCGTCGCCGGGGCCGTCGCCAAGGCCGGGGCCGTCGCCAAGGCCGGGGCCGCGGCCAAGGCCGGGGCCGTGGTGGCGACGAGGCCGGTGACCAGCAGGCCGGCGGCGGTGAGCCGTCCGGCGGCATGGCTGTGACGCATGGGTGTTCTCCGATTCTTGAGATCTGGGAAGGGTCCGGCCGCCGTGTCTCGGGGCGGCCGGTTCGAGCGGGGAATGTGGGCGGCTCAGGCGGTGATGATCACCAGGGAGCCGAGCGGGACGCGCGACAGGGCCCGGAGCGCGTCCTTCGGCACCCGGACGCAGCCGTGCGTGACGGCCTTGCCGAACACGGACGTGTCGGGCCAGCCGTGCAGGGCGACGGTCCCGGGACCGCCGCCGAAGGTGTCGAGGGTCGCTGAGTGGGCGCCGAGCGGGAGGACGAGGGGGCTCGGCGTCTTCTTCGCCGGGGCGAGCGTGGCCATGAGGAACGTCCGGCCTTGAGGTGTCGGGGTCTTGGGGCCGCCGGTCGCGACCGTCCACTGCCCGGCCTTGCGCGCCGATTTGAGCAGCGTGAGGCGGCGCTTCGCGAGGTCGATCCGGACGGTGTAGGGCGTGTACGCGGCGCGCAGCCCGTCGCCGGAGATCCAGCCGCTCGACCGGTTCGGCTTGGACGGCAGCAGCACGCGCCGCCACGCGCCGGAGCTCTCCACCACGGGCACCCAGGTGGGGCCGCCGAGCTGCCTGGCGGGGAGCGTGGCGACGGGCCGTCCGCCGGGACGGTCGAAGATCGGGGTCGCGCTGTCCGGGTGCAGGACCAGGCCGCCGCGCCCGCCGCCGGGTGTGCCGTCGCCGGGCATGCCGTCGCCGCCGGGCGTGCCGTCGCTGCTGGGCCCGGGGTCCTTGGGTGCGCCGGAGACGGTGGTGAACGTGGTCGCTTCGGGGATCTTGGACGCTCGGGCGGTGCCGCGCGCCGCGCTCCCGTCCGTGGGCGCGTTCCCGCTCCCGGTGGACGCCGCGCCGAGCGCCGAGCCGCCCGAGCCGCCACCGCAGCCGCCGCCGAGTAGCAGCAGCACGCCGAAGGCCGTGGCCGCCGGGATCACGCGCCCGGCGGCCGAGCCGGACCGGCGGTGCCGGCGCCGGGAATGCCGCGACGCATTTTGAATCGCCATGAGCCGGGATGTTACTGATGCTTGGAGGGGGCGTATCGAGAATGGCGAAAACCCAGCCGGAGGCCGCCCATTAAAATGGCCTTATTCTCCGAATTTCTGGAAGCTCGGTGCAGGCGCGGCTTGTACGGAAAAGGCGGATATCCAAGGGCGTCTCAGGCGGGCATGGAGAAGGAGCCGCCCGCGGAGCCCGGCTTGGAGGCCGCCTCGTGGAACTCGGTGAGCCCCCACAGCAGCGCGGCCCGCGCGGGCGCCGGCATCGAGGACAGCACGCGGGTGAGCTCCTCGCGCCGGTGCCGCCGCAGCCGGTCGAGCAGCGCCTCGCCGTCCGCGCTCAGCCGCACCGTGACCTCGCGGCGGTCCCGCCCGTGGTCGCGCGCCAGCAGCCCGGACGCCTCCAGCCGGTCGCACAGCCGGCTCGCCGACGACACCAGCGCGCCCAGCTCACCGGCCAGGTTGCTGACGTTGACCGGCCCGCGTTCCAGCACGAACAGCGCGCGAAGCTGCGTGGACGGAACCGGTACGTCCGGCGCGTTATGGGCGCGGGACCAGACGTCCATCAGAGCGAACGCCGCGTCGTCGAGCGCGGCCGCGGATTCCGCGGCTCCCTCACCCGACGTCCCCATCATGACTCCCACTGTTACACACGACGTCGCCGACGGCATCCCGGACCGGCACGCCCCCCGGCCCGCCACCGCCGCCGCACCCGCTTGACGCTCTCCGCCGCACCCGGCTGATGCAAGCCGCCGCATCTGGTTGATGCCCGCGGGCGGAATTCGATGGGAACTGCTGCGCGCGGCCGTCCTGCGACGCCACCGAACGCCATTTCGCGGGGCCGCTTGAACACGCGTACTCGGGGCTAGCGAGGGAGCTTGACGACCGTTACGAAGAAATCATCGATTCGGCGGACAACGGAGATGAATTGGTCGAAGTCGACCGGCTTGGTGACGTAGGCGTTGGCGTGCAGGTGGTAGCTGCGCAGGATGTCCTCCTCCGCCTCCGACGTCGTCAGCACGACGACGGGGATGGCCCGCAGGTCGGCGTCCGCCTTGATCTCGCCGAGCACCTCGCGGCCGTCCTTGCGCGGCAGGTTCAGGTCGAGCAGGACCAGGTCGGGACGCGGGACGTCCGCGTACTCGCCCTCCTGGCGCAGGAACGCCATCGCCTGCTCGCCGTCGTTGACGACGTGCAGCGTGTTGTTGACCTTGTTGTGCTCCAGCGCCTCGACGGTCAGCAGGACGTCGCCGGGATCGTCCTCCACGAGCAAAACCTCGATGGGGTGGGGGGCTTCGTTCATGGGGTGTCCCTCGTCGTTGTCGCGTCCGTGAACGGTGCGGGGATGCCCGCCCGGTTCCGGGTCGGCAGCGTCCATTGGAAGGTGGTGCCAACACCGGTGGTGCCGCCGGTGTCGCTGGTGGAGCCGGTGGAGCCGGTGGAGGCGGTGGAGGCGGTGGCGAGCCAGATGCGGCCGCCGTGGTACTCGACGATCTTCTTGCAGAGGGCCAGGCCGATGCCCGTGCCGGTGTACTCGTCGCGCGGATGCAGCCGCTGGAAGATCAGGAAGATCCGGTCGGCGTGGCGGGGCTCGATCCCGATGCCGTTGTCGGCGCAGCGGAACTCCCACTCGTCCCCGGCCCGGCGGGCGTCGACGGTGATGCGGGGCGGTTCGTCCGCGCGGCGGAACTTGATGGCGTTTCCGACGAGGTTCTGGAAGAGCTGGACGAGCTGGGTCCGGTCGCCGGGCACGCTCGGCAGGTCGCCGACGTCCACCTGGGCGCCCGTCTCCTCGCGCAGCGCCGCCAGGTTGTCCAGCGCCTGCCGGGCGGCGTCGTTGAGGTCGACGGAGTCCGCCAGCTCGGCGAGCCGCCCGACCCTGGAGAAGCTCAGCAGGTCGTTGATCAGGGACTGCATGCGTTTGGCGCCGTCGACGGCGAACTCGATGTACTGGCGTCCGCGGTCGTCGAGCCGGTCCCCGTACCGGCGTTCGAGCATCTGGCAGAAGCTCGCGACCTTGCGCAGCGGCTCCTGGAGGTCGTGGCTCGCCACGTAGGCGAACTGCTCCAGCTCCGCATTGGACCGGCGCAGTTCCTCCGCCTGCTCGTCCAGCCGTCGGGTCTGCTCGACGGTGGCCAGCCACTCCTCGATGATCCGGTCGCGCATCGCGTCGATGATCACGGCGAGCTCGTTGATCTCGGACGGTCCAGGTACGTCCAGCGGATGCTCGAAGTCGCCCTGCGCCACGGCGCGGACGCGTCCGGTCAGGGTCGACACGGGCGTCAGCACGGTCCGCCGGATCAGCACGGCGAGCGCGAGCGCGGCCAGCACGACCAGGGCGAGCGCGGCGGCCGTCGACCACGTCGCCGTCCGCGCGCGGGACCGCAGCGTGTCGGCGGCCCGGTCGTGCAGGCCGGTGAGGCCCGTCTGCAACGGGGTCATGTCGCCGCGCGCCTGGTTGAGCAGCCGCCGCGCCTCCCGGCTCGCCTCGGGCTGGAGGCCCTCGCCGCCGGGCCCGGCCGCCACGCGGTCGGCGAAGGACGTCCGCCAGCCGCGGGTGTCGGCGGTGGCCCTGTCCAGGAGGCGCAGGACGTTCTCGCTGCCGGACACTCCGTCCAGCAGGCGGCGCATCCGTGCCGCGGACGCCGCCTCCTGCCCGACCGCGGCGCGGTACTCGGCGAGCCGGTCCGGCCCGCCGTCCAGGGCGTACTCGCGGATGGCAGCATCCTGCGCGCCGACCGCCGCCGAGAGGCGGAACTGCTCCAGCGCCGCCGGGTCGACCTGGTCGATCAGCACGTCCCGCGCCCGGGCGTTCTCGTACTGCGCCAACCCGGTCTGCGCGAACGCGATCAGGAGGAGCAGCCCGAGGACGATCGAGCCGATCCGGTAGATCTGGACGAGCCTGATCCGGCTCATCCCGTGCGCTTCGGGGATGTCCGCCGCCGGCAGCACGACGGCGGGCCCGGAAGCCCGGCGAGGCGGGCCCGGCACCGCCGACCCTTCTCGTCCCGGCTCGGGGCGGTCGGGGTCGGGGTCGGGGCGGTCGAGGTCGGGGTCGGCGGGAGACATCAGCCGTCGCCCCGGCTCAGCAGCAGGACGGCCAGGTCGTCGGACAGGACGTCCCCGTTCAGCCGTTCCGCCTCCGCGATGAGCCCGTCGACCAGCACTCCGCCGCGCTGCCCGTCGCCGTGCGCGGCCGTGGCCAGCTCCATCAGGCCGGACAGGTCGAGGTGCTCGCCGTTGCCGCCCGCGAAGCCCTCGATGAGACCGTCGGTGTAGAGCAGCAGACTCCACGAGTCGCCGAGTTCGAGGTCGACGGCGGGCCAGGCTGTGCCGGGGATCAGCCCGAGCGCGGGGCCGCGCGGCTCGTCCGGGACGGCCTCCACGCCGCCCGGGCCGAAGAACAGCGGGCGCGGATGCCCGGCCCGGTACAGCCGCGCGGTGCGCCGGTCGGGTCGGATCGTCAGCATGCACACGGTGGTGAAGATCTCCTCGCTCCACCGCTCGTGTTGCAGGACGGCGTCGAGCGTGTCCAGGAGCCGTTCCCCAGTGTGCCCGGCCAAAACGAGCGTGCGCCAGGCCATGCGGAGCCGCACCCCGAGAGACGCCTCGTCCGCGCCGTGGCCGCTGACGTCGCCGATCACGACGTGCACCGCGCCGTCGGCGGTCTCGACGGTGTCGTGGAAGTCGCCGCCGAGCAGGGCGCGGTAGCGTCCTGGCCGGTACCGGGTGTGGTGCCGCAACGTCGTGTCGGTGAGGATCGGGACGGGCAGCAGCCCGCGCTCAAGCCGCGCGTTCTCCCTGCTCAGCGCACGTGCCTCGACGAGCTGCCGCTCCGACTCGTCGGCGCGCTTGCGCTCGATCGCGTAGCTGATCGCGCGGGTGAGGAGCGCGCCGTCCACGTCCTGTTTGACGAGGTAGTCCTGCGCGCCCGCGGCGACGGCCTCCACCCCGACGTGCGCGTCGGCGAGCCCGGTCAGCACGAGGACGGCGGTGGCCGGGGCGTGGCCGCGGACCTGGCGCAGCGCGTCCAGGCCCTGCGCGTCCGGGAGCGTGAGGTCGACGATGACGCACTGGATCTCGGGCCGCAGCGCGTCGAGCGCCTCGGCGAGCGTGGTCGCGACCGTGATCCGCACGCCGGGCTGCGCCTCGGTGAGCAGTTCCTCGAACAGGAAGGCGTCGCCCGGGTCGTCCTCGACGAGGAGAAGATGCGGGGAGCCGGCCACGCCGAGGAGCCGTTCGGCGCCGCGACTGTGCATCGCGGACATCTCTCAGCTCCCTTGGGGAGTCGTCGCTTGCAGTCGGGCAAATGTTAAAGGCACCGGGCCGCTGCAACGCACACCGAACGGTGATGTTCCTCCCGAAAGGAGGGCCTTTGTTGCCGGCGCGGTAGTCGTCTCGTTCGTCGCTCCCGGTCCGTGCGTAACGATGGGCCTCCCGGGGCCACTACCTGGTGACGCGCAAGACCCGGACCCCGGACGGACGGAGAAGCAGGCGGTGGCAGACGAGGCTCACGACGAACGACGCTTCACCGCGATCTACGACGAGTGCCGCCAGCGCGTGTGGGCGTACGCCGCCAGCCGCGCCGGACGGCAGGTCGCGGACGAGGTGGTGAGCGAGACGTTCGCCGTCGCGTGGCGGCGGCTCGCCGACGTCCCCGACCCGGCGCTGCCGTGGCTGCTGGGCGTCGCGCGGAACGTGCTGCGCGGCGGACACCGCGCGGAGGTGCGGCGCGAGTCGTTCGCCACCGAACTGGCGCGGTGGACGGCGCGTCCCGCCGGCGACATCGCCGAGGACGTGGCGGAACGCCTCGCCGTCCTCCGCGCGATGGCGGCGCTGCCGGACGGCGACAGGGAGATCCTGATCCTCGTCGCCTGGCAGGGGCTGACGCCGCGCGACGCCGCCCGCGTCGTCGGCTGCTCGCCCGCGGCCCTGCGGGTGCGCCTGCACCGCGCGCGACGCCGCCTCGCCAGCGCCGCGGAGAGCGCCGAACCGCCTCCGGCCGCGGGGCAGGCGGCGAAGGCGAGCCCGGCGGGGACGCGCCGGCAGGTGAAGACCATCACTGAGGAGATGTCATGAACGACGTGCTGCGGACCCTGCGGGACGCCCGGCCCGCCGAATACGACCCCGACGCGCCCGTCGACGAGCACGTCCGCCGAGCGGAACTGGCGCGCGCCATGGCCACCGCGCCCGAGCCGCCCGTGTCGCCGCCCGTGTCGCCGCCCATGCTGCCGCCCGTGCCGGTGCCCGTGTCGGTGCCGGCGCGGAGGCGGCGCTTCCGTCCGGTGTGGGGCGCCGGGCTCGCGGGGACGGTGGCGGCCGGGGCGCTGGCCGCGGTGGTGCTCGTCCCGTCCGGCGAGGACGGGCCGGAGCCGCCCCGCGCCGGCGGCGACACCGAGTGGACGCTCGACGCGAAGACCGTCCTGCTCACCGCCGCGCAGAAGGCGGACGGACGGCCCGACACGATGCGCGCCTACTGGCACACGGTGTCGATCGGATCCAGCACGCACACGGTGGGGAAGGCCGGGGCCCGCTACAGCGTCACGGCCAGGAGCAAGTACGAGGCCTGGACGCCGAGCCGCCCGAACGGCAAGGTGCACGGACGCGACCAGTACCTCGGGGCGAAGCCCACCACGCCCGCGGACGAGGCCGCCTGGCGCCGCGCCGGGTCGCCGGACACGTTCGAGGTCAGGGTGCCCATCGGCCCGGGCAGCAAGATCACCAAGCCGGCTCGATGGAAGCTCGCGCCCGCGTCGCCGCAGTCCTGGGCCTCGCCGCTGACCGGCGGCGACACGGTGTTCTGGCTCGGCCGGAACGTGACGATGAAGCAGCTGCGGGCGCTGCCGTCCGACCCGAAGCGGCTCAAGGCCGAGCTGATGCGGTGGTACGAGGGGCACGACACCGAGTCCGACCGGCCGATGGACGCCGGCGACTGGCTCTACGAGGTGACACGCGGAATGGTGCTGGCCATGCCCGTGCGGCCCGAGGTGCGGGCGGCCGGATTCCGGATGCTGGCCGGGCTCCCGGCGGTGAAGTCGATCGGTCAGATCAAGGACCCGCAGGGCCGGACCGGCGCCGCCATCGCCGTGGACAAGAAGACGCCCGGCGGCGTGATCCGCGACCAGATGATCATCGATCTGACCACCGGGGCGGCGCTGGCCGGCGGCACCGTCATGCTGAGGCCCGCGCCCGGCTCGGACGTCCCCGCCGGGCGGACGATGAGCTCCGAGGTCGCCCTCACGGCGGAATGGACGGACACGCCCCCGCGCTGAGAAGACCCCGACCGGAAGGGACGGCGCACGCAGGTCAGCGCCGTCCCTTCTGTGAGCGCTTCGCTACCGCGGGCGTTAGTGGTCTATATGTGATCAGGCGCTTTTGGGAGTTCGGCGGGCGGTTTTCTGAGCGGCCCTGCGCTGCGCGGCGGCAGCCCTGGCACGGTTGAGGCTATCCCTGACCTTGGCGGCGCCGCGGCTGGCGGTCGCGGAGTCCTTGGCGCGTCCGGCGTAAACCGCGAGGACTTCGGCGACGGGCGGCGGCTGCCATTCCTCCTTGAGGACGGGCGGCAGGACGGGAACCGGTGCGGCGGCGGAGTTTCCGGGCACGGGGACGAGCGCGAGATGCGATTGGCAGTGCGGGCACTGCACCCCCGGATGGGTGTCTCTGCTCATAACAAGAATGATTACCCAAGGGTCTGACAAAACGGGGACGCCGCCCTTTTGCCGGGGCCCTTCGGACGGCGTCGCCGCCAGATCACGAGGCGGTTATGTGTTGTCGCCGTCCAGGTGGATCACGCGGACGGCTTCATGGCGATTGTCGTGGTGCAGGAGCGTCGCGCCGGAGCAGACGAGCGCGACGATGATGGCGAGCCAGGCGACGGCGCGGCCCCCCTTGAGGCCGTAACCGCAGGTGATCCAGAGCAGGTGCAGGCCCCAGCGCCGCCACGGCGCCGGTTCGCTGCGACGGCGCCTCTCCAGCGCGCTGTAGCGGAAGTCCCTGGCGAGGCGGCGGTGGCCGGAGTCGGCGCTGGCGCGGGCCAGGTCGCAGTACAGCGCGGCCAGCGGGTCGTCACCGCGGGCCGTGCCCGTGTCGGCGGCGGCGTGGTCGAGGTCGTCGGCGAGGACGGCGCGTCCCGGGCCGCGGCGCGCCCACGACCGGCGGCGGGGCGCCGTCGCGAACGTGCAGTCGCCGGTGATGCGCAGCGTGTCCGGGCGCCGCAGGCCGAGGAATCCGCAGCCGCTCAGGTCGACGTCGATCAGCTGGATCCGCTTCGCGTCGACCCGGCGCAGCGACGTCAGCCGGACGGATCCCCGTCCCGGCCAGGACGGCTCGGCGAGCCCCTGGATGCGATGCGCCAGGGAGCGGATGCACAGCGTCCCGTCGAAGTCGGCGTCCTCCAGGTCGAGCTCGGTGTGCCGCAGCCGGAAATCGGCCTCCCCGTGGACGGTCGCCCCCCGCGCGGTGACGTACCGCGCCGCCGCGTGGACGCGGAGCCCGCCGTGCGCGGTGGAGTCCGCGAGCCCGATCCGGCCGCCCGCGACCAGCGGCCCGAGCCACGCGCCGCAGCGGAACTTCGTCCGCTCGAACCGGGCGTGCCGGGTGACCTGGACGCGTTTGAACGAGACCGCCCCGCCGAAGCACGCCGCCTGCATCGCCGCGTCCCGTCCGAACCTGGCGCGGTCGAAGCAGGCCGCGCCCATGAACACCGTGTGCCGGAACGAGGCGTCGGCGAGCCAGCCCGCCTCCCCGAACAGCGCGTCCTCGGCGAAGACGGCCTCCTCAAAGGACGCGTGCCGGTGGAAGCGTGCCGCGTGGAAGGAGACGTTGCGTCCGAAGCGCGCTCCGCGGAACGAGACGTTGCCGAAGAACCGCGCGTCGTAGAACGAGGCGCCGCCGAGGAAGCAGGCGCCGTCGAACGAGCTGTCGCCTTCCACGCAGAAGCCGCGCAGTGCCGCGTCCGACGGGAGCACCGCGCGGTCGAAGCGGGTACGGCCCAGGTGGGGTCGCCCGTCGGGGCCGGTCAGGGCGTCCAACACGGCGTCCAGCAGCCACGCAGGGACGGTGACGCCGCGCAGGTCGACGTCTGCGCCCGGACGGAGCGAGTCCACGAACCGTCCGAAGTCGTCTGGCGACAGATGGGCGGGACAACCGCCCGACCCATCGACGGCGCGTCCCATGCATCCGTGGACGGCTGAGCATCGCGGCCAGAACACCGTGGTAGTGGACTGCGGAAAAGGCTCCTGATGGGTCACGGTTCTCGGTCTACCAACGGTGCCTCCCACAGTGAAGCCCTCTTCGTAGAGAGTTCGGTGCTCCCCCACGGCCACCTTGTGCGGCGTAGTGTGAGGGCCTGTGGGGGAGCGGAGCCGGTGGGTCGCGGACGTGGACGCCCATCCCGGAGACGCGCCCGACCTAGCCCGCGCTGTCCTCGGCCGGCTCGTCGGCGCCGGGGTGGTGGTCGCCGAACGGACCGACTGCGTGCTCGGCGACGTCCCCGGCGGGTACGCTCCGGGCCCCTGCGCCTCGACGATCGTGACCGCCGACCCTGTCGACCCCGCCGCCCTTGGCGGATTCCCCGACGTGTGGCCGAACGGCCTGGAGGTCGACGTCGGCCGGACCGCCTTCTACGGCAACATCCGCGAGGACGACCGCGTGACCTGCCCGCACTGCGCCGCGTGGCTGCCGTTCGAGACCGTCCTGCCCGAGGTGGAGGAGTGGCTGGAGGGCGGCCCGGACTCGCTGGTCTGCGCCCGCTGCACCGCCCGGACGGCCCTCAACGCCTGGCAATGGCCCGTGCCCTGCGCGTTCGCCCAGCTGGGCCTGCGCTTCTGGAACTGGCCGCCGCTCACCCAGACGTTCGTCGACGACCTGAAGCGCCACCTGGGCCACCGCTTGGTCACCGGCCACTCCGGAACGTAGCCGAGGCCGTCAGGAACGTAGCCAAGGCGTCCCGGAACGTAGCCGTGGCCCCCGGTACGTAGCCGAGGCCGTCCGGTAGGTAGCCAGGCTGCTCAGGGGGTCGGGCGGTCCGTGTTATGACCCCGGGAACCAGGGGGATCATCGGAGTGTCTGATACTTCAGCTAATCGACCGAGTTCTACTGTCGTTCACTTTGCTCAGGGAAAATCACCGCATGACCGTCAATCCAGGACATATCCCTCATCATGCCGAGGCGTTGCCGGAGGACCGCTTCCTCGATCGCGAGGAGAGCTGGCTCCGGTTCAATCAGCGCGTCCTGGAGCTGGCCGAGGATCCGGCACTGCCGCTGCTCGAACGCGTCCGGTTCCTGTCGATCTTCACCAGCAACCTGGACGAGTTCTTCATGGTCCGCGTCGCGGGCCTCGCCCGCCGGATGGCGACCGGGCTCGCCGTCCAGTCCGCCAGCGGCCGGCAGCCCCGCGAGGTGCTCGAACGCACCGGCGAGGTCGCGCACGAGCTGATGGACCGGCACGCCGCCTGCTTCCGCGACGACCTCCGGCCCGCGCTCAGCGACGAGGGCATCGACATCCTGCGCTGGGACGAGCTGGCCGAGACCGAGCAGGAGCGGCTGCGGCGGCTGTTCCGCGACCGGATCTACCCCGTCCTCACCCCGCTCGTCGTCGACTCCGCGCACCCGTTCCCGTACATCTCGGGCCTCTCGCTCAACCTCGCGGTGATCGTCCGCGACCCGGAGACGGACGCCACGCTGTTCGCGCGCGTCAAGGTCCCCCCGCTGCTGCCCCGGTTCATCGAGGCGTCCCCGGACCGGTTCACGCCGCTGGAGGACGTCATCGCCGCCCACCTCGGCCAGCTGTTCACCGGGATGGAGGTCGTCGAGCACCACGCGTTCCGCGTCACCCGCAACCAGGACCTGGAGATCGACGACGACATCAGCGAGGGCCTCCTCCAGGCCCTCGAACGGGAACTGCTGCGCCGCCGGTTCGGCCCGGTCGTCCGGCTTGAGGTCGAGGAGTCGATCTCCAGCGGCGTGCTCGAACTGCTGACCACCGAGCTGGCCGTGGACGAGGGCCAGATCTACAGCGTCGTCGGCCCGCTCGATCTCGGCGGACTCGCGTCCATCGCCGACCTCGACCGGCCGGAGCTGAAATATCCCCCTTTCGTCCCGTCCAAGGAGGCACTGCCGGCGGATGCGAGCATCTTCAGCGCCATCCGTGAACGGGACGTGCTCCTCCACCACCCCTACGACTCGTTCACCACGACCGTCCAGCGGCTGATCGAGGACGCCGCGACCGACCCGCGCGTCCTCGCGATCAAGCAGACGCTGTACCGGACGAGCGGCGACTCCCCGATCGTCGACGCGCTGATGGCCGCCGCCGAGGCGGGCAAGCAGGTCGTGGTCGTCGTCGAGCTGAAGGCCCGCTTCGACGAGCGCGCCAACATCGCGTGGGCGCGGAAGCTGGAGACGGCCGGCTGCCACGTCGTGTACGGGTTCGTCGGGCTGAAGACGCACTGCAAGCTGGCGCTGATCGTCCGGCAGGACGCGGAGGGCCAGCTACGGCGCTACTGCCACATCGGCACCGGCAACTACCACCCGAAGACCGCCCGCCTGTACGAGGACTTCGGCCTGCTCACCGCCAACCCGGAGGTCGGCGAGGACGTCAGCGCCCTGTTCAACCACCTCACCGGCTACTCCCGGCAGGGCTCCTACCACCGGCTGCTGGTCGCGCCGAACAGCCTGCGGTCCGGGCTCGTCCAGCGGATCGAGCACGAGATCGAGAACCGCCGGGCCGGGCATCCCGCCCGCATCCGGATCAAGTGCAACTCCCTCGTCGACGAGGTGATCATCGACGCGCTGTACCGGGCGTCGCGCGCCGGGGTGCCGGTGGACGTCTGGGTCCGCGGCATCTGCGCGCTGCGTCCCGGCGTGCCCGGACTGTCGGACGTGATCAGGGTGCGGAGCGTCCTCGGCCGGTTCCTTGAGCACTCCCGGGTGTTCGCGTTCGAGAACGGCGGCGAGCCCGAGGTGTGGATCGGCAGCGCCGACCTCATGCACCGCAACCTGGACCGCCGCGTCGAGGCCCTCGTCTCCGTCACCGACCGCGCCCACCGCGACGGCCTCCTCGACCTCCTCGACCGCGCCATGGACGACGGCACCGACGCGTGGGCCCTCGCCGGCGACGGCGCCTGGACGCGGCTCACGGCCGACCCGGGCGAGGCCATGCAGGACATCCAGACCCACCTCGTGAAGACCCGCCGGTGGAGGACGGTCGATTCCCAATGACGACCCGTGCGTGTGCCCCGGGGGGTGTGGGGTGGCGCCGCCGGTAGCCGTCCGGGCCGCCGGCACCCTGCTCTGGCGCGACGCCTCCGGCCGGGAGGGCGTCGAGGTCGCGGTGGTCCACCGTCCCCGCTACGACGACTGGTCGTTCCCCAAGGGGAAGATCGACAAGGGCGAGCACCTGCTGCGGGCCGCCGTCCGCGAGACCGAGGAGGAGACGGGCATCGTGCCCCGCCTCGGCCGCCGCCTGCCGGCCAGCACGTATCCCGTCCGCGGCCGGACCAAGCAGGTCGACTACTGGGCGGCCAGGCCCGTCGCCGGGAGCGCGTTCACCGCGAACCACGAGGTGGACGAGCTCGTCTGGCTCCAGCCCACCGAGGCCGAGGCCAGGCTGACCTACGGCCATGACGTCGACCTGCTCCGCGAGTTCCTGCGCGGCCCCAGGGACACCGCGCCGCTCGTGATCCTGCGGCACGCGTCGGCCGGGGAGAAGGTCGACTGGCGGGAGGCCGACGAGCTGCGCCCGCTGGACGCCGCCGGGCGTGCCGAGGCCGCCGGGCTCACCGGCCTCCTGCACGCCTACGGCCCGGCCCGGCTGATCAGCTCCGCGACGGCGCGCTGCCTGGCGACCGTCCTGCCGTACGCGCGGCTCGTCCGCGGGTCCATCACCACCGAGGCGGCGTTCACCGTCGGCGCCACCAGCCCGGAACGTTCCGTCGAACGGCTCCTGTCCCTGATCGCGGACGGCGTCCCGACCATCGTGTGCACCCACGGCGAGGTCGTCTCCGAACTCGTCACCGGCCTGTGCAAGGAAATGGGAGAGAAGGTCCCTGACGACCCGAGCCTGCGCAAGGCGGAATTCTGGGTGGCGCACCTGGCCGACAACTCAATGGCGGCACTGGAACGCCACACCCTCTAGAAGGACGGCCCCAGCGTCTGTGACCAGGTGGTCGGAAGCCGTTCCCTGGCCGCCTGCGCTTCGCATTCCTCCCGCCCGTACAGGACGCCCAGCGTGAACGCCTCCTCCGGAACCCGCGTGCGTTTCGCGGCCGCCTCAAGATGCTCCATGGCGATGACACCGTCCTGGTACTCGCCGAGGACCTCCTGGATGCGTTTGGCGTCCTTGACCAGCCGCTTCGCCGCCACACCCAGCACCGGAACCGCCAGCTCCGCCGCGTAGCGCGCCCGCTTGGCCGCCTTCCGCGTCTCGTGCCGTGCGACGGCCGGATCGTCCGCCGTCTGGATCGACGCGTAATCCTTGGCCATCCGATCCCACGCCCGCGTGACCAGGATCGGCAATTCCTTGCGCGCCTTCTTCTCGCCGGTCCGCGCCAAAGGCGGATCGGTCACCAGCCGGTCGAGTTCATCGAGCAGAGCGAAATACCGTGCATCTTTGAGGTTCGCGTTCAGTCGCCGATAAGCGGCCCGCTCCTGCCTTTCCAGATCGTCCAGCAGGAACTGCGGCGCCTTCGCGAAACGCATCCGCAGCACCTCACGGTCGCGCACCTCGCCTAGGACCGCGGCCAGCCAGCGCAGCTCCGGGCCCAGCGGGACCGTCCGCTCCGCGTCCAGAACCGGCCGGTAGCTGCGCAGCGCGCTCCGCAACCGCCGCACCGCCACCCGCATCCGGTGGACGGCGTCGTCCTCGCCCAGCCGCGCCTTCGGGTCGAACGCCAGGACCGCCGTGACCTGGTCCGCGAGATAGGCCAGCACGACCTCCCCGGTCGTCACCGCCGGGGCCTTCCCGTTGCACGTCGCGGCCGCGATCCACGACCGCGCCGCGCCCCGCGCCGCCGCGGCCTCCGACGGCACGACCGCGTCCCCCAGCAGCCGCCCCAGCTTCGACGACGACTTCGCCTTCCGCGCGCCGCTCTTCCGCAGCCGCTTGCCCGCCGCCTTCAGCAGGTCAGGCGGCCCGGCGCCGAGCTCAACCTCGACCTCACGCCACCGCACCGGCTCCCGCGCGCCGTCCGGCTCCCGCTCCCCATCCGGCTCGCGCTCGCCGTCCCGTTCGGCGCGGCCCGTCACCAGGTCGTCGGCGACCTCCGCCAGCTCCGTCCCGTCCGCGTCGAGCAGCCGGACCACCGTCCGCGCGGTCTCCAGCGTCGCGACCGGACGCAGCTCAGCGCCCCGCGTGTACGCCGCGACCAGCCCCGCCAGCCGCGCCGGGACCACCAGCGGCCGCCCCAGCGGCGCCCGCAACTCCTGCCTGCTGTCCGGCCCGGCGGGCATCTTCAGGTGCCAGCCCGCGTCCGTCCCGCCCCGGCGCCGCCGCAGTGTGATTCCGTGCGCCGCGAGCCGCAGATCGGCGGTGTCGAAATACGCGGCGTGCAATTCATGGGCCTCGGGCTCCGTGACGGATGCCACACCCGGCAGCCCGTCCAGCTCCGGCAGGACGAAACCGGCGACGGCGTCGTACTTCTGCTCGATCTCCAGATGCCTCTCGGCCACGCTCAGCTCCTCAAAGGACGTCGGCAACGGCGGCGCACACCCAGTTGACAAGCATTCCACGCCAAGGTGAACAACGACAGAAATCTTGTGGTCAGCCGCTTCCGCCTAGCATGCGTGGGGTGCGCACACTGGTTCTCTGGGACATCGACCACACCCTCATCAACGCCGGCGGGCTCAGCTCCGAGATCTACGGAACGGTGTTCCAGCGGCTCATCGGCCGTCCGCCCGAGAAGGTCGCCGACATGGCCGGACGCACGGACCTCGCCATCACCACCGAGACCCTCCGCCACAACGGTATCGAACCCACGCGCGACCTGATGGCGTCATTCACGAATGCCCTCGCGGACGCATTCACCGTCCGTCAAAACGAATTCGCGGAGCGTGGCCACGTCCTGCCCGGCGCCCGCGCCGCCCTGAAGACCCTGGCCACCAACCCCGGCGTCATCCAGTCGGCCCTCACCGGAAACATGCGCCCGATCGCCGTGTGCAAACTCACGGCATTCGCACTCATCGACTTCTTCGACCTCGAAGTCGGCGCCTACGGCATGGACGGCATCGAACGCCCACCCCTGGTGAAACTTGCCCAACAGCGCGCGACGTCCAAATACAACGAGGACTTCACCGCATCGAACACCGTCCTAATCGGCGACACCCCGCACGACGTCCGCGCGGGCCACGAAGGCGGCGCCCACGTAGTCGCCGTCGCAACCGGCGCCACCCCCGCCTCCACCCTCCGCCTCTCCGGCGCCGAGGTCGTCCTCCCAGACCTCACCGACACCCCCACAGTCGTCCAATCCATCCTCCGCGCCTAACCGACCCCACTTCATGCCCGCCGCGATAGCTCACCCGGGCCGCCGTCGCGGTCACGGACAGATCCAGCAGTAAAGGCGCCTGCCCCGGCCAACGGCCCGCTCGCCGATCCCGGACGGTCGGGCATGGGAGTTGCCACGAGCTGCTCCACCCTGGCCAGGGCATCACGGGTCTCCGACCCAGCGCTGAGCCGCGCCCGCTCGATCAGGTGACGTTGTGCCGGTGTGGGAGGTGAGTTCCGCGATGGGGCGTCCGCTGTCCCAGAGCCCGGCGACGTGGTGGGCGAACCGGTCGTACAGGCCGTCTTCCTGCTGGCGCTGGATGTGGAGCATCGGCGAGTCGTGTCCCACGAGGTAGGCGAGGTGCGGTGTCACGAGCATCTCGTCGTCGAAGACGAAGATGCTCATGGCGATGTGCTCGTCACCGTAGCGAGCCTCCACTCCCGATACGTTCGCGATCTTGGAGAGCTCGTCCATGGTGATCCTGATCCGGGTGCTCACGGTCAGCGGTACGGATTCCAGTTCCTCGCGGTGGCGCGTGGTGTCGCTGTCGGGATCCCCGATCAAGAACCTGACCCGGCAGCCGCGTTCGGCCTTGCGGCGAAGGGTGGTCCGGAGGTTGGGGATCTCCAGCCACAGGAAGTAGTTCGTGTAGCCGGCGAAGGTCAGTTCCTTGCCCGCGTCGCCGATGAGACGACGCCAGACGGATTTGGGGCAGGCGGACCGGTAGGGATACACCGCGATGATCTCGCGGTCCGGTCCGGTCTTCAGGTTCTTGCGGATGGCATCGGGCCACAACATGCCCTCATCAACTCCCAACGCGTCCGAGGCTGCCCAGCGGTGACGGGGGTGCGGCGTGCGACCTTCGTCGGCTATCCACCGGGCCACTGTCTTGACGTCCACTTGACATGCTTCGGCGAGTTCCTGCTCTGTCAGTCTCGCACCGGTCATTGCCTGTCGTAGTGCTTCGTTCACCACAACGGCACCCTTTCTCACGGGACGGTCAGGACGTTTTTCACGGTAGCTCGAAAACGTCCTGGACGTCCCGAGAACGGCGTTCAAGCGTCCGCGGGCACGGCGTACGACTGAACTGTCACCGACGGTGACTGCTTCGCCACATGCGGAAGGGCTGGTCATGAACCTGAATGGAACGAGCGGGCCGCCGCTCTATGCGTGGGACGTGGCCGAGGGGGCCTGCGGGGTGACCGAGGATCGGGACGCGGCGATTCGGCATGTGCGGCGGGGGCTTGAGGAGGGCGCGCCGGGGACGCGGGGCGAGGTGCGGCGGGTCGCGGTCTCGATGAGCGGTCGGGTCGAGTACCTGCAGCTCGGCGTGGTCGTCGAAGGCAGGCGCGACGCGCGGACCGGAGGCGTGGTGTGGGTGATATGACGGTGCTCGCGGCTGCGCGCCGGGTGGTCGGACGATGGCGGACCGTCCTGTGCTGGCGGACGGTCCTGGGCGACGAGATCGCCGTGCGGAACCTGGAACTGCTGTCGGTCGCGCTGAAGCCGAACGGCTGGCGATGCGTGGAGCTGTACGAGAAGCCGGAGTTCGGGTTCCCGGTGCCGTTGCTGTGGGTCTACGCGAGCGGGGCGGCGGACGACGTCGGCGCCGTGGTGACCGTGCGGGCGACGCCGGGTGGCACGTGGGGCTACTTCGAGGCGGGCAAGGGGCGCGGCGGGTTCCTGTCGCCGTGCGGCGATGCCACGGTGGCGGCCGAGCGGCTGGACCGCCTGCTGAAGTACCGGATGTTCCCCAACGCCGAGTGGACCTGGTCCCGGTGAACCCGGTTGATCGTCGGGAGGGCGGCGCGTAGCGTGGCCGGTACAAATGATCACTGCTGCACTGCTGTTCGCCGGCGTCGCCGCGCTCATCAACATCACGCCGGGCCTGGACACTCTTCTGGTGTTCCGGGCGTCGGCCACCCACGGCAAGGCGGCCGGGGTCGCCGCCGCGCTGGGAATCCTCACCGGCTGTCTGGGGTGGGGGATCGCGACCGCGGCGGGCCTGTCCGCGCTCCTGGCCGCCTCCCGGCTCGCCTACGACGCCCTGCGCATCGCCGGCGCCGTCTACCTGATCTGGCTCGGGACCTCCGCCCTCTGGCGTTCATGGCGTGACCGCGCGTCGCCGCAGGCGCAGGTGGACGTCGAACCCCCGATAACGCAGGGTCGATGGGCGGCCTACCGGGCCGGGGTGGCGACCAATCTCCTCAACCCCAAGGCCGGGGTCTTCTACATGAGCCTGATTCCGCAGTTCATCCCGCCTGGCGCGCCGCTGTGGTCGACGACGCTGCTCTTCACCGGGATCGACCTGGTGGAACTGGCGCTCTGGTACTGGTTCGTGTCCGGAGCCGCCGCGGCGCTGGGGGAGCGGCTGCGGAGCCCCCGTTTCCGGCGCTGGCTGGAACGGGTGAGCGGCGTCGCGTTCCTCGGCTTCGCCGCGAACCTCCTCACGGGCCGGCACTGAACCTACGCGAGGTGGTATTTCATGCCCATGTGGGACGGGCGGAAGCCGATCTTCTGGTAAAAGCGGATGGCGTCCGGGCGCTGCCGGTCGGTGGTGAGCTGGACGACGCGGCAGCCGCGGTCGCGGGCCTGGTCGATGGCCCAGTCGATCATGAGCTGGCCGAGGCCGCGGCCGCGCTGCGAGGCGGCGATGCGGACGCCTTCGATCTGGGCGCGCTCGCTTCCGGTGTAGGTGAGGCCGGGGATGAAGGTCAGCTGCAGCGTTCCGGCGACCTCGCCGGCGACCTCGGCGACGATCAGCGTGTTGTTCGGGTCTTTCTCGATCGCGGTGAAGGCTGTGACGTACGCGTCCGGAATCTCGTCCCCTGGTGTTTCGCGGGTGGATCCCAGGGGATCGTCGGCGAGTAGTCGGACGATCTGGGGCAGATCGTCCGCCGTCGCCTCGCGGAAGGTCACTTCTTGATCACGCTGCACGCCTCACAGGCTATCCGGGCGCTAACTTGCAACGTTCACGAACGTCTTGTAGTACTACATGTTGTAGTACTACGTTGAGTGGAGACCACCTCGACGAGCCGAACTGCCGGTGGTCTCGTCGCCGCGCAGGGAGATCCGATGCACAACAACGAGAACGAGGAACACTGGAGCGACCACGCCATCTGCCGCGGCGCCGATCCCGATCTGTTCTTCCCGATCGGCTACTCGGCGGCGGTGCTGAAGGCGCAGGAGGACGCCGCCAAGGCGATCTGCGCGAACTGCCCGGTGCAGGCCGAGTGCCTGGTGTGGGCGCTGCGGGTCGGCGAGCCCGACGGCATCTGGGGCGGGACGACGCCCGAGGAGCGCCGCTACCTCCGCCGGACGGCCGACGCCCCCGCGCGGCGCCCCCTCCCCGTCATCGTCGTCCGTGGGGACGCGTCCGAGCCCGAACACGCCTCCGCCGCCTAGGCACGCGCCCGCGCAGGCGTCCGAGCCGCGTCCGCCGCCGGGTCTGAGTCCGCGTCCGCCGCCTAGCCCGCCTCGGCTGTGCTCTTCGTCTTGAGGCGGCGGCCCTTTGGCCACAGGTAGGTGCCGGGACGGCGGCGCTCCAGGCGCAGGGAGCGCAGCGTGAAGCGGCAGACGGCCTCCTTGACGAACGCGGCGGTGCGGCCGCCGAGGATCAGGCCGAGCGGTGAATCGTCCCGCCGGACCGCCTGGATCACCCCGTCGCGGCGGCCCAGGCTGACGCACTGGATGAAGTACCTGAACCGGAACGGCTTCGGCTCGCGGCCCGCCGCCCGCGCGTTGATGACGTCGGCGGCGTGAGCACCGATCGGCATCCCCACCGCGCACGACATCCGGGACGTTCCGGCGCCGGGGATCTCGACCGCGGCGGCGTCGCCGACGACGTAGACGTCGGGGTGGGAGATCGATCGGAGCGTCCCGTCCACGCGTGCACGGCCCCGGTCGTCGACGGCGAGTCCCGCCTCCGCGGCCACCGCCGGGACGGTGAACGAGCCCGCCCAGACGACGGCGTCCGCCGGGATGTCCCCGCGGTCGGTGCGGAGCCGTCCCGGTTCGACGGCTTCGACGCGCGTGTTCGGGTGCCCGGTGATGTTGAGCCTGGTCATCGCCTTGGCGACGCGGGCGCGTCCGCGGGCGGAGAGCCCTCCGCCGGGCTCGGTCCGGGTCACGAGGGACACGCGCCAGGCGGGATAGGTCTCGGCCAGTTCGGTGGCGAGCTCGATGCCGGTCAGGCCGCCGCCCACGACGGCCAAGTCGCCGCCGCCGGACTCCAGGCGCGCCCGCAGAGCGCCCGCCGCCTCCGTGGTGTAGGCGTGTTCGGCGACGCCCGGGGTGCTTGTGTCGGTGCGGCTGCCGAGGGCGTACACGAGTGTTTCGTACGGGATCGTCCGGCCGTCGCCGGTCAGGACCAGCCGGGACGCCAGGTCCACGCCGGACACCTGGGCCGTCACCAGGTCGATGCCCGTGCCCCAGGTCAGCTCGGCCAGCGGGACCGTCACGCTGGGCCGTCCCGCCGCGAACTCGTGCAGCCTGATCCGCTGGGTGAAGTGGTCTCCGGCGCTGACGAGGGTGATGTTGTGTTCCCGGTCCAGCCGCAGCGCCGTCGTGAGGCCCGCGTACCCGGCTCCGATGACCACGATGTCCATGTCCGCCTCCTGCTTTCGTTGTGCCGCAAGAGGGACGGCGCCGTGACCGCGGTTGTCAGAGTGAGCTACGTCACCGTGACGTGGCGGAGCTTGGCCGGGTTGCGGACGACGTCCACCTCGGTGATCCGGCCGTCGGCGACGGTGAACGCGAGCACGCTGTCGACGGCGCCGTCGCCGTCCAGGATCACGACGCCCGGGGCGCCGTTGACGTCGCGGAACTCGGCGGACATGCCCGCGTACCAGCGCTCGACCATCCCCAGGACGAGCCTGGCGACGCGGTCAGGACCGGCGATCGGGTGCAGGGCCACGGTGACCACGCCGCCGCCGTCCGCCCGCCACACCACGTCGGGGTCGAGCACGGCGACCAGCGCCGGAAGGTCGCCGGTGGTGGCCGCGGCCGCGAACGCCTCGACCGCCTGGACGTGCGCCGCGCGGTCAGGCGTGCGCCGCGGCCCGTACTCCCGGACGCGCCCGCGCGCCCGCGACGCCAGCTGCCTCACCGCGCCCGCGCTGCGCCCGACGATCTCCGCGATCTCCCCGAACGGCATGTCGAACACGTCGTGCAGGACGAACGCGGTCCGCTCGGCCGGTGAGAGACGTTCGAGGACGGCGAGCAGCGCCAGGCTCACCGACTCGTCCAGCGTCACCCGTTCTTCGGGGCCCGGCTCGTCGACCACGGGTTCGGGGAGCCACTGCCCGACGTAGGCCTCCCTGCGCGCCTGCGCCGACGTCAGCGTGTCGTAGCAGATCCGGCTGACCGTCGTCGTGAGGTAGGCGCGGGGGGAGCGCACGGCGTCCTGGTCGGCCTGCCGCCAGCGCAGCCAGGTCTCCTGCAGCGCGTCGTCGGCGTCGGCGACCGACCCGAGGATCCGGTACGCGACGGACCACAGGTGGCCCCGGCAGGACTCGAAGTCCTCCATGATCCCCGGACCCTACCGCAGTGGCACGTTCCGGACGTTTCGCGCGTTGACCGCAGGGAGGCGTCCAGACTTACGGTGGCTGACATGAGCTATATCCCCGAGAGGCAACGTTCCGACGGGCTCGCCAAGCACGGGGCCCGCGCGCTGTCGTCCGCGGTCCTGATCGGCTCCGTGACCGCGGTGATGTGGGTGCTGGAGACGTTCGACTACGCGAGCGACGGATGGTTCGACCGGTTCGGGATCCAGCCGCGGGACGTGAACGACCTGCCGGACATCTTCACCGCGCCGTTCATGCACGGCGGTTTCGGGCACCTGATGGCGAACACGGTCCCGTTCCTCGTGCTCGGATTCATCGCGGCGGCGCGCGGCATCGCGAAGTTCCTCGTCGCGAGCCTGATCATCATCGTGGTCGGCGGGCTCGGGGTGTGGTTCACCAGCTCCGCCAACACGCTCGGGTCCAGCATCCTGATCTTCGGCTTCTTCGGCTACCTGGTCGGGCGCGGGATCTTCGAGCGGCGGCTGATCGACATCGGCATCGCGATCGCCGTCGTCGCCGTCTACGGGACGATGCTGCTCGGCGTCATCCCCAACGATCCCGGCATCTCCTGGCAGGGGCACCTGTTCGGGCTGATCGGCGGCGTGCTGGGCGCCTGGGCCCTGCGGCGCTCCACCGGCCGCGACACCAGCCAGGGCGCCGGTGCCGGTACCGGCGCGGGTGCCGGGCTCTAGTTCGGCCTGACGGTGACGTCGGAGACTACGGCGTCACGCGGCGTCTCCAACGCGGACACCAGTACGCGAGCCACCGTGGCGGGTGCGGCGAAGTCGTCCTCGGCGTAGGGGTGGCCTTCCTGGGCGCGCACCTTGCGCTGCATGTCCGTGGCCGTCCGTCCCGGGTAGACGGTCGTGACGCGCAAGGACGGCTCCTCGGCGCGTAGCGAATCGGCCAGGGCGCGCAGGCCGAACTTGCTCGCCGCGTACGCCGACCATTCCGGGTTGGCGCGCAGCCCGGCGGTCGAGTTGACGAAGACGATGTGCCCTTCGGCGGCGCGCAGCGCGGGCAGCAGCAACCGGGTCAGCTCCGCCGCGGACACCAGGTTGACCGACAGGTGCTGGATCCACTCGTCCGCCTCCATGTCGGCGACCGGCGCGAGATGCACCATGCCCGCCGCGTGGACGACGCCGTCCAGCCGCGCGGGAAGCCCCGCCACGGCGAGGGACGCCTCGATGCGGAGCGGCTCCGTCAGGTCGACCGGGATCGTGGTGACGGACGCGTCGCGCCGCCCCGCGGCGACCGCACTGGGGTTGATGACCTGCGTGGGGGCGTGCGCGGCGCCGCGCAGCCGTCCGGCCAGCTCGCCGAGGCGCTCGGGAGAGCGGGCGGTGAGGACGAGGTCGTGCCCGCGTTCGCGCAGCAGCTCCGCGACCGCCGTCCCGATGCCGCCGGTCGCCCCCGTGATCAGATACGTGCCCATGACGTCCCATCCTCGTGGATCCCCTATGGGTGTGGACGTCCGGGGCGGCCCATCAGTTCGCGCCGGACGCCGGGCGCAGTACCCGGGCGGTGCCCGCGATGAGCGCGGTCGCGAGTACCCAGCCGGTCGTGACCAGCGCGTACGCCACCCACCTGGTCCAGCTCACCGCGTCGTACGACAGCTGCTGCCCGAACGTGTCGAGCGGGATCAGCAGGTCGAGGGTGTAGATCAGGGCGTGGAAGGCGGGCAGCTCGTTCCCCGGCTTGACCGGACGCGGCTCCTCGATGGAGAACACGGTCGTCCCGAGGGCGAGGAGGGCCGCGAACCAGGCGAACGCCAGCCAGGGGCGGTAGCCGTACCCGACCGTCCAGTCCAGGACGTGGTTCCAGCCCTTCGCGACCGGGTGCAGCCGTCGGCGGCGGGCGCGGAGCTTGGCGAGCTGCACCTTGCGGGCGAGGTCGTCGTGGCCGATGCCGTGGTACCAGGCGGCGAGCTGCTCGTACGGCTGGAGATGGAACTCCGGGTCGCGGGACACCCAGCTGAGCCGGTCCTTGAACTCGGCGCCGCGCAGCGTCTCGTACGTCATGCCGTTCAGGTACAGCTCGTCCGGCCAGACGGACGGATTGTCCAAGATCTGCGAGATCCGGGAGTACGACAGCGACACCCGGCCCTTGATCCTCTCCACGGGCCACAGGAGCAGCTCGTCGGCCTGCATGTGGCTGGCGTGCAGCGCCATCCGTTCGGGGTCGGTCGAGTCGAGGCGCGACCTGGAGAACGACAGGATGCCGTTGAAGCGGGCGCTGCGCAGCCGGACGGTCCCGAGCGCGGTGAAGCCGTTGCTGAACTCGGCGGTGTCCTCGACGACCATGTTCTGCCCGTCCAGGGCGATCCGGCCGGTATTGACGAGGGTCGTCCCCTCCATGAACAGCCCGCCGCTCATCCGGGACCCGACGAGCCGCACGCCGCCGGTGATGGTCGCGTTCCGGACGAACGCGCCGACGTCCACGACGAGGGAGCCGCCGGACAGCGCCCACTTCTCCGGGGCGGTCGCGGTGATCGTCGTCCCGTTGAGGCGCAGGCCGCCGCTGATCTGCCCGCGCTGTAGCCGGACCTCGCCGTCGATCTTCGACCCGGACATGCTGAGGAAGCCGTCCGCGCGGAGGCCGCCGCCGTCGAAGCCCGGCATCCGGCAGTTGTTGAGCCGCAGCTGGCGGGTCTCGGCGTTGGAGAAGTCGGGCTCCTCGACGAGCCTGCAATGCGACAGCAGCAGTTCGTGCTCGACCGTCCCGCCCGAGACGTCAAGCCGTCCGATGACGTAGGCGCCGCGCAGCCGGACGGCCGCCACCGACCCGGGACGAGAATCGCCCGCGCCCAGCAGCAGCTGGGTGATGATCTCGGCGCGCACCATCCGCTCGGGCAACGGCCCCGCGGGACGGTCGTCGCCGAGCACGACCGTCGCGCCGGTGGGGAACGCGGCCCAGAGGCGCTGTTCGGCGTCGTTGAGTCCGGGGGGCTGGGGCACGGACACTCTTTCTAGACGGAGATCCCCTCCGCGATCAAGATCGCGGAGGGGATTTCACGGGCGTCTGGACGGGCCTAGAAGAAGCCGCGGCGGCGTCCGGCGTCCTGGAGGAAGCCGTCGAGCTGCTGCTCCCAGTTGGTGTTCTCGACGGTCGCGTAGTCGACCGTGAACCGGCTGAACGCGTCGTGCCCCTCGGTGAACGCGCCGCCGCGCTTGTCGAGCTCCAGCACGACCTCCATCGACTGCGCGTACGACACGAACGTCACCTCAAGCTGCTTGATGCCGCGCGCGTACCGGCTCGGAGGGAAGAACTCGATCTCCTGGTAGAACGGCAGCTCCTGGTGCACGCCCCAGATGCGGCCCTTCTCGCAGTCGGCGTTGCGGAACTGGAACCCGAGGTTGGAGAACGCCGCGAGGAGGCGCTCCTGCGCGGGCAGCGGGTGGATCGCGATCGGGTCGAGGTCGCCCGGGTCGATCGCGCCCGCGACCTCCAGCTCGGTCGCGAGACCGACCGTGGTACCGCGCAGCGGCTGCCCGTACATGTGGGTGAGCGGCGCCTCCCACGGGATGCTGAACTGGAACGGGATGCTGTGCCGGGCACCGTCGTCCAGCTCGAAGCCGCCGGCCACGCGCAGCTTGGCGTACTCCAGGTTCGAGGTGTACTCGTTGTCCCCCGACTCGATCTCGACCCTGGTGCGCAGGGCGAGGTTCACCGACTTGATGTCGGAGTCGTGCTGACCGCCGATGATGGCGATCTCGCCGGTGATCACGCTGCCGGGCGTGGTGTTCGGGTCGTGCAGGGTCGTTTCGATCGACGGCCCGCCGATGCCCATCGCCTGCCGCAGCTTCTTGAAGACCAAGGTCCGTCCTCCCGTGTTCGCGCACTACCGGGCGCTGTCCCATCCGTCCGGGGACTCTCGTCCCATAGACGCTGTTACGGGAGAGTACGTTCCTCGCGACCGCCGTGACCTGCGAATCGCGGGCGTGACCTGCGAATCGCGGCCTTTCTGGCCGTCAGTGGCCGCCGCCCGCGAGGTTGAGGCCGACGACGCCGACGAGGATGAACGCCAGCGCGGCGATCTTCAGCGCGGAGACCTGGTCGCCGAGGACGAGCATGCCGAGCGTCGCGGTCCCGACCGCGCCGATCCCGACCCACACCGCGTAGGCGGTGCCGACGTCGAGGTTCTTCAGGGCCACGCTGAGCAGGCCGAAGCTGGTCACGGCGAACACGAGGAAGCCGATGGACGGCAGCGGTTCGGTGAACCCCCTGCTGCCCTTCAGGCACAGGGCCATCGCGACCTCGAAGAGGCCGGCGGCGATGACGAGGATCCAGGCCATGATCACCCTCCCGGTGGGCGAGACGACGGCTGTCACGCGTCGTCTTCGCCTGCCGGGTACGACGCACCTCGTCCGGGAGGGACCGATGGCCCTCACCAGCCCCAACGGCCCCGTGCCACGGAGCATTCCCTGCGGCGGCCGCAGGACGCTCAGGACCTGCCGACCTCGCGAGCGCCGCAGGCTCCCAGGATCTGCCGACCTCGCGAGCGCCGCAGGGTGCTCAGGTCCGCCGACCTCGCGGACGCCGCAGGGTGCTCAGGATCTGCCGAGCGCGCGGTACTCCCAGCCCGCAGAGCGCCACTGCGCGGCGTCCAGGGCGTGCCGTCCGTCCACGATCCGCTTGTGCCGGACGACCTCCGCGAGCGCCTCGGGCCGCACCTCCCGGAAGTCCGACCACTCGGTCGCCAGGACGACGACGTCGGCGTCCCCGGCGACGTCGAACGCGCTGTCGCCGTACCGGAGCTCGGGGAACACGCGGCGGGCGTTGCCGAGGGCCGCCGGGTCGTAGACGCGGACGTCGCCGCCGAGGCCGTGCATGGTGCGGGCCACGTCCAGCGCGGGAGCGTCGCGGACGTCGTCGGAGTTGGGCTTGAACGCGGCGCCCCACACGGCGATCCGGTTGCCCGCGAAGTCGCCGCCGAGCACCTCGCGGACGAGGTCGAC
The DNA here is from genome assembly GCF_044326345.1 of Actinomadura sp. 9N215. NCBI lineage: Bacteria > Bacillati > Actinomycetota > Actinomycetes > Streptosporangiales > Thermomonosporaceae > Actinomadura > Actinomadura sp. 9N215. The sequence goes on along the minus strand of NZ_JBIRBA010000010.1, from coordinate 177,037 downwards.
GGTGCGGGCGCGGCGGCGCCGGTTGATGTCGTCCACCTGGCGGAGGAACGACACGGCCTGCCCGACGCCGATCTCCTCGGCGCGGTGCGCGAACGCGCGGATGTCCTTGGGGAGGCAGCCGCCGCCGAAGCCGAGCCCGGGACGCAGGAACCGGCCGCCGATCCGGTCGTCGAGGGCGAGGGAGTCGGCGAGGTCCTTGACGTCGGCACCGACGGCCTCGCACACCTCGGCCATCGCGTTGATGTAGGAGATCTTGGTGGCGAGGAAGGAGTTGGCGGCGACCTTGACGAGCTCGGCGGTGGCGAGGTCCGTGCGGATCACGGGGGTGCCGAGGTCGAGGACGGGCCTGAACGCGGCCCGCAGCCGTTCGTACGCCCAGTCGGACGCGACGCCGAACACGAGCCGGTCGGGACGCATCGTGTCGTCGACGGCGAAGCCCTCGCGGAGGAACTCCGGGTTCCAGGCGAGTTCGACGTCGGCGCCGGCGGGAGCGAGGTCCTGGACGAGGCCGGTGAGGCGGCGCGCCGTCCCGACCGGCACCGTCGACTTCCCGACGATGAGGGCGCGGCGGCGCAGGAGCGGGGCCAGGGAGCGGACGGCGGCGTCGACGTAGGTGAGGTCGGCTGCGTCCGACCCGGGGAGTTGCGGCGTCCCCACGCAGAGGAAGTGGACGTCGCCGAAGTCACCGGCCTCCGCGTAGGAGGTGGTGAACCGGAGCCGGCCCGAGTCGAGCGCCTTGGTGAGCAGCTCGGGCAGTCCGGGCTCGAAGAACGGGACCTCGCCGGACGCCAGCCTGCCGATCTTGTGCCGGTCGACGTCCACGCCGAGGACCTCGAAGCCGAGCACGGCCATGCAGACGGCGTGCGTGGCGCCGAGGTAGCCGGTCCCGATGACGGTCAGTCTCGGGGCCGCCGCCTCCCTGTGATTCATGTGCACCTCCCCTTGTGAGCCTTGCGCGGTGTGATCGTGCACACGATCTTCCCATCGAAGCCCCGCAGGGTGTTCCAGGGTGGTTACCAGCGGGTAGCATGAAGGTGTTACCGACCAGTACGGCAGCGGCTGCGGGACCGGTTACCGCCGGGCGCCGCGGGACGAGACGGAGGCTCGGATGGGGCACTACAAGAGCAACCTCCGCGACCTGGAGTTCAACCTCTTCGAGGTGTTCAGGCGCCAGGACCTCCTCGGCTCCGGCCCGTACGAGGATTTCGACGAGGACACCGCCCGCAGCGTCCTCGACGAGGTCGGCCGGCTGGCCGAGGGCCCGATCGCCGCGTCCTTCGAGGACGCCGACCGCCATCCGCCGGTCTTCGACCCCGCCACCGGCTCCGTCACCATGCCGGACGGTTTCAAGAAGTCCTTCAAGGCCTGGATGGACGCCGAGTGGTACCGGCTCGACCTCGGGCCCGAGCTCGGCGGCAGCCGCGCCCCGCGCTCCCTGACCTGGGCGGTCGCGGAGCAGGTGCTCGGCGCGAACCCGGCGGTCTACATGTTCTCGTCCGGTCCGGGTTTCGCGCAGATCCTGTGGCGCATCGGCACGGCGGAGCAGAAGCGGTTCGCCGAACTGGCGCTCGATCGGAAGTGGGGCGCCACGATGGTGCTGACCGAGCCGGACGCCGGGTCGGACGTCGGCGCCGGCCGGGCCAAGGCCGTCGAGCAGCCGGACGGCACCTGGCACATCGAGGGCGTCAAGCGTTTCATCACGTCCGCCGAGCACGACATGGCGGAGAACATCTTCCATCTGGTGCTGGCGCGGCCTGAGGGTGCGGGGCCCGGCACCAAGGGGCTGTCGATGTTCCTCGTGCCCAAGTACCTGGTCGATCTGGAGACCGGGGAGCTGGGCGAGCGCAACGGCGCGTACGTGACGAACGTCGAGAAGAAGATGGGCCTCAAGGTCTCCACGACGTGCGAGCTGACCTTCGGCGAGAAGCACCCGGCGGTCGGGTACCTGGTCGGCGATGTGCACCAGGGCATCAAGCAGATGTTCCTCGTGATCGAGTACGCGCGGATGATGGTCGGGACGAAGGCCATCGCCACGCTGTCCACCGGCTACCTGAACGCGCTGGAGTACGCGAAGGAGCGCGTCCAGGGCGCGGACATGACGCAGATGACCGACAAGTCTGCCCCGCGGGTGACGATCACCCACCACCCGGACGTCCGGCGCAGCCTCATGACGCAGAAGGCGTACGCGGAGGGCATGCGGGCGCTGGTGCTGCTCACCTCGTCCTACCAGGACGCCGTGCAGATCGCCGAGTACGAGGGCCGCAGGGACGAGACCGCCGAGAAGGTCAACGACCTGCTGCTGCCGATCGTGAAGGGCTTCGGGTCCGAGCGGGCGTACGCGCTGCTCGGCGCCGAGTCGCTGCAGACGCTCGGCGGGTCCGGCTTCCTGCAGGACTACCCGGTCGAGCAGTACATCCGCGACTCCAAGATCGACACCCTGTACGAGGGCACCACCGCGATCCAGGGCCAGGACCTGTTCTTCCGCAAGATCCTCCGGGACAACGGCGAGGCGTTGAGCGTGCTCGCCGGGGAGATCAGGGCGTTCGCCGACTCCGACGCCGGCAACGGGCGGCTTAAGAACGAGCGGGCGCAGATCGGCCGGGCGCTGGACGACGTCCACGGCATCCTCGACCCGATGATCGAGTGGGCGCTCGGCTCGATGGAGAACCCGAAGGAGCTGTACAAGATCGGGCTCAACACGTCCCGGCTGCTGCTCGCGCTCGGCGACCTCATCGTCGGCTGGCTGCTCTGCCGCCAGGCCGAGATCGCGCTCACCGCGCTCGGCGGCGGCGACGTCTCGGGCCCGGACGAGGCGTTCTACACCGGGAAGGTCGCGGCCGCGCAGTTCTTCTGCCAGACCGTGCTGCCGCGGCTGGCGTCCGAGCGCGCCATCGCCGAGGCCACCAGCCTGGACGTGATGGAGCTGCCCGAAGCGGCCTTCTGATCCTCTGATCATTTCGTGATGGCGGGCCCTCGCCGGGGTGTTGGCGAGGGCCCGCCGCGTCGCTACTGTTGGCGCGTCCCTCTCGTCCCGCTTCGTCCCGCCTCCTTAGACCATTCGCCCCTCCCGACCGTTTGCCCTCCCGGCCGCTCGCCTTTCGAGCCCCGCCCCTCCTCCGACCGTCCGCCTCCCCCTGACCGGATGAACGATGCGCGCTCTGCCTCTCGCCGTCTCCCTTACCGGGTTCCTGCTGATCGCCGGCTGCGCCGACGCCGACAAGGCCGAGATGAGCGAACCGCCGACCGTCGGCGTGACCGGGTCCCGCGCCGCCGCCGCCGGGTTCGCCAAGGAGGGCTGGTTCGGGAGCGCGGACGGTCTGCACGCGCGCGTCGAGATCAAGGGCGTCGAGCGGCGGGGCGCCAAGGCGGTGCTGAACTACACCGTGACGTCGCTGGACACGACCACGAAGTCCGTCCCGTTCGCGATCGAGCTGCTCGATCCGGTCGGACGCAAGCTCTACAAGCCCACCGGGTCGACGAGCGGCGCCGCCTTCGCGCCCGGCGCCGCCCGCGAGATGGCCGCCGAGTATCCGGCGCTTCCGCAGAACGTCCAGAAGATCACCGCGATCACGCCGGGGACAGCGGGCGAGTTCACCGGGATACCGGTGACGAACGGCTCGTCCGCCGCACCGGGTGGCGGCTCGAATCCGGGCGGCGGGTCGGTACCGGGCGGCGGGTCCGCGCCGCCCACCGGCTTCACGCCGCCTCCCGGATTCACGCCGCCTCCCGGGTTCTCGCTCCCGCCTGGATTCTCGCCTCCGCCTGGGTTCTCGCTTCCGCCCGGATTCTCCCCGCCTTCAGGATTCGCGCAGCCGAACGGGGGTGCGACGCCGAACGGATACAGGTCGTCCGACGGCTACGACCCGTACGCCGCGTCCGCGCCGTCGCCGCTGTCGCCACCCCCGACGACGCCGTCCCCCCGGACGACGCCGTCGACCACGCCGTCCAGCGGGACCACACCGCCCGTGACCGGGGCGGGTGAAAACCCCGTGGATCTGTACGACCTCACCGAGAGTGAGGTCAAGAACGTCGCGTCCAGCGCGTCCACCATGACGCTCGACCTGCGCGCCGACGTGCTGTTCGACGGCGGCTCGGCGAAGCCGTCGAGCCGGGCCAAGGCGGTCCTGGACGAGGCCGCGCAGCAGATCAAGGCCAAGGCCACCGGCCCGCTGACGTTCTCCGGCCACACCGACGCCAAGGGCGACGGCGCGCAGAACCAGAAGCTGTCGGGGCAGCGCGCCGACGCCGTGCTGAAGGAGCTGAAGAAGCGGCTCGGCAACACCTTCACCTACACCGCGCACGGCAAGGGCGGGACGGATCCGGTCGCCAAGGAGGGCGGCGCCGACGACGCCAGGGCCCGCGCCCGCAACCGCCGCGTCGAGATCTCCTACCAGGTCAAACAGACGGCGACCGGCACGACGCCTGGCGCGACCGGCGCACCTGGTTCGTCCGGCTCGCCGGCGGCGTTCCGGGCGCAGGACGGCAAGACGGTCGCGAGCCGCTCCGTACGCTTCGGCGCCGCGAAACGCCGCCTGGACGTCAAGCCGTTCTACCGCGATGGCGCCTACATCGTCGCCGTGTTCGAGATCGTGAACGAAGGCCCGGGACCCACCCCGCCGGACGCCTCCTACGCGCACACGGACTATCCGGGCGGGGTGTTCACGTCCTTCTCCGTCCAGGTCCCGGGCGGCAAGGACGTGTACCGCGCCGTCCGCGTCGGCCCCAGGACGCCGGGCGGCCCGAGCGTCTACGTCGGCCCAGGCCGCGCCGTGTTCCGCACTGCCGTCGGGCAGCCCGTCCGCGGTTTCGTCTACCTGCCCGCGCCGCCCGGGAACGTCACGTCCGTCGCCTTCGACGGCGGCCCCTTCGGCAAGGTCGACAGGGTCCCGGTCTCGTAGCCGATCGCGTAGGTGATCGTCCGACGTGTGACCGGCGATCTGAACGGATAGTTAAAGAGCAGGAACACGGATCGTCTGGCGGAGGTCATCGCATGGGTGTCGGCGTCAGTATCTTCACGATCACGCTCGGGCTGATCCTCAAGTTCGCGATCAAGCCGGATGCGATGACCGACCCGGTGGACATCCACATCATCGGCGTCATCCTGATCATCGTGGGCGGGGTGTCGTTCGCGTTGCAGATGCTGATGATGTCCCGGATGCAGCAGCGCGGCCCGCGGTTCCCGTCGAGACGGCGGGACGAGCAGATGTACGACGAGGACAACCCGCCCCGCCCCTGAGCAGCCCGAAAAAGGGGCCCTGAGCAGCCAGAAAAGGCCGGTGCCGCTCGCGCGGCACCGGCCTTATTTACACGCTCTCCGGCCCTCTTTGACGCTCTCCGGCCCTCTTGGCCGTCTGATCAGCTCCAGGCCAGCATGCGGATGGGGTCCTCCAGCATCGCGCCGACATCGCGGAGGACGCGCGAACCCAGCTCGCCGTCCACGATCCGGTGGTCGAACGACAGCGACAGCGTCGTGACCTTCCGGATCGCCAGCTCGCCCTCGTGCACCCACGGCAGGTCGCGGATCTGGCCGAACGCCAGGATCGCGGCCTCGCCCGGGGTGATGATCGGGGTCCCGGAGTCCACGCCGAACACGCCGACGTTCGTGATCGTGATCGTGCCGTCGGACAGGTCGGCCGGGGACGCCTTGCCCGCCCGCGCCTTCTCCGTCAGCTCCTGGAGGGCGCGGGCCAGCCCCGGCAGGTCGAGGTCCTGCGCCTCCTTCACCTTCGGGACGATCAGGCCCCGGTCGGTGGCCGCCGCGATCCCCAGGTTCACGTACCGCTTGACGACGATCTCCGCGCCGGACGGGCCGTCCGCCCAGGTGGAGTTCACCTGCGGGTGGCGCGCCACGGCCGTGAGCAGCGCTCGCGCGACCAGCAGCAGCGGGGACACCTTCACGTCGGCGAATTCGGGCAGCTCGCGGAGGCGCTGCACGGTCTCCATCGTCCGGGTCACGTCCACCTGGAGGAATTCGGTGACGTGCGGCGCGGTGAACGCCGAGCCGGACACCGCAGCCGCGGTCGCCTTGCGGACGCCCTTGACCAGCACCCGCTCCTCGCGCGGCCCCGCCTGGACGGGCACCGCCGCCGCGGAGGCCGCCGTCGCCGTCCCGGACTGCGCGGCGAGGACGTCGTCGCGGGTGATCGAGCCCTGCGGCCCCGACCCGGTGATCGTCGCGAGGTCCACGCCGAGGTCCTTCGCCAGCTTCCGGACCGGCGGCTTCGCCAGCGGCAGCCCGTTATCCACAGGCTGTGGACGAGTCGTCCGCGAGGCCGGTGCCGGGGGCGGCGGCGGGGAGGGCGCCGGCGGCGTGGGGGCGGCCTGCTGGGCGGGGGCGGCGGCGGGCGGCGCCGGTGGTGGTGCGCCGTTCGCCTGCTTGCGCGGACGCCGCTTCGTCGCCCCCTCCTTAACGCCGTACCCGACGAGCACGGGCTGGCGCTTCGGCGGCGACTCGGGCGACACGATGCCCGGCTCGTCCGGGACCGGCACGCCCTCCTCCCGTGGCGCCGCGGCCTCCGCCGGACCCTCGGGCGCGGGCGTCGCCGCCCCGCCCTCGCCGCCCACGGAGATGATGGGGGAGCCGACGTCCACGGTCGCGCCCTCGGCGACCAGCAGTTCCCTCACCACGCCCTCGAACGGGCAGGGCAGCTCCACGATCGCCTTCGCGGTCTCGATCTCGACGATGGTCTGGTTGATCTCCACCGTGTCGCCCGGCTGGACGTGCCACTTGACGATCTCGGCCTCCGTCAGGCCCTCGCCCACGTCCGGCAGTTTGAAGATGTTCGGCTGGCTCACCGGCGTCACCACGCGAAGGTCCGGTCGACCGCGTCCAGGATGCGGTCGAGATCTGGCAGGTAGTGGTCCTCGTTGCGGGACGGCGGGTACGGGGCGGAGAACCCGCCGACGCGCAGCACCGGCGACTCCAGCCGGTAGAAGCACCGCTCGGTGATCCGCGCAGCCAGTTCGGCGCCGTACCCGCCGAACACCGGCGCCTCGTGGACGACGACGCAGCGTCCCGTCCGGTTCACGGAGTCGACGACGGTGCCGATGTCGAGCGGGTTGAGCGAGCGCAGGTCGATGACCTCCAGCGCCCGTCCCTCCTCGGCGGCCGCGGCGGCGGCCTCCAGGCACGTCTTCACCGACGGCCCGTACGCCAGGACGGTCGCGTGCTCGCCCGGCTGGACGATCCGGGCCTCGTGCAGCGGCGCCCAGTCCGTGGACGCCGACTCGACGTCCACCTCCGCCTTGTCCCAGTACCGGCGCTTCGGCTCGAAGAAGATCACCGGGTCGGGCGAGGCGATCGACTGCTGGATCATCGCGAACGCGTCCACCGGGTTCGAGCACGCGACGACGCGCAGCCCGGCGGTGTGCGTGAAGTACGCCTCGGGCGACTCCGAGTGGTGTTCCACCGCGCCGATGCCGCCGCCCCACGGGATCCGGATGACGACGGGCAGCGACAGCTTGCCGAGCGACCGCATCCGCATCTTCGCGAGCTGCGTGATGATCTGGTCGGCGGCGGGGAACACGAACCCGTCGAACTGGATCTCCACCACCGGACGGTAGCCGCGCAGCGCCAGCCCGATCGCCGTCCCGACGATGCCGGACTCGGCCAGCGGCGTGTCGATGACGCGCTCTTCGCCGAAGTCCTTCTGGAGCCCGTCGGTGATGCGGAATACGCCGCCGAGTTTTCCGACGTCCTCGCCCATGACGAGGACTTTCGGGTCGTTCTCCATGGCCTTGCGCAGGCCCTCGTTCATGGCCTTGCCGAGGGTGAGCGTAGTCATTTCGCCTCCTCGCTGGATCCTTCAAAGGAGGCCAGGTAGGCGGCGAACTGCTCCTGCTCCTCGGTCATCAGCGGATGCGAATCCGCGTAGACGTTCTCGAACATCGCCAGCGGCCGCGGGTCGGGCATCGACAGGCATCCTTCGCGCAGTTCCCTGCCCAGCTGCTTGGCCTCGTCCTCGACCTTTTCGAAGAACGCCGTCTCCGCGAGGTCGTTGCGCACGAGGTACGCCTTGACGCGTTCGATCGGGTCTTTGAGTTTCCACGCCTCTTCTTCGGCCTTCAGCCGGTAGCGCGTGGGGTCGTCCGTCGTGGTGTGGGCGCCCATCCGGTAGGTGAACGCCTCGATGAGCGTCGGGCCCTGGCCCGTCCTGGCGTTCTCCAGGGCCTTCCGAGTTACTGCCAGACAGGCGAACACGTCGTTTCCGTCCACGCGGAGGCCGGGGAATCCGTAACCCTGTGCGCGACGGTAGAGCGGAATCCGCGACTGCTTTTCGAGCGGCTCGGAAATGGCCCACTGGTTGTTCTGGCAGAAGAACACGATCGGCGCGTTGAACACGGACGCGAACACGAACGACTCGTTCACGTCGCCCTGCGAGGTCGCCCCGTCGCCGAAGTACGCGATGGTCGCGGCCGCCGACGGCGTGCCGAGGACGCCGTCCCGCTGGACGCCCATCGCGTAGCCGGTCGCGTGCAGCGTCTGGCTGCCGATCACGACCGTGTACAGGTGGAAGTTGTGCTCGGTGGGGTCCCAGCCGCCGTGGCTGACGCCGCGGAACAGCCCGATCACGTTGAGGTGGTCCAAGCCCCGGCACCAGGCGACGCCGTGCTCCCGGTAGGTCGGGAAGACCATGTCGTTCTCGGACAGCGCCCGTCCGGACCCGATCTGCGCGGCCTCCTGGCCCAGCAGCGACGGCCACAGCCCCACCTCGCCCTGCCGGGTGAGCGCCACGGACTCCAGGTCGAGCCGCCGGACGATCACCAGATCGCGATAGAGGTCGCGTACCTCCTCGGCGCTGAGGTCCAGGGGGTAGTCGGGATGCTCGACGCGCTCCCCCTCGGGGGTGAGCAGCTGGACGAGCTCGGGCTCGGCGGCCTCGGGGGTATCTGGCGCGCCGCGCACGGAGTCGATCGTCATCGATGACACTCCTCGTTCGGGGCCGGCACGCGGGATCGCCGCGCGGTCGGCCGATGTCCACGGCCTCCGGCCCCGGTGGGGGATGAAAGCCGCATATGCCATCGTGGCAGACCTCACACCCCGCGATGCAAGTCCCGCCATGGGCTCCCCTACCCGCGGCCTTGGTCCTTGACGCAAACGTGACGCACACCACCCCGCCGGGCGGACGCGCGCGGACTACTCGCGGGAGAGTGCCCTGGTCACACCCGCCGCGACGGTCAGGCCGAGGACGAGCCCGGCCGCGACGATGAAGTTGGCGATCCACTGGTAGACGCCCTTCGGGGCGAACGCCATCTCCTGGCCGAGCGTCCCGATGGGCAGGATGAGGTCCAGCGTGTAGAAGAACGGGTTGAAATGCGGGCGCTGGCCGTCGTCCAGGACGTCCGGCTTGTGGAGCGAGAAGACGATCGTCCCGAACGCGAGCAGGCCGATCAGCCAGCTCGCCGCCCGGAACGGACGGTAGCCGTAGCCGACCAGGCCGTCCTGCATCAAGCCGATGATCTTGCGGGAGAGGCCCTGCGTCTTGCGCCGGTCGCGGGCCTTGGCGAGCAGGACGGAGCGGCCGTCGGCGTCCAGGCCCAGCGACCGGTAGGTCTGGGCGAGGCGCTCGTACGGCTGCGGGGCGTAGCCGTCGGTGTCGCGGCGCAGCCAGTCGAGGCGCTGGCGGGCGGTCAGCGGCGGTTCGAGCGTCTCGTACTGGAGGCCGTCGAGCTGGAGGCGCTCCGGCCAGGACGCGGCGTCGTCCCGCAGCAGGTTGATGCGGGCGTAGGACAGGTCGGCCGTGCCCTGGATCGGCTCGGCGGTGCGCAGCAGCAGCTCCTCCGCCTGGACGCGTTGCAGGCTGAGGGCCGTCCCCTGGTCGTGCCGCAGCCGGGCGTCGCGCAGGCTGAGCTGGCCGGTGACGCGGGCGCCTGAGAAGCTGACGGCGCCGGTGGCGGTGAAGCCGTCCGAGCAGTAGATGTCGGTCTCGACGGTCAGGTCGTCGGCGTTCAGCGCGGTCCGTCCCGGCGCGGACAGCCGCGCGCCGACGAACGACAGATAGCCGCCGACGCTCGCACCACGCAGCCTGACCTCGCCTTCGGCGGTGAACCCGCCGTCGCAGAAGACGTTCGCGGCCACGTCCAGGCGGCTCGCGTACAGCGCGGGACCGGACGGGTTCTGCAACCGCGCCCCGCGCAGGATGAGCTGGCCGCCGATCCGGGCGCCTGGCAGCCGGACCTCGCCGTTCGACGTGAACCCCTGGTCGCAGTAGACGTTCGCCTCGACCGTGAGCCGGTCGGCGAGCAGCGCGTCCCCGCCGGGATTGCTCAGCTGGACGCCCGACATGTTCAGGATGCCGGTGATGTTCGCGCCGTCCAGCCACAGGCCGCCGGTGATCCGGCTGCCCTCCAGCCACAGATGCCCGTCCACCCGGGTCCCGGACGCGATCAGCCCCGGCAGGCGGCAGCGCATCAGATGGACGCTGTTCATGCTCGCCCAGTACAGATGCGGCGCCTCGTCGAACGAGCAGCTCGTGAGCGCCAGCGGGACGCTGACGTCCGCGTGCCCGAGGTTCAGCGAGCCGGTGACGCGGGCGCCCGCGAGCCGGACGGCCGCGACCTGCCCCGGCTCCGCCTCCACCGCCCCGACGAGCAGCGCGACGAGCACCTCCGCCCTGACCACCCGCTCGTGCCCCCAGCGGTCCGCCTGCCCGATGTCGTCGTACGCGGCGTCGCCGGACGACAGGTCGACGGACTCGCCCTTGGGGAAGGCCTCCCAGAGGCGACGCTCCGTCGGTGTCAGGTCCTCGATGTTCATCGGGCGGCTCCGGGGGGTGCGGGTGGGGGAGGAGGACGGAATGTGGGTGGGCTGTGATGGGCCATGGTGCCGTACGCTTCAGGATCGTAAGGAAAAGTGCTGATCAGTGAGGGGGCGACCGTGGCGCGTGTCGTCGTCGACGTCATGCTCAAGCCGGAGATCCTCGACCCGCAAGGGCAGGCCATCGCCCGGAAACTGCCGCAGCTGGGGTTCGACGGGGTCGTCGCCGTCCGGCAGGGCAAGCGGTTCGAGGTGGAGCTGGAGGGCGAGGCCGACGAGGCGGCGCTGGAGCGGGTCGGCAAGATCGCCGAGACGCTGCTCGCGAACCCCGTCATCGAGACCTACGAGCTCCGCGTCCTCTGACCGCCCGGCCCTTCAGGCCAGGCCCTTCAGACCGCCCGCCTTTCAGGGCGAGAATGGCGGGAATGCCGTTCGATCCCCGGAAGGTATTGGTGCGTTCCAGACGGTCCCGGCCTTAGAACGTGCCAACGAGATGCCCCTGAAAGACCCGGGACTGTAGCGATTACGAGAGATTCCACCGGGGAAGTGTTAGCTGCGTCGAGTCGTCGAGCACGCTCCGGGACCGGGGGACGGTCTGCAAGCCCGGAGCGGACACGAGGTGTCCGGGTGGATATGAGGTTCTCGTTCTCGCTGCCGCGCGAGGCGCTGACCATCCCGGTGGTCCGGCGGGTCGTAGGAGACGCACTGCGGGGGCTGGGCGTTTCCGAAGACTGTGTAGACGACGTTCTTGTCGCCACCTCCGAGGCGTGCACGAACGTCGTCCAGCACGCCCGCGCGACCGGGGACTACGAGGTCGCCGGAAGGGTGGACGAGGGCGTCTGCGCCCTCACGATCACGGACCGGGGCCGCGGACCCCGGCCGGCCCCCGAGGAGCGGGGGGTTTTGAGCGAATCCGGACGCGGCATTAAGATCATGCGTGCGCTGGTGGACGATCTGGACATCGACTCCACGCCCGACAGGGGCACCGTCGTCCACCTGCGGAAGCGGCTGACCTGGAATGACGGGGCCCTGGTCCGCCGCCTCGACCGCAGGCTCATGCACAGCGCCGGGTAGATTGGTACGCGCGCGGGGGAATCGACGCGCATCGGGGTGATCGGCGGTACGACCCGCCCGTCCCGGCCGCCCCTCATTTCGGAGGAACAGAAGAGATGGACGCTGCCCGGGTCGGGATCATCACCTTCCCAGGTTCGCTCGACGACAAGGACGCCGCACGTGCCGTGCGGCTTTCCGGCGCCGAGCCGGTCGCCCTGTGGCACGGCGACCACGACCTGCGGGGGGTCGACGCCGTCGTCCTCCCCGGCGGGTTCTCCTACGGGGACTACCTGCGAGCCGGAGCGATCGCGCGGTTCGCCCCGCTGATGACCGAACTGGTCGCCGCCGCGGGCGCGGGCCTCCCGGTCCTCGGCATCTGCAACGGCTTCCAGGTGCTGTGCGAGTCGCACCTGCTCCCAGGGGCGCTGCTGCCGAACGCCGGCCTGCACTTCGTGTGCCGTGACCAGCGGCTCCGCGTCGAGAACGCCGACACCGCATGGACCACCGAGTACCGGGAAGGGCAGGAGCTGGTGATCCCGGTCAAGAACCGCGACGGCCGCTACACCGCCGACCGCGAGACCCTGACCGAACTGGCCGACTCCGGCCGGATCGTCGCCCGCTACGTCGACCTGAACCCCAACGGCTCCCTCGACGACATCGCCGGAATCTGCAACGAGGCCGGCAACGTCGTCGGGCTCATGCCCCACCCCGAGCACGCCGTGGAGTCCCTGACCGGCCCGTCCACCGACGGGCTCGGCTTCTTCACCTCGATCGTCAAGAGTTTGGTCAGCGCATGAGCGAGCAACGGCCCCAGCCCCCCGCCGGGCGAGCGACCCGGGAGTCCTCGGACGAGCCCTCGATGGAGTGGCTCGGCGAGCTCAAGTCCGACGCCGACGACCCCGAGCTCCAGCCGGTCGACCCCTCGGTGACCCAGGCGTTCGAGGCGATGCTCGAAGAGGCCAAGCCCGCTGACCCGTCCGGGATTCCGATCCAGCCGGAACCGGCCGTCCGTCCGGGGCCGGCCATCCAGGTCGACCCGGCCGTGCAGGCGGCGTTCAGCGCGGCCCAGACCGCTCCTCCCGCCGCCGCCCCCCTCCAGGGGCCTGAGCAGGAGTTCGCCCGCGCCCTGGCTGAGGAACGCGCCTCCAGCGACCCTTCGTCCACCCTCGCGGACCCGACGCTCACCACCCCGGATGTGAGCGAATTCACGACCCCCGCCCCACCGGCGGACCCCACCGCCCCCGGCACCGCCCCCCAACCCGCGGCCGGAACGGGAACCGGCCCACAACCGTCCATAGGCACCGGCACAGGCCCACAGCCCGCCGTAGGGACGGGCACCGGCCCGCAGCCCGCCGTCGGCCGGAACACGGGCCCTCAGCCCTCTGTCGGGACGGGAACGGGCCCACAGCCTGCCGTTGGCACTGGCACCGGCCCCCAACCCGCCATAGGCACAGGGACGGGCCCGCAGCCCGCCGTGGGGACGGGGACGGGCCCGCAGCCCGCCGTTGGCACGGGGACGGGCCCGCAGCCCGCCGTTCGTCCGGGCACTGGACCGCAACCCGCCATCGGCGGCCCCGGCACCGGGCCGCAGCCCGCCGTTGGGCCTGGGACTGGGCCTCAGCCTGCCGTTGGGACGGGCACCGGCCCGCAACCGGCCGTTGGGCTCGGAACGGGCCCGCAACCTGCCGTTGGTCCTGGTACCGGGCCGCAACCTGCCGTTGGGGCGGGCACGGGCCCGCTGGCCGCCGTCGGGCCCGGCACCGGCCCGCAGCCCGCGATCGGCCCAGGCCGCGGCCGCGGGACCGGACCGCAGCCTGCCGTGGGGCCAGGCACGGGACCGCAACCGGCCATTGAGGCTCCGGCGCCCGCCTATCCCGGGACGGACACGGTCGCCATCGCCGCCGCGTCCCCCGAGCGGCCGCAGCCGTTCGCCGAGCTGGGGATGAACGAGGACGAGTACAAGCGCGTCCGCAACATCCTGGGACGGCGTCCGACGTCGTCCGAGCTGGCGATCTACTCGGTGATGTGGAGCGAGCACTGCTCGTACAAGAGTTCCAAGGTGCACCTGCGCCAGTTCGGCGAGAAGGCGCCGAAGACCGACAAGCTGCTGGTCGGCATGGGCGAGAACGCCGGTGTGGTCGACATCGGCCAGGGCTGGGCGGTGACGTTCAAGGTCGAGTCGCACAACCATCCGTCGTACGTGGAGCCGTACCAGGGCGCCGCGACCGGCGTGGGCGGGATCGTCCGCGACATCATCTCGATGGGCGCGCGGCCGATCGCGGTCATGGACTCGCTGCGCTTCGGCCCGGCGGACGCCCCCGACACCCAGCGCGTCCTGCCCGGCGTGGTGGCGGGCATCGGCGGCTACGGCAACTCGCTCGGCCTGCCCAACATCGGCGGTGAGACGTCCTTCGACGCGTGCTACGAGCAGAACCCGCTGGTGAACGCGCTCTGCGTCGGCGTGATGAAGCACGAGGACATCAAGCGCGCGGTGGCCCCCGGCCCCGGCAACAAGGTGATCCTCTTCGGCGCGCTGACGGGCCCGGACGGCATCGGCGGCGCGTCCGTCCTCGCGTCGGCGACGTTCGACGAGGAGTCGCATCGCAAGCGGCCGTCCGTCCAGGTCGGCGACCCGTTCATGGAGAAGCTGCTGATCGAGTGCTGTCTGGAGCTGTTCGGCGAGGACCTCGTCGTCGGCATCCAGGACCTCGGCGCGGCCGGGGTGTCCTGCGCGACGACGGAGCTGGCCGCGGCCGGCACCGGCGGCATGCACGTCGACCTCGACTCCGTCCCGCTCCGCGACGAGACGCTCCTCCCGGAGGAGATCCTCATGAGCGAGTCGCAGGAGCGGATGATGGCGGTGGTCGAGCCAGGCAAGGCCGACCGCTTCATGGAGATCTGCGCCCGCTGGGAGATCCCGGCGACCGTGATCGGCACGGTCACCGACACGGGACGGCTGGTCATGACGTGGCGGGGCGAGACGATCGTCGACATCCCGCCGGTCACCGCCGCCGACGAGGGCCCGGTGTACCAGCGTCCGCTGGAGCCGCCGAAGGACCTCGGGGCCATGCAGTCCGACACGCCAGGGCGGCTCACTCGTCCGTCCAATGGCGACGAGCTGCGCCGTACCGTCCTGTGGCTGGCGGGGTCGCCGAACCTCGCGGGCAAGACGTGGGTGACGTCCCAGTACGACCGCTACGTTATGGGCAACACCGTGATGGCCATGCCGGAGAACGCGGGCGTGGTGCGCATCGACGACGAGTCCGGGCTGGGCATCGCGCTGTCGCTGGACGGGAACGGCCGCTACAGCCGTCTCGACCCGTACGCGGGCGCTCAGCTCGCACTGTCAGAGGCGTTCCGTAACGTCGCCGCCACCGGCGCCCGGCCGCTGGCCGTCACCAACTGCCTCAATTTCGGCTCCCCGGAAGACCCGGGCGTCATGTGGCAGTTCGCCCGCGCGGTCGAGGGCCTCGCGGACGGCTGCCAGTACCTCGGCATCCCGGTCACCGGCGGCAACGTCAGCTTCTACAACCAGACCGGCAGCACGCCCATCAACCCGACGCCGGTCGTGGGCGTCCTGGGCGTCCATGACGACGTCCGCCGCCGCGTGAAAATGTCGCTCACCACCGACGGCGCGACGATCGCGCTGCTCGGCGAGACGCGGGAGGAGTTCGGCGGGTCGGAATGGGCGCACGTCGTCTACGGGCACCTGGGCGGCCTGCCGCCGCTGGTCGACCTGAAGGCGGAGGCCGCGCTGGCGTCGGTGCTGGTCAGCGCTGTCCGGGACGGGCTGGTCACCGCCGTCCACGACCTGTCGGACGGCGGCCTGTCGCAGACGCTGGTGGAGTCGTGCCTGCGCGGCGGCCTGGGCGCCAAGATCACGCTGCCGGGCGATCCGTTCGTGGCGCTGTTCAGCGAGTCGGTCGCCCGCGCCATGGCCGTCGTCACGCCGGGCGCCGAGGCGCGCCTGGCGGCCCTGTGCGAGTCGGCGGGCGTGCCCGTCGCGCAGCTGGGCGTGGCGGGCGGCGACGCCCTGACCGTCACGGGACGGGGCACGGAAGGCGACCAGCAGGAGCTGTTCAGCATCCCTCTGCACGAGCTACGCGAGGCCCACGAGCACATGCTCCCCAGCTACGCCGACTAACGCGCCCGCGAGGCTCCCGGCCCTTCAGGGGATGGTGGGGCCGTCGCCGGGGCGCAGGCCCTTGAGCTTGTCGGGGTTGACCTGGAACCGCACGTTCTGGAGGCGTCCGGCGACCAGGTCGTAGGTCAGCGCGCCGACGGGCGTGCCCTCGATCGTGAACAGGACGCCGAGCTCGCCGTTGATGGTGGCGGGCACCAGGGTGACTCCGGTCGAGACGGGCTTGGCCAGCACGCCGAGCAGCCAGCGGGCGACGTGGTCGGGCCCGTGCAGCGGGCGGCGGGCGGCGGTGATCTTGCCTCCGCCGTCCGACCAGCAGGTCACCTGCGGGGCGAGCAGTTCCATGACCGCGTTCAGGTCGCCGCCCGAGCAGGCCGCGATGAACTGCTCGGTGATCTTCTCGCGCTCGGCCTGGTCGGTGTCGAAGCGGGGCCGCCGGGCCTGGACGTGCTCGCGCGCGCGGTGCGCGATCTGCCGGACGGTCGGCTCAGGCCGGTCGAGGGCGTCGGCGATCTCCGCGTGGGAGTAGCCGAAGACCTCGCGGAGCAGGAACACCGCGCGCTCGACCGGGCTGAGGGTCTCCAGCACCACCATCATCGCGGTGGAGACGGTGTCGGCCATCTCGGTCTCCAGGGCGGCGTCGGGGGAGGTGAGCAGCGGCTCGGGCAGCCAGGGGCCGACGTAGGTCTCGCGCGTCGCCCGGGCGGAGGTGAGCCGGTTCAGCGACAGGTTCGTCACCGTCCGCACCAGGTAGGCCTTCGGATGGCGGATCGCGTCCCGGTCGGCCGAGTTCCAGGCCAGCCAGGTGTCCTGGAGCACGTCCTCGGCGTCGGTGACGCTGCCGAGCATGCGGTAGGCGGTGCCGAACAACAGCCGCCGATGTTCGAGATAGGCGTCGGATTGGGGTGCGGTGTCGCTCATCGGCCCATGCTTTCAGTGCGCTGACCTGTACGGATCGGCAGGCTTGCGGGTGGCGCGGCCGCCCTTGGAGATGGTGGCGCTGACGTTCATCCGCTTGCCGAGCCGGTAAAGCTTGACGGGGCCGCCGCTGACGGTCTCCTTGTAGAGGACGGCGGCGCGGCCCTTGAGGTAGGCCCGGCGCGGGGTGTCGTCCGCGTGGGTGAACTGGATGACGGCGTCGCGGCGGCCGAGGCTGATCGGCTGGTGGAAGTAGCCGAACCGGAACGGCTTGACCGTCTTGCCGCGCAGTCGCCGGGCGATCGCGTCGGCGGTGTACTGGGCGGTGGGCATGCCGCTCTGGCAGGTGCCGTGGATCTGCCCCCAGGCCAGCCGGACCGCGGCGGCGTCCCCGACGGCGTGGACGTCGGGGTGCGACACCGACCGCAGTGTCGCGTCGACCAGGATCAGACCGCGGTCGTCCACGGCGAACCCGGCGTCGGCGGCCAGCGGCGAGACGCTGACACCCGTCGTCCATAGGCAGACGCTCGCGGGGACGACCTCGCCGGTCTCCAGCTCGACGGCGTCGGGCAGCACCTTCGTGACGCGCGCGCCCACCTTGACGGTGACGCCCAGCCGGTCCAGCGACCGTCCCAGATGGGCGCGGGCCTTGGCGCCCATCATCGCGCCGGGCTCGCCGGTGCCGACCAGCGTGACGTTGAGGCCGGGGTGGGCCTCGGCGATCTCGGTCGCCGCCTCGATGCCGGTCGCGCCGGCGCCGCAGACGGTGACCGTGCCGCCGGCCGCGGCGACCTCGTCGAGACGGGTGGCGAAGCGGGCGGCCTCCTGCGGGCTGTTGAGCGCGAAGGCGTGGACGTCGGCGCCTGGAACGCGGCTGGTGTCGGTCGAACTGCCCAGGGCGTACACGAGGGTGTCGTACTCCAGACTCGTCGCGCCGTCGTCGACCGTGACCGTGCGGCTCTCGGGGTCGATGGCGGTGGCCGCGCCCAGCACGAAGGTGATGCCGGTCCCGGCGAGCAGATCGGGGATCCGGTGGTCGGCCAGCCGCTGCCCGGCGGCGATCTGGTGCATCCGCAGCCGCTCGGTGAACCGCGCCGACGGGTTGACCAGCGTGATCTCAACGCCGGTGCGGCGGGTCCTGCGGGCCAGCCGGATCGCGGCCATCATGCCCGTGTAGCCGGCGCCGAGCACCACGATGCGGTGGTGGTTCTTCATCGCGTCACACTCCCCATGGTCGGGTCACCGGTTCGGGTCTCGGTGCCGGTGACGCCTATGGGACAAACAGCCCCACCAGGACGTGACACCCCGCAAATGTGACACGCACCACACCACTCCGGATGTGGATCTCCCGCCCAGAAGACGGATCGGAAGACCGATCAGAAGACGGAGATGTGGACGTGGTCGTAGTGGTTGGCGGTCGTGCCGCCGCGGTTCTCCATCATGCGCCAGCCGGGGCTGCGCATGTCGTAGATGCGCTGGCGCCAGATGACGTACTTGATGCCGAGGGCGCTCGCGTGGGAGATCGCGTACTGGGCGGCCTGGTCGCCCTGGGCCTGCGCGCTGCCGCTGGCCATCGCGCCGCCGGTCGTCACCATGAAGTCGCAGGCGCGGCCGGTGCCGTGGTCCTGCGGGTCGCCGGGACGCGTGCAGCCGATCACGGGGAACGGGCCGGTCTCCAGGTCGATGGTGTTCTTGACCTTGAGCATGCGGGGGGTGATGCCGCCCATCCCGATGCTCGGCGACTCGGGCTTGTACCTCTTGACCAAGGACTGGATCTTGGCCTTCCGGCCGAGCAGGTCCTTGATCTCCTTCTTCAGCTCCGCCATCTTCGCCGTGGCCTGCTTGCGGGCCTGGAGCTGGTCGTTGACGAGCTTCTGGATCTGCCCGACCTTCGCGGCCTTGTTCTGGGAGAGGTGGCTGACCAGCGTGGCGTTGCTGAGAAGGTCGCTCGGGTTGGCGTCGGTCACGAACGTGACCGTGGGGTCCTCGCCGTTCATCATGTACTGGGTGGCGGCGAGCTGGGCCACGAGGTTGCGGGCCTCGACGAGGTCCTGCTGGAGGTCCTTGGCCTTCTTGAGCGACTTCTCCGCGGCGTACTGGACGTCCTTCAGCTTGGCCAGGTCGCCGCCGTACTCCTTGTCGAGCTTCTCGATCTGCTGGTTCAGTTTGGCGAACTTCTTGCTGTCGCCGGGATCGGCGGCGTACGCGTTGAGCGCGGCCAGAGCGGGCGGGGCCGCGGCGGACGGCGTGGCGGTGCCGACCAGCGGCAGTGCGGCGGTGAAGGCCATGAGAGCCACGGCGGCGCGCCTTTTACCGCGCCCGCGTGCGGAGGCGGGGGTCTCCACGTGTTCTCCTCTCGTCCTGGCCGTAGGTCAATGGACCTTAAAGTGCCGTCTGTGCTCGCCAAGGTTAGACCCCAGGGATGGGTGAGGCGGAGCGAAGCGCGATAAGCCCTGCTCGCTTGCTGGGGGCCGAGCTATCTTACGTGACACGACTCACAGCCACTTCTCCAGGTACGGCCAGCCACTTCTCCGGGTACGGCGCGGGGGTCAGCCGCGGTTCAGACGGCCGCCGTAGCCGAGTGCCGTGCCTGGTCGGCTCCACGTGTACTGGAGCGTCCCGTCCGGCTGGCGGGTGATCTGGACGACCCCGGACGTGCACGGCTTTCCGACCGACAGGGACATTTTCAGCGCGCTTTCCGTGCCTCTCGTCAGTGCGACCGTGCCGGTGCATTTCTCCTTCGGATAGAACACGCGCCCGGTCGTCCCACCGGATTGGAACGTGACCTCCAGTGGGAAGGAGACGTTGCGGTTGGTGTTGACCATCGTGCCCTTCCACGTCCCTGCGAACGATGACGGGATCGTTGTCACCGGACGGTTGTTGGACGCGTTCGTGCTGTCGGGCTGCCGCCCGTCGTCGTCCGCCTTGAGCTGGGGCCACAGCACCAGCGTGATGATGGCGATGCCGACGCCGACGCCGATGAACAGCGACAGCGCTACGCCGAGCACATGGTTGCTGGGGCGGCGCATCCGCATGAGGGCCGCGAACGGCGACGAACTCCGTCCGCCGTTGTCACCGGCGTGCCCCAGTCCGGGGATGAGGTGGGGGGTCGGTTCGGTGCCGTCCGGGGGCTGTTCCATGTCGACGGCGTCGAACGTGGCGGTCGGGTCGGGGCCGACCGTGCCGAACGCCGCCGTCTGTTCCGCCGGTTGGGGGCCTTGAGGACGGTCGGGGCCTTGAGGACGGTCCGCCGAGCGGGGCTCGTCGCTTGATTGGTGGTGGGCGGGGGCTGGAGGAGGGTCCGGCACGCGCGGCTGGTCCGTCCGGGTGGTCTGGGACGGGTCATCGGAGGCGAAGGCCTTGAAGGACGTGGTCTCGTCGAAGGCGGACGGGTCCAGCTCCGGTGACGGGGGCTCGGGTGCGGGCGGCTCGGGTCTGGGTCCCGGGCGCGACCGGCGCATGCGCGAGAGCTTTCCGAGCAGCGGGAGCGACGGCGAAGGGGCTTCCTGAGCCGACCCTGGCGGAACGCCCGGCGGCGGAGGCCCGGAAGGGCCTGCTGGGCTGGATGTGAACGCGGTGGGGGCGGAGGGCCCGGCGGCCATGGGACGTGGTGGCGCTCCCATTGGACGGGGTGGCGCTCCCATGGGCGTCCGTGGCGGCATCTGCGGCGGCGCAGGGGGTGAGGGGTTCGGTGGAGGCGTTGGCCCAGCGGGCGGTGCGGGCTGCTGTAGGGGCGCCCCGAAGGCCAGTGCGCGGCCCTCGTCCACCATGGACGACGGCATGTGGCCGACCAGCGGGCCGTCCTCGTCCAGGAGGCGTTGGAGGAGGTCCTTGGCCGTCGGACGGTTGGCAGGGTCCTTGGCCAGGGCGTCGGCCAAGATGTCCCGCAGCGAATCGGGGACGCTCGACAGGTCCGCTTCGTCGTAGACGATCCGCTGCATTACCTCGGACGGCGAACCGTCCCCGAACGGCGGCTCAGCCGTGGCGGCGAACAGAATGGTCGACGCCCAGGCGAAAACGTCCGCGGCCGGGCCGATGCCCGTGCCGCTCAGCTGCTCGGGCGACTTGTAGGACGGGTCTTCGGTGATGTGCCCGCTGAAAGACGCGTTCACGGCCTCCAACGCATGGGCGATACCGAAGTCGCTCAGCCGCGGCCCATCCCGGCCCAAGAGAACGTTCCCAGGCTTCATGTTGTGGTGGAGCGCACCAGCCCGGTGGACGGCCGCGAGTGCTATCGCCGTACCGACGGCCAGGCGTTCGACGACGGCGCCGCCGCGCAGGCCTTCCTCGTCCACGAGCTGCTGGAGGGACGGCCCGTCCACCCACTGGCTCACCACGTACGGACGGTCGCCTTCCACATCGGCGCTGAGGATCGCCGCCGTGCAGAAGCCGGAAACCTTTCGGGCAGAGGAGAATGCGTTGGCGAACCGCGTCCTGGCCACGGGCTCGCCGCTGAGCCGCACATGCAGGACCTTCACGGCGACGAGGCCGCCGACCGGGTCCCTGCCGAGGAAGACGGCGCCCTGCTCGCCGACGCCGAGCCGTCCCGTGATCTCGAACGCGCCGAGTCTTCGCGGGTCACCCGGCTGCAGGGGCAGCGCCTCGGGCATCTGACGAACCTCCGTGTCCTCCGGGGACCGCGTCCCCGGCCTCCCCGTTCCTTCACCCCCGCGGCCACGCCCTGGCCTGGCACCGGGTCCTTTTTACCGTCTGCGCGGCGCCGCGGCGCCATCGCCGGCCGGAGCGGTCCATCTCGCCGCGACCCGGTAGCGTCGGTGGCGATGCCGCGGAAACCGCTTACCCTCGCCGTCCTGAACGACCAGCGCGGCGCGCTCGGCCTGCCGCCGTACACCGGCGCCGACGAACCGGCCGAGCTGCGGCGCGCGGCGCTGGACACCGTCCTGGCCGGTATCGAGGCAGGAGGCGCCGAACCGTCCCGGCCGGTCGTGATGGGAGCGGTGCGGTTTCTGCTGGACCGGCTCGCCGAGCTCGCGCCCGGCCGTTCGGTGGAGGTTCGTGTTCCTCCTTATGCCGCCGTTCAATGCATCGACGGCCCGCACCATACCCGTGGAACACCCCCGAATGTGGTGGAGATGGACGCCGCCGCCTGGATCGGTCTGGCCACGGGCCGGTTGGCCTGGGACGACGCCATAGCGGACGGACGGGCCCGCGCCAGCGGCGCGCGCGCGGACTTGTCCGAGCATCTCCCACTGCCCATCGACCAGCCCGCCGCCGGAGAGGTCACCGAACCCGGCTAACCCTGGGGTCCTCGGGGGTTACGGGGTTCTGTCGGCTTGGGCGAAGGGGAACTCGCGTTCGACGCAGCTCCGCCGCGACATGTCGTCCGGGTACCGCGCCTCGTCGCCGCACTGCGCCGCCTTGCTCAGCAGCACGAAAAGCATCCCGGCGCCGATGAGGAGCGCAAGCGACGAGCAGACGACGCCCACGATCGCAGGACGGCGGTCGGCGTCGCGCCGCACGAGGGACACCGTCCCCAGGACGACCCCGACGAGCGCCGGGATCACACCCGCCAGACACAGGACGAGCCCCACCAGGCCCACGATTCCGAGCACCTGAGAAGCCCTCGCCAAGGTGCTCCGCTTGGGCGGGGCGGGCGGCGAATACGTCTGGTACCCGGGCAGCGTCATGCGATCCTCCACGTGTCGGTCACCAGATTCCCCCGCGTCACCTGATGCCCGTGGTTCCGCGGGGTAAAGGTCCGTTAAGGAGATACCGCCGATCGGAGCAGGTGAATCCGGCATCTAGACTGATGAGCGTGCCTCTCCGTGACGGACGTCTGAGCCACGACATCGATCCCACCGACCGCCCCCCGCAGGACGCTTGCGGGGTCTTCGGCGTCTGGGTGCCCGCTGACCAGGCGCCCCGGGCTGAGGTGAGCAAGCTCACCTACTACGGCCTGTACGCGCTCCAGCACCGTGGGCAGGAGTCTGCGGGCATCGCCGTCAGCGACGGCTCCCGCATCGTCGTGTTCAAGGACATGGGTCTCGTAGCCCAGGTCTTCGACGAGTCGGTGCTGAACACCCTGCGCGGCCACATCGCCGTCGGTCACTGCCGTTACTCGACGACGGGCTCACCCACGTGGGAGAACGCGCAGCCCACCTTCCGGTCGTCGGACGCGGGCGGGCTGGCGCTCGTCCACAACGGCAACCTGATCAACACGCTGGAGCTGGCCGAGCGGCTGGCGCCCGGTGAGCTGACCGCGACGACCGACACCGAGGTCCTGTCGGCCCTGATCGCCCACCGCGGCGAGGGCGGCGCGCTGGCCGCGGCCCGGGAGATCCTGCCCGCCGTCCGCGGCGCGTACTGCCTGGTCTTCATGGACGAGGGCACCCTGTACGCCGCCCGCGACCCGGAGGGCGTCCACCCGCTCGTCCTCGGCGTGCTGGAGGACGGCGGCTGGGTCGTGGCGTCCGAGACGGCCGGGCTCGACATCGTCGGCGCGCGCTTCGTCCGCGAGATCGAGCCGGGCGAACTGGTCGCGATCGACGGCGGCGGCGTCCGGTCCGAGCGGTTCGCGGAGGCGCGGCCGAAGGGCTGCCTGTTCGAGTACGTCTACCTGGCGCGGCCAGACACGTCGATCGCCGGGCGCAGCGTCCAGGCCACCCGCGTCGAGGTCGGACGGCGGCTGGCCCGCGAGCACCCCGTCGAGGCCGACATGGTCATTCCGACGCCGGAATCGGGCACCCCGGCCGCGATCGGCTACGCCGAGGCGTCCGGCATCCCCTACGGCCAGGGCCTGGTGAAGAACTCCTACGTCGGCCGGACGTTCATCCAGCCGTCCCAGGCGATCCGCCAGCTCGGCATCCGCCTCAAGCTGAATCCGCTGCGCGAGGCGATCGAGGGCAAGCGGCTGATCGTGGTGGACGACTCGATCGTGCGCGGCAACACCCAGCGCGCGATCGTCGCGATGCTGCGGGACGCGGGCGCCGCCGAGGTCCATGTGCGGATCTCCAGCCCGCCCGTGTCCTGGCCGTGCTTCTACGGCATCGACTTCGCCACCCGCGCCGAGCTGATCGCCGGGAACCTCTCGGTGGAGGAGATCCGCGACTCCATCGGCGCCGACTCGCTCGGCTACATCTCCTTGGACGAGCTCATCTCCGCGTCGCACGTCGCCAAGGAGAACCTGTGCCGGGCGTGCTTCGACGGCGTCTACCCCATCCCGGTCGATCAGGACGCTCGCGGCAAGCATCTCCTGGAAGTCACTCGATGACGTCCTACAAGGACGCCGGGGTCGACATCGCGGCGGGCGAACGCGCCGTCGAGCTGATGAAGTCCCGGGTGGCGCGTTCGCGGCGTCCAGAGGTCGTCGACGACGTCAGCGGTTTCGCGGGCCTCTTCGACGCCTCCGCTCTCCAGCGCTACAAGCGTCCTTTGCTGGCCACGTCCACGGACGGCGTCGGAACCAAGGTCGACCTGGCACGCCGTCTCGGCGTCTACGACACGATCGGTCACGACCTGGTCGGCATGGTCGTCGACGACCTCGCCGTATGCGGCGCCGAACCGCTGTTCATGACGGACTACATCGCCTGCGGAAAGGTCCTCCCGGAACGGATCGCCGACATCGTCGGCGGTGTCGCGGACGCCTGCGCCCTGGCGGGCTGCGCCCTCGTCGGCGGCGAGACCGCCGAACATCCCGGTCTCCTGGAGGCGGACGAGTTCGACCTGGCGGGCGCCGGGACGGGAGTCGTCGAAGCGGACGACGTCCTAGGCCCCGAACGTGTCCGAGTGGGGGACGCCGTGCTGGCCATGGCGTCGTCCGGCATCCATTCCAATGGGTACTCGCTCGTCCGCCGCATCCTGGCCACGACCGACCTGACCCTTGAATCCCACCCCGCGGACCTTGACCGTCCCCTCGGTGAGGCACTACTCACACCGACGCGCATCTACGCCAAAGACTGCCTGGCCCTGGCGCGCACCGGCGGCGTCCGTGCGTTCGCTCACGTGACGGGCGGCGGCCTGGCCGCGAACCTGTCCCGTTCACTGCCGCCGACCGTGGACGCGGTGTTGAACCGCTCGTCCTGGGAGGTACCGGCCCTGTTCCGCGTCCTGCAGGCCCATGGGGACGTCTCCCAGCCCGACATGGACAGGACGTTCAACCTGGGCGTCGGCATGGCCGCCATCGTGGCCCCGGACGCCGCCGACGCGGCCCTCAGCCTCCTGACCTCCCGCGGCGTCCCCGCCTGGCGCCTCGGCGAGATCATCGAAGGCACCGGCAACGCGATTCTGCCGACCTGACCCACGTCGCGAGCCGCACCGAGCGGCGGGGTGCTCGCCACGCTCCGTGTCCGGCCTCTGCGGCCCCGCGAACGGGCGTGAAAGCCCCCCTGAGCGCCTCTCCGGCACCAGGAGCCACAGGAGTGGTGCCGGACGTCGAACGGCCCTTGTGGGCCCGCTCAGGCATCCCGCAGGTCCGGCGCCGGACCCGACTCCGACTCCCGACGGCCGGCAGGTACGGCACTCGACGCCCGACCGGTATGACAAACGCCACTGCCCGCGGCAACGGGCAGTGGCGCATTGTCAGCCGGTCAACCGGAGGTGCCGTCCTTGCGGTCCTCCGTGCCGTAGTCATCGGCGTAGTCGGCGTACTTCTCGGCGAGCTCGTCGTAGGAGTCGTCCCCCGCCTCGTCTACTCCCAGCTCGCTCTTCAGGCGGTCGAGGTCCGTGTTGCCGCTGTTGTACTTGAGCTGTCGGGCAACCTTCACCTGCTTGGCCTTGGCTCGGCCGCGACCCATTGGCTCGACCCCCTCGATGGTCAGGGCTTTCGTGGGCCCATCAACGCGCGCGTGTACCACACGAACCGGTGCCTGATGAGCCATGCGTCAGTCACGGGTACAACCGTACCCGTTTTGCGCCCGGCTCGGTACATCGACGGTACGTGGCGGCGCTTCTGTTGCTGATAACAACAGTGTATCCGGTGGTCACGCGTACACGCTGAGGCCGCCGTGGGACGGGCCTGCAGCGTCCTACGGCGGCCTTCGACGGGTTCTGCGGATTCGACGGATTGGCGGGGTTCGGCGGGTTCGGAGACGGATTTCAGTGCAGGATGCGGCCGGTTTTCAGAGCAGGATGCCGCGCAGCCTTCCGACCTCGGACATCCGGCGTTCGGCGAGGCGGTCGGCGGCCACGGCCGGCGGCACGCCCTCGTCGGCGGCCAGCGCGAAGATCTTCAAGGTGGTCTCGTAGATTCCGGTGGCGCGGGCCTTGGCGCGGTCGAAGTCGAAGCCGCCGATCTCGTCCGCGACCTGGATCACACCGCCGGAGTTCACCACGTAGTCGGGCGCGTACAGGACGCCGTGGTCGGCGAGGCTCTTCTCCACGCCGCCGTGGGCGAGCTGGTTGTTCGCGGCCCCGCACACCACCTTGGACGCCAGTACGGGCACGGTGTCGTCGTTCAGGGAGCCACCGAGCGCGCACGGCGCGTACACATCCAGTTCGGTGCGGACCATGGTGTCGGTATCTGCGACGACCTCGACCTCGGGGTGCGACGACCGGACCCGGTCGACGGCGGCCTGGTTCACGTCGCAGATCACTACGTCCGCGCCGTCTTCGAGAAGGTGCTCCACCAGCCGGTGACCGACCTTCCCGACGCCTTCGACCCCGACACGCCTGCCGCGGAGTGTGGGTGCCCCCCACACGGTCTTGGCCGCGGCGCGCATGCCCTGGAACACACCGAACGCGGTGAGGATGGACGAGTCTCCCGCACCGCCGTGCGCCACCGTCCTGCCGGTGACGTACTGGCTCTCCCGCGCCACGATGTCCATGTCCTCGCTGAACGTGCCGACGTCGCACGCCGTGTAGTAGCGGCCGTTCAGCGATTGGACGAACCGTCCGTAAGCCCGCAGCATCGCCTCGGACTTGTCGATGGACGGGTCGCCGATGATGACGGCCTTGCCGCCGCCGAGATCCAGCCCGGCCAAGGCGTTCTTGTACGCCATGCCGCGGGACAGGTTCAGCACGTCGGCGAGGGCCTCTTCCTCGGTCCCGTAGGGATAGAAGCGGGTGCCTCCCAGGGACGGGCCTAGCGCGGTGGAATAGATCGCGATGATGGCGCGCAGGCCGCTGGCCTCGTCCTGGCAGAAGACGACCTGCTCGTGACGGGGTTCGGTGCCCTTGTGGGGCGCCCCGAAGACATTAGGCACGGTAGTGCCCTCCTCTCTGTCTCTAAGATCAGCCTAGGGCGCGCGATGCCACCGCGCCCGGGCGAATCTCATGTCACGATGCGGTGGTGCTTCCGTACGCCGCGTACCTACGGGTTTATGAACCGGTGACCGCCTTCCCGGAGCCCGCACGGACCCTGTGGACGGTCTACGCCGACTCCCGCCGGCGTCCGCGCCGGATCCACGCGCTGGGCGTGGAGCACCGCGCCGCCACGCTCAGGCTGACCGGCACACTGCCCGAGGTGGTGCCGGAACGGGAGAGCAGGGACGCCTACGTCCGCCGCCTGGACGACATGATCTACGTCTGCCCGTGGGAGACGCGGCTGCGCTCATGGCTGGCCTTCGAGCGCTTCCGGAACCAGCACGCGGCCGGTGTCGCGGCCGCGTTCGTCCCGCCGCCGCTGTCGGAGCGGGTGACGGGCGACTTCGAGCAGTGGAAGCGGTCGGGCAAGCCTTTGCGCCCGCACATCCTCACGAGCACCTGGCACATCCCGCTCGACTGGTTCGTGCCGTTCACGCGCGGTGAGCGGTGCCTGATGCTCGGCACCCCTGGAACGGGGTACCGCAAGTCGGACGACGCGTCCGAGGAACACGCCGAACCGCCCGCGCCCGGTCAGAGCCCGGCGACGGCAGCGCCCGCGCGTACGCTCATCTACGTCACCTCGATGCGCGACGCGCGCCGGCGGGTGGCGGACGCGCTCCCGGTCGTGCGGGAGAACCTCGGTGACGGCACGGGCGAGGTCTACCTGCTGTCCGCCGGACGGCTGGAGACGCTCGGCCGCTGGCTGGACGGCTTCCACCCGCGCGCGCTCGTCGAGCTCGACTACGGAGGGCTAGTCCATCTGCTGGACGACCGGACGCTAAGCCTGGACGAGTCCGTGGCCGAGATGACCGTGGCGCTCACCGGGATGGAGCGCGGTGAGGTCGAGCTGACCGTGGCGATGTACAAGCGTCTCCTCGCCCGCTGGAGGCCCGTACGGGCGCTTGAGGCGGCGAACTAAAACAAATTTCCCGAATCCGCGCGCGATACGACTATACGTATCGCTAGAATCACGCAGCGTGACCCGCTGGCCATCGGATACGCGCCGCTCCCCGCACTCGCGGGGATGTTTGCACGCAACTACCGCCAGGAACTTGCTTGTAGCGCTGAGTGGTGGCAAGGTTACACGTTGTGATGTCATAGTGACCCAACTTGGGCCATAGGGGACATCAGTGACCACGCGAGGATCAATCGCAGGATCGCTGTCATCGGTCCACGGAGGAGAGGCCGCAAACATGTCAGCACGTACGCCAGAGGCCGAGCCCCTGCTGACGCCGGCGGAGGTGGCGACGATGTTCCGCGTCGACCCCAAGACCGTCACGCGGTGGGCGAAGGCGGGGAAGCTCACGTCCATCCGGACGCTCGGGGGGCACCGCCGCTACCGCGAGGCGGAGGTGCGGGCACTGCTCGCGGGCATCCCGCAGCAGCGCTCGGAGTAAGGGGCGGCTCGCCGCCGTGGCGTGCGATCGGGTTCTCGCCCCGCGCGAGTCCGGCTTCGCACGCGATCGCGATGGTCGATGCCGCCGTCGGCCGATGCCGGCGGCCGGGATCGGCCATGGCTTGGGGGGAAGGCCGTTGTAGTCGTGTTCACCCGCGTTGCCCTTGGGGCCCGGGCGCTCCCAGTGCCCGGCCCAAGGGCGAGCGGGTGCCGACTCGACGGCCGAAGGTGGCGCTGACGTGCGAGGAATTTGGGACATGGGTGACTTTTTGTCCACATGAGGACAGAGTCTCCATTTGGGACGTTGTCCGTCACTCTTGGGTAAAGCGTCCAAAAGCGTGGATGTCGCGGGCGGTAGAGGTGGGCGGGGGAAACGCTCCGACGAGGGGTTTCAGCCCATCTCTTCCTGGGCCAGGCGGTCGAACAGCTTGCCGGTGCCCGGGTCGTGGCGTCCCGCAGCGTGGAACATGACCACCAGGTGGTCGATCAGCAGGCCCTCCAGCTGGGGACGGGGCACGTCGCGGTTCTCCAGCCAGTCCAGGCCCGCCGTCTCGACCGCGGCCATCCAGGCGCGAAGCGTGATCCGCAGGATCGGCTGCGGCGTCTCGACGTCCAGCGAATGCAGGATCCGGTCCAGCAGCAACTGGCGGATGCCGTCGACGATCTCGCCGGCCTCACCCGAACGATCGGCCGGGCCACCCCGCAGCAACGCGGTGTAACCGGCCGCGTGGCTCTCCACGAAGTCGAAGTAGCGGCGCAGCGAGATCCGCAGCCGCTCCAGCGGCTTGCCCTCGGTCGGCGGCTCAAGCAGCACCGACAGCTGCCTCGCCGCGCTGCCGAGCGCCGCCATGTACAGCTCGTTCTTGCCGCCGAAGTAGTGGTAGACCAGCGCGCGGGAGGCGCCCGCCTTGGCCGCGACGTCGTCGATCGAGACGTCCTCCGGCGAACGCGTGCTGAACAATTGCAGCGCCGCGTCGATCAGTTCGTCCCGGCGTTCGTCGACGCTGAGCCTGCGACGGCCACGGCCGCCGCCCTGCCGGCTTCGCGCCTTGCCGGCCACCGCGCGATCTCCCACGTGGGCAGCGTATCCGAGCCCGGACGGCGGCAGGCCCCCTCGATAAGGGACGGAACGGGCTTTTCACCACCCCTTGATCACGTCCGGCGGGGCTGTGATCCGGAACACCACAGGCCCGAACCACCATTGTCGGATGCCCGTTACTCACTGTTGCGGCGGTTTGGGGGGAAGGCGCGGCATCATGGCAATCCCCCTCGAGTGGAGGACGGCGCGTTCCAGACCCCGCCGCGCGCCGTCGAGGCAGGTCCCACAGGTCCCCCTGGACGGAGTGCCATGTCAGCTGATCAAGCGAACTCCTCGCACAACATGCGGGAAGAGAGCGCGGTGCCCAGGCCGCGCACCGAACCGTCGCCCACCAGACGCGACGAGGGAAGGGCCGTCCCCGCCCCGAAGCCGACGATCCGCAACGTCGCCGAACGCGCCGGAGTCTCCAAATCACTCGTCTCCCTCGTGATGCGAGGGTCACCGCACGTGAGCGAACGGCGGAGACAGGCCGTCCTGCAGGCGGCCCGCGAGCTCGGCTACCGCCCGAACGCCGTGGCGCGCAGCCTCGTCGAAGGACGCACCAGGCTGATCGGCGCGATCGTCGCCGACCTGCACAACCCGTTCTTCGCCGAGTTCCTCGACGGGCTCCAGGAGAGCCTGCACGGCGCGGGCCTGCGGATGCTCGTCGGCAGCGGCCGCTGGGACCCGCTGTTCGAGGCCGAGGCGGTCGAGGCGTTCCTGGAGATGCGGGTGGACGGCCTGGTGCTGCTCAGCGTCGTCCCCGAGTCGCTCAAGGAGGCCGCGGCCAGCGTCCCGGTCGTGGTCGTCGGTGAACGCGACGTCGTCGGCGTCGACATCGTCGTGGACGACGACGAACTCGGCGCCAGCCTCGCCGTCGACCATCTCGTCGAGCTCGGCCACCGCCGGATCGCGCACATCGAGGGGGCGCGCTCCACCACGGCGCGTTACCGGCGCGACGGGTACGAGAAGGCGATGCACCGGCACGGGCTTGCCGCCGAGATCGTCGTCGAGCCCGGCGACTTCACCGAGGACGGCGGCTACCGCGCCGCCCGCGCGCTGCTGCGCCGCGACCCGCGTCCCACCGCCATCTTCGCGCCGAACGACCTAGTCGCGACCGGTGCGCTGTCGGCGGCGGACGAACTGGAGATGCGGGTCCCGACGCAGCTGTCGATCGTCGGCTACGACAACACGCACCTCGCGGCGATCCGGCACATCTCGCTGACCAGCGTCGACCAGCCCCGCAGGGACATGGGACGGGTCGCCGCCGAGATGCTGACCGCGCGCATCGGCGACCCGTCCCGCGTGGCCAGGCAGAACCTGGTCGTCCCGCACCTGGTGGTCCGTTCGACGACGGGACCCGCTCCCTCCCTGTGAGCCCCGGTCACAGGGACAGTCCCCCCGCCTCGACACGCTCCCAAGGTCCGACACACCGCAACGGCCGCGGCGGCCGTCATAGCCGCCATGGCCGTACCCGGCCATGCGCCCGGCACGACGGCGGCCGGCCGTCCTGTCGGTTCCGCCGGCTCCGCGTATATCGGTCGTTTCGCTGGTTCGGCGCGTCCGTGCGCGCCGGGTAAGAACCGGTGTGCAAGGGGTAAGGGGCCGGCCAAGACTCCCGCAATCGCCGGCCCGAGACCCACCGCCGGCGGGTTAATGGGACTCACCGTTCGGCGGGTGGGTCCGGGTGGCCTCGGGGGAGGCCGCCCGGACGGGGACCCCGCCGGACGGACACGGGAAAGTCCACTAGGGGGTTCAGCTCGTGCGTGATCCGGAACTGGTGTCGTGCGCGCAGCGCGCGGCGAACGAATTGGAACGCGCGTGGTCGGAGTGGCGGCACGCGCGGGGGCTGGCCGAGCAGGTCTCGGAGTCCGTGGCCAGCTACGTCGCCCATTCGATCGACCACCCGTGGGGCCGTCCCCGCGTGGTCCTGGGCCTGGACGCCGACGAGGCCCGCGCCCTGGCCGCCCTACTCGGCAAGGACGACCCGCTCAGCTGACCCCGCTGAGCTGACGCCGCTGGGCCGGGCGTTCCGGGGCCGGGTGCTCTGGGCCGAGCGCGCTCGCGTCCGCGAACGTGTCCGCGCCCGCGTCCGTTCGACGGGATTCGCCGGGTTTTCCGGACTTCGTTTGACGAACCTCCACCGGTGTGCAGACTGTCAGGGTCGGTAACGAAGTCATCACGGAGGAATCGGCCGGTGCGCATTAATCGAGGCGGCCCCGCGGCCGCCGGTCTGGCGCTGTGCCTTGGCGCGCTCATCGCGTGCAACGCCTCCGCGGAACCGTCCGGCGGCGACGGCGGGACGGTGAACCCGCCGACCGCGGGCGGGCAGGCTTCGGGCGCCCCGGAGGAGGACGGGAAGGACCCGGCGTCCGGCGGCTCGTCCGCGCTGGACGGCAAGGTGATCGTCATCGATCCCGGGCACAACGGCGGGAACGCCGCCCACCCGTCCGAGATCAACAAGCAGGTCAAGATCGGCAACGGCACCAAGGCGTGCGACACGACCGGCACCAGCACCAACGACGGCTACGGCGAGCACGCCTTCACCTGGGACGTCTCCAACCGGCTCGCGAAGCTCCTGCGTGCCGGGGGCGCCAAGGTCACGTTGACGCGCAAGAACGACAAGGGCGTCGGCCCCTGCATCACCGAGCGCGCCGCGATCGGCAATCGGCTCAAGGCCGACGCGGCGGTGTCGATCCACGCGGACGGCTCGTCCGCGTCCGGACACGGGTTCCACATCATCGAGCCGATCGCCGTCGGGCGGAACTCCGGGATGGTGCCGCGATCCGCCGAGCTGGGCAAGGCGCTGCGCGACTCCTACCGCGCGGGCACCGGCATCCCGTACTCCAACTACCTCGGGGACAACGCCATCGACCGGCGCAATGACCTCGGCGGCCTCAACCTGTCGACGGTGCCGAAGGTGTTCATCGAGTGCGGCAACATGCGGAACAAGGGGGACGCGGCCAAGCTGTCCAGCGCCCCGTTCCGCCAGCGCATAGCCGAGTCCCTGGCCAAGGGCATCGAGACCTACCTGACCTGACCTGGCCGAGCTCGCCGGGCAGCGCCCAGCTCCGCTTCGCCCCCGCCAAGGAACCGCGGCAGTGCTTGAACGCCGCAACGCCTGGACGCGGCGGTGCTTGGACGCGGCGGTGCTTGGACGCGGCCGTGCTTGGACGCGGCCGTGCTTG
The DNA here is from genome assembly GCF_044326345.1 of Actinomadura sp. 9N215. Lineage (NCBI taxonomy): Bacteria > Bacillati > Actinomycetota > Actinomycetes > Streptosporangiales > Thermomonosporaceae > Actinomadura > Actinomadura sp. 9N215. The sequence goes on along the minus strand of NZ_JBIRBA010000010.1, from coordinate 144,247 downwards.
GACGCGGCAGGATGGGCGGGTGGCTGATCTTTCTCGTGTTCGTGAACTCCTGATCGGTGCCGGATACACGGTCGACGGTGTACGGGAACTGCTCGGGCCCGTCGCGGGCGGTGCGCTCGCGCGGGACGAGATCGTCCCGGCGCTGCGGGCGACCGGCGGCGGCTCGCCGCTGGAGGTCCTGACGCGGCTGTTCTGGCTGCAGGTTCCCGTGGACGCGGCCTCGATCCGGACGGACGATCTCGTCGCCGCGGGCTTGGCCGAGGTGTCCGGGGGAGAGGTACGGGCCCGGCTGCGCGTCGAACCGCTGGAAACGGTCGGCTGGAGCGGCAACAGCAACGGCGGCGGCGGGAGCGGGGACGGGCGGAGCGGGGGCGGCGACAGCGGGGACGGGCGGAGCGGAGTCGGAGGGAGCGGGGGCGGAATCGGGGGTGGGCATGCCGGATATGTCGTGTCCGATCTCAAGGTGCGGCCGGGCGCGGGGGCCGTTCCGGCGGCGGATCATGTGGTGGGTGCGGGCGGTGCGTCCGCGAGCCTGGCGCGGCTGGTTATCCACAGGCCTGTGGATAACATGCTCGATGTTGGGACGGGCTGCGGCGTCCAGGCGGTGCACCTGGCCGGCCGGAATCCGGACGCTCGCATCACCGCCACGGACGTCAATCCGCGCGCCCTCGAACTCGCCGCGATGAGCTTCGCGCTCTCCGGAGATCCGGCGCGGGAAGCGGGCGAGATCGAGCTTCTCGAAGGTTCGCTGCTGGAGCCCGTTCGGGGGCGCCGGTACGACCTGATCGTGTCCAATCCGCCGTTCGTCGTCGCGCCGTCCGAGGGGCGTCGATTCACGTACCGGGAGTCCGGCCTTCCGGGCGACGACTTCTGCCGCCGCCTCGTCGCGGACGCTCCGGCGCACCTCGCCGAGGGCGGATATTGCCAGCTCCTGGCGAATTGGCTCCATGTCGAGGGCGTTCCGTGGGAGGAGCGTGTCGGCTCGTGGGTGGACGGGTGCGACGCGTGGATCGTCCAGCGGGACGTCCAGGATCCCTCGGAATACGCTGAGTTGTGGCTACGGGATTCCTGCGAGGCGGGGACGCCGGAGTACCGCGCCCGGTACGAGGCGTGGCTCGATCATTTCGCGCGGCTCGGCGTCACCGGCATCGGGTTCGGGTGGATCACGCTGAGGCGGGGTGGGCGGGCCGGCGTCCGGATCGAGGAGCTGCGGCACGCCGTCGATCAGCCGGTCGGCGCCTACGTGGATGACGTCCTGGACGGCTTCGCTCGGGCCGAGGAGTTTTCCACAGCCTGTGGACAGGCGTTGCGGGCCGCGCCGGGTCTCGTCCAGGAACAGATCGGCCCTCCCGGAGCCGAGGACCCCGAGCGGCTCGTCCTCCGCCAGACGGGACGGCTCCGCCGCGCCGCCGGTGTCGGGACGGTAGAGGCCGGACTCGCGGGCGTCTGCGACGGCTCGCTGCCCCTCGCCCCGCTGCTCGACGCCATCGCACAGCTAACCGGAATGGACCCGACCCAGGTCCGCGCACACGCGGACACCGTCCTGCCCGCCCTGATCGCCGACGGCTTCTTCACCTGACCCCAAAACCCCCGCCCGACCGACCGCGTGAGCGGCTGGCTTGAGTGTTTGGTGGGTGGGTTAGTGGTGGGCTTCGGGGAGGGTTTGGAAGGTGCTTTCGCGAAGGCGGTGGGAGAGGGCGCGGTTGACGCGGTGCGCCCAAAACGGGCCGCCGTAGATCATGCCGGTGTACGCCTGGACGAGGGTGGCGCCCGCGCGGATGCGTTCCCACACGTCGTCGGCGGTCTCGACGCCGCCGACCGAGATCAGTACGAGACGGTCGCTGGTGCGGGCGCGGAGGCGGCGCAGGACGTCCAGGGAGCGGTCCTTCAGCGGCGCGCCGGACAGGCCGCCGGTCTCCTTCACCAGGGCGGGCGGGCTGTGCAGGGCGTCGCGGGCGATGGTGGTGTTGGTCGCGATGATGCCGTCCAGGCCGAGGTCGACGGCGAGGTCGGCGACGGCGTCGATGTCGCCGTCCGCCAGGTCCGGCGCGATCTTGACGAGCAGCGGGACGCGGCGCGCGGGCGACGACCGGTCGGCGGCCTCGCGCACGGCCGTCAGGAGCGGGCGGAGGTGTTCGACGGCCTGGAGGTTCCGCAGACCGGGGGTGTTGGGGGAGCTGACGTTGACGACGAGGTAGTCGGCGTGCGGGGCGAGCCGCTCGGTGCTCGCCACGTAGTCGGCGGCCGCCGCGGCCTCCGGGACGGTCTTGGTCTTGCCGATGTTGACCCCGACGATCGTCCGGTCGGCGCCGCCCGGACGACCGCGCAGCCGGTGCGCCGCCGCCTCCGAGCCCTCGTTGTTGAAGCCCATCCGGTTGATGACCGCCCGGTCGGGGACGAGACGGAACAGCCGCGGGCGCGGGTTGCCGGGCTGCGGCCGTCCCGTCACCGTGCCGATCTCGACGTGGCCGAACCCGAACGCGCCGAGCGCCTCGTAGGCGACGGCGTCCTTGTCGAATCCGGCGGCGAGGCCGAGCGGGGACGGGAAGTCCAGCCCTAGCGCGCGCACGGCCAGCGCCGGGTCGCGGGGCGCGAGCAGGCGGCGCAGCAGCCGCGCGGCCCCGGGCACGGACTGGATCGCGCGGAGCCCGCGCAACGTGAGGTGATGGACGGTCTCCGCCGGAACCCGGACGATGACCAGTGCGAACAGGAGTCGATACATCGTCCGCAAGTATCTCAGCCGGACGCGGGGCGGCGGCGGTCAGTGTCCGCGGAAGGTGCGGCGGAGCGTGAGGCGGACGTCCCGGCCCGCTTCGCGCATGGTCCGCCGGGCGGCCCGGACCGGCTCCCGTACGGAAACCCGCCACGTCTCGCGGACGCCACGTCCGACCGGCCGCAGAACGCTCGCCCTGACCCAGCGCGCGGGCGCGACGATCAGGACCCGGGTCGGGACGACGACGAGCGCCCGCCAGAGCCACCGCACGACGCGGGCCGCGAGCCGCCACGTCCCCACGACCCCCGCGACGACCGGCGCGAGGACGTACCGCCACACCGCCCGTGCGGGCAGGACGATCAGGATGCGCGCCAGCCAGACCAGGCACCGCCCGATCAGCCGCCATGACCACACGAGGCCCGCGGCGAACGCACGCCACCCGGCCGCGAGCAGGCCGCCGAGCGCGCCGAGGATGGAGAGCGCGCCGCGTCCCAGCCAGGCGAGCCCGCCCCAGACGGCCCGCGCCAGCCAGGCGAGAACCACGAGCGGCGGCCGCAGGACGTACCGCCACAGCAGCACGACCGGCATGATCACGAGCACGGCGATCAGCAGCCCGATGCCCTTGAACAGCAGGACGAGCCCCTGGCCGATGAGGGACGCGAGCCTGCCCAGGCCGTGTCCGATGATGGACAGCAGCCAGATCAGGCCACGGCCGAGCGCCTTCAGCGGCTTGAGCACGACCAGGTTCAGGAGCCACGCCAGGCCGCGTCCGATCAGGGCGAGGAACCGTCCGACCGGGGCGATCAGCATGCGGTGGATCCAGCGGGCCATGTGCGCGGCGCCGTGGCCGAGCCAGCGCAGGAAGCCGAGGATCACGACGACGGCGAGCCACCGCAGCGGCCGGACGACGAGGAGTTCGAGGAGCGCGCCGATGCCGCGTGCGATGGCGGCGAGCAGCCGTCCGAACGGGGCGAGCAGGTAGCGGTAGAGCGTGAGCCCGAACCGGCGCAGCATCCGGCCGATGAGGCGTCCGACCCACCCGGGCGCCCGCATCAGCCCGTTCCACACCGCCCGGACGGCCCGCGCGGTCAGCACGACCAGGTCGTGGACGAGCCGTAGCGGCACCACCACGATCAGCGCGATCACCCGCGCCGGGATGACGATCCACGCCGGCCCGAGCCGCGCCGACTCCGACCCCGACTCCGGCGTTTGCCGGAACAGCCCCGGCCCGTCCGCCGGTCCCGGCCGGAACGGCCTCGGCTTGTCCGCCGATCCCGCCGATCCCGCCGATCCCGCCGGTCCCGCCGGTCCTGGGCCTGGCCGGATCGGTCCCGGTTCGGCTGGCGGTGTCGGTGATGCCGCCGGGCCCGGGCCTTGCCGGATCGGCCCAGGCTTGGCCGGTGGTGGCAACTGTCCTGGGGGTTCCTTGCTCAGGTTGAACGGGGCGCCCGCGGGGGGTTCGTCGCCGGTGCTCACTGCTGCCTGCCTCGCGAAACGTCGATGGAACCAACAGTGCATCTGACCCGGCCCACGGGCGGTCGGTTCCGGGTGGTTGAACCCGTTCCGTGGCGAACACCGTACTGCTCCTCGATCACGGGAGAGCGGTGCGGCAGCTCGACCCCGATCGGCGTACGGGACCTGGAACCGGAGCCGAGTCCCAGACGACACGGAGGACACACGACAATGAAGATCCCACGTTGGGCGATTCCCGCCGCAGCCGCCCTGACCGCGTCTGGGCTGGTGCTCACCGCATGCGGGCAGGAGAGCGGCGGGAAACAGCAGAACGCCGCCGGTACCCAGGCGCAGGCCGACCCCTCGGCCGAACCGTCCGCGGCACCGGTCCCCGAGCCCACCGCGCTGGAGGTCGCCAACGTCACGAAGCTCGGCAAGGTCGTCACCGACGGGGACGGCCGGACGCTCTACCGCTTCGACAACGACACGGCCCGTCCGCCCGCGTCCACCTGCGCGGACGCCTGCGCCAAGGCGTGGCCGCCGGTGTCGGCCAGTGAGGCGGGGACGGAGGTCGACGGCGTCGAGCAGTCGCTGGTCGGCAAGGTCAAGCGTCCGGACGGCAAGTGGCAGGTCACGCTCGGCGGATGGCCGCTGTACCGGTTCGCCAAGGACAAGAGTCCCGGCGACGTGAAGGGGCAGGGCGTGGGCGGCACCTGGTACGCCGCGTCCCCGACCGGCAAGAAGGCCGCCGCCCCGAAGCAGACGGAGACCGGCGACCGCTGGAAGGGCTGGACGATCGTCAAGGCCCGGAACGACCCGAAGCTCGGCATGATCCTGACGGACGGCAAGGGCCGCACGATGTACCGCTTCGACAAGGACACCCCCAAGCCGCCGACCACGAACTGCTTCGGCGCGTGCAAGAAGGCATGGCCGCCGGTCGTCTTCAGGAGCTGGAAGAAGCTCAAGCTCGAAGGCGTCGACCGGAAGCTGGTCGACTTCATCGAGCGCAAGGACGACGGCAAGTGCCAGCTCACCATCAACGGCTGGCCCATGTACTACTACGAGAAGGACGAGCAGCCCGGTGACGTGAAGGGCCAGGGCGTCGGCGGCGTCTGGTGGGCCACGAGCCCGGCGGGCAAGCGAGCCGCCATCACCGGCTCAGGCACCGGCTCAGGCACCGGCAACGGCAACAACGGCAATGGCAACGGCAATGGCGGCGGTGGCTACGGCACCGGCAACGGCAACGGCGGTTACGGAGCCGGCGGAGGCTACTAGACCCATCGCGCCATAACCGCCCCCACAGGCGAAGGCGCGGAGGGCTCGCGGGTCGGTCGGGGTCCGCGATTCCTCCGCGCCTTCCTGCATGTCCGAGCCCGCCTCTCTGGACCCGCGAGCCCAGGCGCACGATAATAAAAACATAGCCGGACAGATAGCTGACAGTACGTGGCGTTCTGCTAGGTAGCACTCTGTCAGGTGGCCGGAATCGGCGAGGTTCTTACCTGCCGATTCGCTGACAGGCTGGGACAATGCAGTCATGTTGCACCATGACGGACGGCCGTATGGCGATGTGCTATGTGTCACTTTGCCCCCTTCAGGCGTCCAGGTGGCTTACCATCCACCCGCTGAAGTGCAATCCTGAAGTCAAGCCAGCCGGGCCGTGGACCAATCCGCCGGCCCAATCGGGGCGAGGGCATCATGACGATCATTCCGTTGGCGGCGGAGGAGTCCGACCCGTCCGTCCGCCTGCTCTTCCGGCCGCTGCTCGCGGTGGACATCCAGGGCTACAGCGCCCGGACGGCCCGCTCGCAGCTGCAGGCGCAGTCGGATCTGCTGGAGGCCATGGAGACGGCCGCCAAGGACGCGGACCTCGATCGCGGACGGTGGCTCCAGCAGGTCAGCGGCGACGGCGAGCTGGCGGTGCTGCCCGGTGACGCCGACATCGTCACCGTCGTCGGCCTGTTCGCCCCGGCCCTCGAACGCGCGCTCACGCGGAGGCGGGAGCTGGCCGCCGCCGGTCCCCGGCTCCGCGTGCGGCTCGCGCTCCATCACGGTGCGCTGATCATGGGACCGCCCGCGTCCTTCGGGCCGGCCGGCGACGCGCCGGTGGTCGTGAGCCGGTTACGCGACGCCCGTCCGCTTCGCCGGTACCTGGCCGTCCATCCGGAACGGAACGTCGCGTTGATCGTCTCCGACCCGCTCTTCCGCGAGGTCGTCTGCAGCGGATTCTGCGCGCTGCCGCCCACCGACTTCCAGCCGATCCGGACCACGATCAAGGGAGCCGCCTATCAGGGCCACATCTACGACCCCGACCGGGGAGCCGGCGCGTCGAAGGGCGCAACGAGCGATCTGCTGAGCGACGTAGGGATCTCTGTCCGACCGGTCGGGAACGGCGTCAGCGACGTTCGCGAAGAGAGGTGACGAGGTGGGTCCAATTCCCGGGAGACAGCGTGATCATCGGACCGGATCGATTCTTCGAATCACGAATGTAAACCGCCCCTCTGTGCCGTGCGACCTCGACGCAGTCGGCCCCATCTGGATTTGAGTGAGAACTTCTCCGCCATCGCACGTCCGGGGGTATCGGGTGCGGCAAGTCCGGTCTCCTTTCACGTGCGCGCGGGCCATTTCCGGTTGCGTAGAACAGCGCGTGGAGGAACGCCTTCGATCGGATGGGCGTCCGATCCTCGGAGACTCTCCGGCGGCATTGGCGGAGGGTGCCTTCGCAACCGGCATGGCAGCGCATGGCTTGAGATCCTGCTCGGTCAGTCAGACGACAGTGTAAACCGGCTGTTGCGGCCAAGCCATGGCAGGATCCCACGTTGTTGAGGGCACCCAGTCAAGATGCGAATCGCTTTTCGGGCGCCAACAAATACCCGATTCAGTCGGACGAAAGTTGCTCCGCAAGCTGGTTGAGGAGCACGGCCGTGCCTTCCGGGCGCATGGACATGCTGCGCAGTTCTTCGAAATCCTCCCGGTAGGACACGACCGTGTCCGGACGGTCCCGGGTCACTAGCGTGGAGCTGGGATTCTCCAGGTACAGCACGTCGTCGTCCTCGGGGGACGGGAACTCCAGGATGGTGAACGAGCTGCTCAGGCCCGGGTTGACACCGACCGTGAACGGAACGACCTCGATGGTGATGTGCGGCTGATTGGCGAGCTCGATCAGGCGGCGCAACTGGTTCCGCATCACCCGGGGACCGCCGATCAGCCGCCGGACAACCGATTCGTCGAAAATGAAGAACAGCTGTGGGGGGTCGTCGCCCTCAATGATCTCCTGCCGACGCATGCGGAGCTCCACAAGCATCTCCACATTCGCGGCGCGGTCCGCGGAAATAAGCCGGGAGATGTATTCATGGGCGTACTCTTGCGTCTGCAGAAGGCCGGGTACGATTAAGTTCTCGTACTGGCGGATGGTCGCGGCCGCGGACTCGTACCCGATGCGGTCATAGTATTGTTGTGAAATGATCTTTCGGTAGCCGCTCCACCAGGCGCGCTCGCGGGCCAGTCGTGCGATCTCCACGAGTTCGGCGATCCGTTCCGTGGGAACGCCGTAGAGGGACAGGAGGGCCTTGAGGTCGGTGGTGGAGACGCCGACCGAACCGGACTCGATCCTGATCACCTTGGAAAGCGACCATTCGAGGTTGTCGGCGACCTGTTCCTGGGTGAGGGACGCCTGGTCGCGGGCCTTGCGGAGTTCGACACGCAGGCGCCGCTGACGCACCGTAGGACTGTTCGCCGCTGGCACCGGAAGCTCCCTCGTAGATGACATCACATGCGACCGGCTGTAAGCCACATTGCAAACTGCTCTGTAGCTTACAGCCACTTTCAGTCTGACAGGCAGCCACCCCCCACTTTGGCCCGATGGGGTCACGGTTCGATCAAAGTTGATCAAGTGTGTGCCCGGTGACGCAAGCGCATTGCGTGGCCACTGGGAGCCGTTGTCACGCGCGAGACACCGGTTTGTTAGATCACTCTTTGGATCTCGACAGTTACTGGATCCGGTGATCGAATGGGGTTCGAACCGCCACGGACGCGGCCCGGCGAAGTGTCGCACCTGGTGGGAGGCTTCGGGAGGCCCGATGGTCGGACGAGTCGAACGAGTGAAGCCGGACGCGTCGGCGCGGGCCCGGCGTCCGCGCGGGCGGGCGGGGCCGGTGCGGGCGGGGGTCGCGCTGGCGCTGCTGGCCGGCGGGCTGACGGCCTGCGGGGGCGGCGGCGGGGTCCCGGCCCTGAACTGGTACATCAACCCGGACAACGGCGGGCAGGCGAAGATCGCCGCGGCGTGCACGAAGGCGGCGGGCGGCAAGTACAAGATCAAGACCTCGCTGCTCCCCAGCGACGCGAGCGGGCAGCGCGAGCAGCTGATCAGGCGGCTGGCGGCCAAGGACAGCGGTGTCGATCTGATGAGCCTCGACCCCGTCTTCGTCGCGGAGGCCGCGAGCGCCGGGTTCCTCCGTCCGTTCAGCGGGAGCGAGGCCGCGCCGCTGACCGAGGGCGTGTTCGACTCCGCGGTGCGGAGCTCGATGTGGGACGGCAAGCTCTACGCGGCGCCGTTCTGGGCGAACACGCAGCTGCTGTGGTACCGCAAGTCGGTCGCGCAGAAGGCGGGCATCGACCCGAACGCGCCCGACTTCACCTGGGACAAGCTGATCGACGCGGCCGTCCGCACCAACACGACGATCGGCGTCCAGGGCAACCGGTACGAGGGCTACATGGTGTGGATCAACGCGCTCGTCGCGTCCGCCGGCGGACGGATCATCAGCGACGCGGAGAGGGGCGACGAGGCCACCATCGAGATCGACTCGCCGGCGGGCCGGCAGGCCGCGGGGATCATCGGCAAGCTGGCGAGGTCGAGCGCGGCGGGCCCGACGCTGTCCACCGACATCGAGGAGCAGTCCCGGGCGACGATCAACGGCCCGCGCGGCGGCTTCCTGCTCAACTGGGGCTACGTCTGGCGGGCGGAGAAGGGCGACGCCGAGGCGGGGGCGATCAACAAGAACATCGTCGGCGATCTCGGGTGGGCGCGGTATCCGCGGGTGAACCCGCAGCAGGAGAGCAAGCCGCCGTTCGGCGGCATCGAGATCGGGGTCAGCGCGTACGGGAAGCACCGCGATGACCTGGCGGTCGAGGCGGTGCGCTGCATGACGTCCCCGGCGAGCATGAAGCAGTACATGCTCGACGAGGGCAACGTCGCCGCCCGTCCCGCGATCTTCGACGATCCGGACATCGTCAAGGAGTTCCCGATGGCGCCGCTGATGCGGGACTCCATCGCCGCCTCGACGCCCCGTCCGGCCACGCCGTACTACGCGGACGTCTCCGGGGCCATCCAGAACCGCTGGCATCCGCCGGCGTCGGTGAACCCGAACACGACGCCGCGCGAGTCCGCCGCGTTCATCCGCGAGGTCCTGCGCGACAAGGCCCTGCTCTAAGGCCCCAACGGCTCTAACGGAGGTGTTCGGATGACGTCCGTCGAAACGGCGCCCAAGAGCGGGCGGCCCGCAGCGCGCGCGGAGATCTCCGACCGGGAGCGGGGCGAGCGCAGGCTGGGGCTGCTGCTGTCCGCGCCGGCCGTGCTCGTGATGCTGCTGGTCACCGCGTATCCGCTGGGCAGCGCCCTCTACCAGTCCCTGTTCAGCTACCGGATCACCGCGCCGGACGACCGGCGCTTCGTCGGCCTCGGCAACTACGCGACCGCGCTGACCGACCCGCTGTTCTGGCAGACCGTGGTCACCACCCTGATCATCACGGTGGCCACGGTGGGCGTGGAGCTGGTGATCGGCTTCGGGCTGGCCATGGTGATGCACCGGGCCGTGTTCGGACGCCGGACGGTCAGGACCGCGATCCTGCTGCCGTACGGCATCGTCACGGTCATCTCGGCGTTCGCGTGGAAGTACGCGTTCGACGTCCAGTCCGGGTTCGTGAACTCGTGGTTCGGCCTCGGCGACTACGCGTGGTTCTCCGACCGCTGGGCGGCGCTGTTCGTGATCGTCCTGTCGGAGATCTGGAAGACGACGCCGTTCGTGTCGCTGCTGCTGCTCGCCGGGCTCGCGCAGGTGCCGCGCGACCTGGGGGAGGCGGCGACGGTGGACGGCGCGACGGCGTGGCAGCGGCTGAAACGCGTCACGATCCCGAACATGAAGGCCGCCATCCTCGTCGCGGTGCTGTTCCGCACCCTGGACGCGTGGCGGATCTTCGACAACGTGTTCATCATGACGGCGGGCCAGGAGAAGACCCAGGTGCTGTCGTTCCTGACCTACCAGCAGATCATCACCCGGACGGCGCTGGGCCTCGGCAACGCGGTCGGCGTGCTGCTGTTCCTGTCGGTGGTGCTGATCGCGGCCGTGTTCATCAAGGGGTTCCGGGTGGATCTCTCCCAGGTGAGAGGTGATCGGTGATGGAGTCGGCGCGCTCGAAGACGCTGTGGATCGTGGCGTCGCTGCTGATCCTGGTGTGGACGGCGTTCCCAATCCTGTGGATCGTGATGCTGTCGTTCAAGACGCCCAGCGAGATCGGCAACGTCCAGGGCTTCTTCCCGCAGGACTGGACGTGGCAGAACTACGAGACGGTCTTCAAGACCGACCTGTTCACGTCCGCGCTGATCAACTCGATCGGCATCTCGCTGATCGCGACGTTCGTCGGGGTGGTGTTCGCGACGCTGGTGGCGTACGCGATCGCGCGGCTCGAATTCCCGGGGAAGAGGCTGATCCTGTCGTTCGCGCTGGCGATCGCGATGTTCCCGGTGGTGTCGCTGGTCGGGCCGCTGTTCGACCTGTGGCGCAACATCGGCCTGTACGACACCTGGCCCGGCCTGATCATCCCGTACATCTCGTTCGCGCTGCCGCTGGCGATCTGGACGCTGTCGGCGTTCTTCCGCGAGATCCCCTGGGAGATGGAGCAGGCCGCGCAGGTGGACGGCGCCACGTCCTGGCAGGCGTTCCGGAAGGTGATCGTGCCGCTGGCCGCGCCCGGGGTGTTCACCGCCGCGATCCTGACCTTCTTCTTCTGCTGGAACGACTTCGTCTTCGGTATCTCGCTGACCTCGACCGACCGGGCCAGGCCCGTGCCGGCCGCGCTGGCGTTCTTCACCGGGGAGTCCTACTTCGAGCAGCCCACGACCGCGATCTGCGCCGCCGCGGTGGTCGTCACGGTCCCGGTCGTCATCGTCGTCCTGGCGTTCCAGCGCCGCATCGTGGCCGGGCTGACGTCCGGCGCCGTCAAGGGCTGAGCCCCAGGGAGAGCCCGTCGGAGGAGAGCAATGGCCGCCATCAGCATGAAGAACATAGTCAAGAAGTACGGCGACGGCTTCCCGGCCGTGAACGACGTGTCCCTGGACGTGCGGGACGGCGAGTTCATGATCCTGGTCGGCCCGTCCGGCTGCGGGAAGTCGACGCTGCTGCGGATGATCGTCGGGCTGGAGGACATCACATCCGGTGACATGCTCATCGGCGAGAAGGTCGTCAACAAGGTCGCGCCGCGCGAGCGGAACCTGTCGATGGTCTTCCAGAACTACGCGCTGTACCCGCACCTCACCGTGTTCGAGAACATCGCGTTCCCGCTGCGGCTCGCGAAGACCCCGGACGAGGAGGTGCGGCGGCGCGTCGGGGACACCGCCGAACTGCTGGAGCTGACCGAGCATCTCGACCGCAAACCGGCGCACCTGTCCGGCGGGCAGCGGCAGCGCGTCGCGATGGGGCGCGCGATCGTCCGGCAGGCGGACGCGTTCCTGTTCGACGAGCCGCTGTCGAACCTGGACGCGAAGCTCCGCGGCCAGATGCGCACCGAGATCGCCCGGCTGCAGAAGCGTCTCGGCGTCACGACCGTGTACGTCACGCACGACCAGACGGAGGCGATGACGCTCGGCGACCGTGTCGCGGTGCTGCGCAAGGGCGTCCTGCAGCAGGTCGGGAGCCCGCGCGAGCTGTACGAGCAGCCCGTGAACCTGTTCGTGGCGGGATTCATCGGGTCGCCGTCGATGAACTTCCTGCCCGCGTCCGTGGACGGCTCGTTCCTCGAAACGCCGCTCGGACGGTTCGAGGTGCACGACGAGCGGAAGATCGCGGCCGTCGGCGACCGCGAGGTGGTGCTCGTCGGCATCCGGCCGGAGCATTTCGAGGACGCGTCGCTGGTCGGCGAGGAGAAGAAGGCGAAGGGCAGCATCGTCCGCGCGCGGGTGGACGTGACCGAATGGCTGGGCAACGAGCAGTACGCGTACGTCCCGTACGAGGCGCCCGTCGACCTGGCCGCGCAGCTCCGCGACCTGTCCCGCGAACTCGACAGCGACCAGCTCCGCACGCAGGCCGTCGTGGCGCTGGACGCGTCCAGCGAGATCAGGCCGGGACGGGAGGCGGGGCTGTGGATCGACACGTCCAGGGTGCACATCTTCGACCCGTCCACCGGGGCGAACCTCACGCGGGACGAGGCGCACGTCGAGGAGCTCAGCCGGATCACGGAGGAGTCGCGCGACGCGCACCGCGAGGCCCAGCGCGAATCCGCGGCAGGCGACGGCGGCGCGACCGTGGCCGAGCCGTGAGCCCGTGACGCCGTGAGTCTGACTGAGATTGGACGGCCTACCTGACCAATTCGGTTGACGCTTCTGGAACGATCGGGGGCATGTACGAGCGCTTCGCCCATGAATACGCCGCCCATGCCGAGGACAGCGCCTACAACGCCCTCTACGATCGTCCGGCCCTGCTGGGCCTCGCCGGCGACGTCGCCGGTCTCGCCGTGTTCGACGCGGCCTGCGGCCCCGGCCTCTACGCCCGCGAGCTGCTGGACCGCGGCGCCCGCGTCACCGGCTGCGACGTGAGCCCGACCCTCGTCGACCTCGCCCGGACCCGCTGCGGCGGCCGCGCCGACCTGCGCGTTCACGACCTGTCCGAGCCGCTGGCCTGGGTCCCGGACGGCTCAGCCGACCTCGTCGTGTTCGCCCTGGCCCTGCATTACCTCGACGACCGGGTGGCCCTGCTCCGCGAGTTCCGCCGCATTCTGGCGCCGTCCGGCGCGCTCGTCCTGTCGACCGAGCACCCGACGATGGAATGGACGCGCCTCGGCGGCTCGTATTTCACCGAGGAGCCCGTGGAGGAGTCGTTGAGTCCCGAGCGGGACTGGCCGATCCGGGCCTGGCGGCGTCCGCTGACCGCGATCTGCGCCGAATTCCGTCAAGCCGGGTTCCTGATCGAGGAGCTGCTGGAGCCTCGTCCCGTCCCCGAAATGGCGGACCGCTATCCGGACGACCACGCGAAACTGGAGAGCCTCCCGGCCTTCATCGCCTTCCGCCTCATTCCGGCCTCCCCTCCCGTTCCCGGGCCGTCTCCGGGACGTCCGGGGAGATGACGCGCCACGCGCCGACCTCGCTGTAGCCGGAGTCGTAAATGGCCGAGCCGTCGCCGGGCTTCAGCTCGAAGTGGCGCAGGTTCCCGCCCCAGTACCGCAGGATCCGCTCCAGCTCGCGGACGGTGTCCCCGCCCACGGCGCCTTCGGTCATGTCGACTTCAAGGACGAACCTCACGTCCTCCACCTCCCAATGTGGCTCCCTTCAATTGTTTCATTGACGTTCCCATTGAAGGTTTCTGGCCGAGATGGCGCGCACCATATGGAAACGGGTGGCGTTGAGTCTCAAAGGAAGGGAGGGGCGTCTCGGTCGTGCCATTGCCGCGTCCGGCCGGGCTGTTGACTCGTCAAAGGTGCTCGAAAACCGGTCGTCGGGGCGGGGCGCGCCGGGTTACCGTCCGGCGCATGATCGAAGAGCCGCCGGACACGCTGACCGACTCCCGCGAACTACTGCTCGCCTACCTCGACTACTACCGCGCCGCCCTGCTGCGGAAGCTGGACGGCCTGTCCGAGGACGACCTGCGCGCCAGCAGGGTCCCGTCCGGCTGGACACCGCTCGGCATGCTCAAACACCTGGCGTTCGTGGAGCACCGCTGGTTCCGCTGGGGCTTCGCCGCCGAGCAGGTGGACGACCTCTGGAGCGACCGGGACCCGGACACGCGCGTCTGGCACGTCCGTCCCGACGAGTCGCCGGACGAGATCAGGACCCTCTTCCTGGACGAGTGCGCCCGCACACGCGAGATCGTCGCCTCGGCCGACCTCCAGGACGTGGCGCGCACCGGCGGCGCCTTCACCCCGCCGGAACACCACCCGGCCCTGATCTGGATTCTGTTCCACGTCCTGCAGGAATACGCCCGCCACCTCGGCCAGCTCGACATCGTCCGCGAACAGACCGACGGCGTCACCGGCGAATAGCCCTTGGTCCAGGGGCCAGTGGAGTTTCCTGGTGATCAGTGGAGTTTCTTGGTGAGGAGTTCGAACTGGAGGTCGTCGCGTCTGGGGAGGCCGAAGCGGGCGTCGCCGTAGGGGAACGGGGACAGCTCGCCCGTGCGGACGTAGCCGCGCCGGACGTACCAGGCGATCAGCTCCTCGCGGGCGGTGATCACCGTCATGTGCATCTCCGCGGCGCCCCACTCGTCGCGGGCCAGGCGTTCGGCCTCGGTGAGCACCTGCTTGCCGAGGCCGCCGCCCTGCCTGCCGGGGTCCACGGCGAACGTGCCGAAGTAGGCGTGGCCGCCGCGGTTCTCCAGCTGGCAGCACGCGGCCAGGACGCCGTCCTGTTCGGCGACGAGCATGCGGCCGGACGTGCCGTTCACCATCGCGGCGACCATGTCGGCGTCCGTGCGCTGGCCGCCGAGGATGTCGGCCTCGGTCGTCCAGCCGGCGCGGCTGGCCTCGCCGCGGTAGGCGGACTCGATGAGGGCGACGAGATCCGGGACGTCGGCCGGCGTCGCCGTACGGAAGACGGGGTTCTCAGGCATCACAGAGCCAGACTCTAATGCCCGTTGTGTTGCGGTTTGTATTCTGGATGTTTAGTATCCAGGATTATGCGGATGAGCGAGGCCGTCGAGTGGGCGCTCCACAGCTGCGTCAACCTGACCTGGCTGGAGCCGGACGAGGCCGTCCCGGCGGCCCGGCTCGCGGAGTTCTACCGGCTGCCCGCGGCCTACCTGAACAAGCAGCTCCAGGCGCTGGCGCGGGCGGGCATCCTCACGTCCGCGCCCGGTCCGCGGGGCGGTTTCCGGCTCGCGCGGCGCCCCGAGGACATCACGCTGCTGGACGTGGTGACCGCGATCGAGGGGGCCGAGGACGCGTTCCGCTGCGAGGAGGTGCTCCGCCGGGCGCCCGGCGACCACGAGGGCGTCGACTACCGGAAGGGGTGCGTCATCTCGCAGTCCATGCGGCGGGCGGAGCTCGCCTGGCGCAGGGAGCTGGCCGGGCAGTCCATCGCCGACGTCAAGGCGACGGTGGAGAAGCGGTCTCCGGGGACGCCCGGCGCCACCCGCCACCGGTTCGCGAACCTGCGGACCTGATTCAGCCTCCTGGGTTTGGTCGTCTGCTCGGCCATTGATTCTGGATATTTCACGTCTGGGTTAAGGAGATTCCTGTGCAGGCACGGATGAACGTCGTCAAGGCCGGTGCGGCTGGCTACCAGGCCCTGCTGGCGCTGGAGTCGTACATCAACGGCAGCGGCGTCCCGCGCAGCACGCTGGACCTTGTCAGGTTGCGGGTCAGCCAGGTCAACGGCTGCGCGTACTGCGTGAACATGCACGCCCGCGACGCCAAGAAGGCCGGCGAGAGCGACGAGCGGATCTGGTCGGTGGCGGCCTGGCGCGAGGCGCCGTTCTACACCGACGAGGAGCGGGCCTCGCTGGCGCTGGCCGAGGCCGCGACGCGGATCGCCGACGATCCCGCCGGGGTGCCGGACGACGTCTGGGACGCGGCCGCCGACTACTACGACGAGGAGTCCCTCGCCGGCCTGGTCATGGCGATCGCCGCGATCAACGCCTGGAACCGGCTCAACGTGACCGTCCGTAACCCGGTCGCCGCCGCCCACTGAGAGCGGTGGTGACCCGCGTCAGCGGGCGGGGAGGACGCGGCCGGTCACCTCGCCGAAGCCGATGCGGGCGCCGGACGGGCCCGGGGCGGTGGCGGTGATCGAGACCTCGTCGCCATCCTCCAGGAAGGTGCGTGGTTCGCCGTTGACCTCGACCGGTTCCTTGCCGCCCCAGGTGAGTTCGATGAACGCGCCGCGCTGGTCCTTGGCGGGGCCGGAGACCGTCCCGGACGCGTACAGGTCGCCCGTGCGGGACGACGCGCCGTTCACCGTCAGGTGCGCGAGCATCTGCGCGGGCGACCAGTACATCTCCCGGTAGGGCGGACGGGACACGATCTGCCCGTTCCAGGAGATGGTCAGTTCGAGGTCCAGCCCCCAAGGGTTCTTCTCGCGCAGGTACGGGAGAGGCTCCGGGTCTTGGGGCGGGGTGGCGACGCGGGCCGATTCCAAGGCGAGGAGTGGGACGACCCAAGGCGAGATGGACGTCGCGAAGCTCTTCCCTAGGAACGGCCCCAGCGGCACGTACTCCCAGGCCTGGATGTCGCGTGCCGACCAGTCGTTGACGAGGACGACACCAAAGACGTGCTGGTCGAAGTCGTCCGCGCCGACGGGGGTGCCGATCGGTGAGCCGGTGCCGACGACGAAGCCGACCTCGGCCTCGATGTCCAGGCGGCGGCTCGCCCCGAAGGTGGGTGAGCCGTTGGACGGCGCCTTGCGCTGACCGCTGGGCCGGACGATGTCCGTCCCGGATGCGACGACCGTCCCGGCGCGGCCGTGGTAGCCGACCGGGAGGTGCTTCCAGTTCGGCATGAGCGGCGCGGAGTCGGGCCGGAAGAGCCGGCCGAGGTTGGACGCGTGGTGCTCGGACGCATAGAAGTCGACATAGTCGGCGACCTCGAACGGCAGGTGCATCGTCACCGACTCGGCAGGGTGGACGGCTGCGTCGTCCACGTCGCCTGAGACCAGGGTGCGGATCTGCTCGCGGACCTGCACCCAGCGCGCGTGGCCCTGCGCCATGAACGGGTTCAGGGACGGCGCGGCGAACACGTCGTCGACGAGCGTGAGGTCGACGACGTGTTCGCCCACGCGGACGCCCACACGCGGGGCCGTGCCCGGGGTGGAGAAGACGCCGTAGGGGAGGTTGGCGAGCCCGAAGAGTGAGCCTTCCGGTGTCGCGATCCGGGTCATCAGGTGGTCTCCTGGAGGACGGACGTGAGGAGCCCCAGGTCCGCGAGTTCGGTCAGCGGGTCGGTGATGCTGCACGTCCCGAAGGACAGGAAGCGGGCGCGGGCGGCGGCCGTCCGCTCCGCCCCGAGGCCCGCGACGCGGGACGCGATGGACGGCGCGTCCCGGTCGGCCAGGACGGCGGCCAGTTCCTCCACCGGGCGGCCTTCCGCGGCGGCGTCGGCGGCGAGCAGAAGGTTGAGGAATCCGTGCTGGTGGAAGCCGGTCTCCGGGTCGGTGTTGCGGACCGGGTGGTGCAGGCCCGCGGTCGCCTTGAACGGGACTCCGGCGTCCACCACCGCCTTGATCGCGGCGGCGAGTTCGTCCGGGCTCGGGTACAGGTGCGGCTTCACGCCGCCGGTGCGGAACTTCGCGCGGTGCCCGAGCGCGGCGACGGCGGCGATGATCGACGGGCGGCGCTCGTCCCGCGGCACCTCGACGTATACGGGGACGTCGACGGCGCCGAGCAGGCGGAAGAACTCGTCCGGCTCCATCCCGGCCGGGACGGGGACCTCAAGGCCGCGCAGGTCGACGGGCAGGTCGGCGGCCGCGGCCAGGGCCTTCGCGGCCTCGCACGGGCCGCCGGGCGCCGTGATCGACAGGTCCAGCGGCGGGCGCGCCGCGCCTCCGGTGTCGCGGAGCAGCGGGTCGAGGTCGTCGAGCGCGGTCGCCGGGAGGACGAGCGGGCCCACGAGTTCCGCGTAGGCGGAGGCGCGGTGGGCGCGGTGGGCCGGGACGGCGGCGTCGAGCGGTGCGAGGCCCGGCGGGAACACGGCCGCGTCGTCGCAGAGCCCGATGGCGAAGGCGGGGAAGGTCGTCACCGCTGCCTCGCCCACGTCCAGGCGTACGCGTCGTCTTCGCAGGCCAGGCCGCCCTCACCGAGTTCGAGCGGGTGGAAGGTGTCGACCATGACGGCGAGCTCGTCGAAGAACTCGGCGCCGATGCTGCGCTCGTACGCGCCCGGCTGCGGCCCGTGCGCCAGCCCGCCCGGGTGGACGGAGACGGACCCCTGCCCGATGCCGGAGCCCTTCCGCGCCTCGTAGTCGCCGCCGCAGTAGAACATGATCTCGTCGGAGTCGACGTTGGAGTGGTAGTAGGGCACCGGGATCGACAGCGGGTGGTAGTCCACCTTCCGCGGGACGAAGTTGCACACCACGAAGTTGTGGCCCTCGAACACCTGGTGGACGGGCGGCGGCTGGTGCACGCGCCCGGTGATCGGCTCGAAGTCGTGGACGCTGAACGTGAACGGGTACAGGCAGCCGTCCCAGCCGACGACGTCGAACGGGTGCCGCGCGTAGGTCATCCGGGTGCCGGTGATGCCGCGCGAGCCGCGGTGCTTGACGAGGACCTCGACGTTGGTCGCGTCCGACTGGAGCGGCTCGCCGGGCCCGTGCAGGTCGCGTTCGCAGTAGGGGGCGTTCTCCAGGAACTGCCCGTAACGCGACAGGTAGCGCTTCGGCGGTGCGATGTGGCCCCTGGCCTCGATGGCGTACGCGCGGAGCGGCTGGTCGCCGGTCGGCAGCCAGCGGTGGGTGGTGGACGTCGGGATGACGACGTAGTCGCCCTGCTTCGCGTCCAGCGAGCCGAAGATCGTCTCGACCGTGGCGGTGCCGGACTCGACGTAGACGATCTCGTCGCCGGTCGAGTTGCGGTACAGCGGCGAGTCGGCCGCGGCGACGACGTACGACAGCCGGACGTCGCCGTTGCCGAGGATCACCCGGCGTCCGGTGACGACGTCGGTCTCGGCCCACGTCTCCTTGGGGAACAGGTCGTGCAGCTTGAGATGGCGCGGTTTGAGCGGATGGTTGGGGGTCGTCACCGCGTCCGGGGTCTCCCAGACCTGCGAATCGACGATCGCGGACGGGATCTCCCGGTGGTACAGGAGGGACGAGTCCGACGAGAACCCCTCCTCGCCCATCAGTTCCTCGAAGTAGAGCCGCTCCTCGCCGTCCCTGTGCTGGGTGTGGCGTTTCGGCGGCACGTGGCCGACCCGGCGGTAGTGGGCCATGGTCCTCGCCTCCGATGATTAAGGTGTTAACTATTTTCTGCCGACACTACGACTCTTCTCCGATCGAGGGAAGGGTCTAACGCGGGACGCGCCCTCCGCGCCGGCCCCGCTGGTGTTTCCGCCGCTAGCTTCGCTCGCGGGCGTCGAAGTGCTCGCGGCCCGCGATGAGCTTGTCCAGCAGCATGATCAGCATCTGCTGCTCGGTCTCGGTGAGCACGTCCGCCCACTGCCGCTCACGCTCGTTCTGCAGGGTGAAGATCTCCAGCATGGCGCGGTGGCCGTCCTCGGTGAGCGACAGGATCACCGAACGGCCGTCGCGCTCGCCGGGCGTGCGGGCCAGCATCCCGTCGGCGACCAGTGTCTTCGCCAGGTTCGACACCGCGGCCCTGCTCATTCCGGCGAGTGTCGCGGCCCGTCCGGGCTCCAGCGGGCCCGCCAGCCAGGTGACGAACAGCAGCCGGAACGCCGCCCACGAGTGCCCGCGCGGCCGGTGCACGGTCGACTCCAGGTCGTAGGTGACGATCGCCGAGGCCCGGTTCAGCGTCAGCAGCAGCCGGGTCGCGAGCCGGTGCGGGAAGCCGAACTCGTCGGACAGCCGGTGCCCGGCGAGGTCGACGAACGACCAGAAGTCCAGGTGCCGCTCGCCGCCGTCCGCCCCCGGGGCCTCCTCGATGTGATTCATGGTTTGACTATTTAACCCGGTCCAAGCCCGGGTGTCAGCCGGAGTCCAAGCCCAGGTGTCAGCCGGAGTCCAAGCCCGGGTGTCAGCCGGAGATCATCGGGAATCTCCAGAGGAACCGTGCTGGGGAGGGACGATGGCGACGGTCGCCGACCAGTTCATCGAGGTGTTGCGGCAGGCCGGAGTCCGGCGGATCTACGGGGTGGTCGGCGACAGCCTCAACCCGGTCGTGGACGCCGTCCGCCGCACGGACGGCATCGACTGGGTGCACGTCCGCAACGAGGAGGCCGGGGCGTTCGCCGCCGCCGCGGAGGCCCAGACCACCGGACGGCTCGCCGTGTGCGCCGGGAGTTGCGGGCCTGGCAATACCCATCTCATCCAGGGCCTTTACGACGCGCACCGCTCGGGTGCGCCCGTTCTGGCGCTGGCGTCGCAGATTCCGAGCACGCAGGTCGGCAGCGGCTATTTCCAGGAAACGCATCCGGAACGGGTCTTCGTCGATTGCAGCCATTACTGCGAGGCGATCAGCACGCCCGCGCAGATGCCGCGCATCGTCCGGACGGCGATCCAGCACGCGGTCGGGCTGGGCGGCGTCGCCGTCCTCACCATGCCGGGCGACATCGCCAGCAAGGACGCCGTGAACCCGACCGGGGAGCACGATTTCCTCGTGCGGAAGGGGATCGTGCGGCCGCCGTCCGACCAGGTGGCGCAGCTCGCGGGCGCGCTTAACCGGGCGCGCAAGGTCATGCTTTTCTGCGGGGCCGGAGTCAAGGACGCCCACTCCGAAGTGATGCAACTCGCCCGCAAACTGCTCTCTCCCGTCGGGCACGCCCTGCGCGGCAAGGAATGGATTCAGTACGACAATCCGTTCGACGTGGGCATGAGCGGGTTGCTCGGTTACGGCGCCTGCTACGAGGCGATGCAGGAGGCAGACCTCGTTCTCCTCCTCGGCACCGACTTCCCCTACGACCCGTTCCTGCCGGGTAAGAACACCATTCAGGTCGACGACGACCCGTCCAAGCTGGGCCGCCGCACGCCACTGGACTTGGCCGTCCATGGGGACATAGGCGAAACGCTTCGGCTCGTCCTGGACAAGGTCGAGCAGAAGCGCGACCAGTCATACCTGGACGAGATGCTGCACCGCCACGCCCGCGCCTTGGAGAGCGTCGTCTCCGCCTACACGCGCGACATCGAGAAGCACATCCCGATCCACCCTGAATACGTCGCGAGCGTCCTGGACGACCTCGCCGCCGACGACGCGATATTCACCGTCGACACCGGTATGTGCAACGTCTGGGTGGCCCGCTACATCACGCCTAATGGACGCCGCCGCGTGATGGGGTCCTTCGTCCACGGATCCATGGCGAACGCACTCCCGCACGCGATCGGGGCTCAGTTCGGCGCGCCCGGACGGCAGGTCATCTCCGTCTCCGGCGACGGCGGCCTGGGCATGCTGCTCGGCGAACTCCTCACGGTCAGGCTGCACCGCGTCCCAGCGAAAATCATCGTGTTCAACAACGCCTCGCTGGGAATGGTGCGCCTGGAAATGCTGGTGGACGGCCTCCCGTCCTACGAGACCGACCACGAACCGGTCGATTACGCGGCGATCGCCGAAGCCATCGGCATCGAATCGGCGCGTGTGGAACGTCCGGCCGACGTCCGCACCGTAATGGAACGCGCACTGGCCGCGCCGGGCCCCTACCTCCTGGACGTCGTCACCGACCCGAACGCCCTCTCCATCCCGCCGCACATCACCCCGCAACAGGTGAGGGGTTTCGCGCTCGCGGCCGGAAAGACCGTTCTTACCGGCGGCGTGGGGAAAATGCTCGATCTGGCGCGCAGCAATCTCCGCAATATCCCGAGGCCCTGACCTTTGCCTCAATGGCATCGCTTGTAGGCCAGAGCGGCGAGAGTTTCCCAGATGAGGCGATGGGCGTTGTTGACCGTCAAGTCGGCGTGGTCGTACGGGGGGCAGACTTCGGTGACGTCAAGCGCCACCACATTGGTCTGCAACGCGACCTGCCGGACGGCCCGGAGCAGGTCGGCCGGGGCGAGACCGCCGGGCTCGGGCGTCCCGGTTCCGGGGGCGAAACCGGGGTCGAGCACGTCGATGTCGATCGAGAGGTAGATCCCGTCGGTGCCGTCGCACGCCTCGGTGATGACGTCGTCCATCACGGCCTTGATGCTGCGCTCCCAGATCTCCTGCATGGTGTGGTGCCGCATGCCCTGCTCGCGCATCCACGCCTGCACGTCGGCCGGGGGCCAGTAGCCGCGCAGGCCCACCTGCACGAAGTCCCGGCCCGCGATCGCGCCCGACTCGATCAGGCGGCGCATCGGCGTCCCGTGGCTGGCGAGATTGCCGCGCAGGACGTCCGCCGTGTCGGCGTGCGCATCGAAATGGACCATCCCGATGCGGCCGTGGCCGTGGTGGTCGGCGACCGCCGTCCCGCTCGGCCACGTCACCGAGTGGTCGCCCCCGATCACCACTGGGACGATCCCGCGGCTCACGACGTCCAGCACCCGCCGGTGGATCGCCGCGCGGGACGGCTCCCACATGCCGGGCGAGACGAGCGCGTCACCGTAGTCGACCACGGTGAGGTGGTCGAAGATCTCGACCTCCAGGTCGAGGTGGTAGCTGCCCGCGTCGTAGGCGTTCGCGCGCAGCGCCCTGGGGCCGAACCGGGCGCCGGGACGGTTGGTGGTGTTGTCGTCCCACGGTGCGCCGATCACGGCGACGTCGGGGCGCCACTCGTCCAGCTGTTCCGGCTCGGTCAGGTGGGGGCGCAGCCCGAACGTCGGCACGCCCATGTAGGACGAGGAGTCGAGCTGGGCCTGCGCGCCGGGAGGCAGAACCGGCCCGGCCGGGTGAACGGCGTCGTGTGTCATCCCGACAGTCCACGACGGCGGTGGCCTGCTGCCAATAAAGGTAGCTTGTGGCTAAATGGTCAGCTTCGTGCTCGGGGTCGAGGACCTCGCCGACGCCCGGTTCGCCGTCTCGCCCTTGCAGGAGGCCGTGCTCAGCCTGCGGGTGCTGCGCGACCCCGGCCTGTCCGCGTTGCACCTGCCGTGGCGCAGGTCGGTGCTCGGCCGGCTCGGCGACCTAGACACCACGTTGCTGATGTCGCTGATCGGACGCCGCCTCGCCCTCCCCGACTTCCTGACGCCGCCCCCGACGGTGTTCGCCCCCGCCTTCGAGGACGAACTGGCCGCGGCCCGCCGCAGCCGTCCCGACGTGGTGCGCCGCGACCTGATCGGCGTCCACGCACCGGGCCCGCTGCCTGCGGCGCTGCACGCGGCCACCGGCGATGACGCGTCGGCGGCCCGGCTCGCCGAAGCGCTCTGCGACCAGCTGCTCCGCTACTGGCGGGCCGCCGTCGAACCGGTCTGGCCGCAGATGCGGCTGGTGCTGGAGGCGGACATGACGTACCGCGCACGACGCCTGGCCATGGGCGGCGCACGCCTGCTCTTCTCCGACATGCACCCCAACCTGCGCTGGCAGGACGGAGTGCTCACCATCGACAAGACGATCGGCGAACACCGCGTCGCATCGTCCGGACGGGGTCTGTTGCTGATCCCGTCGGTATTCGCGCACCAACCGGCACCCCGGTCAGCCCGGACGAGCCGCCGCTACTCGCCTACCCCTGCCGCGCGGTGGCGACCCTATGGGCCCGACCACCCGCCCCCGACGCGACCGCTCTCGCCGCCCTGGTCGGCGAACCCAAGGCCAAACTCCTCCGCCTCTTGGAAGAGCCACTGGCAACGGTGGAACTAGCCCACCGCCTGAGGGTGACCCCAAGCGCCGTATCCCAGCACCTACGCGTCCTGCACGCGGCGGGCCTGATCACCAGCGCCCGCCAAGGACGCCGCGTCCTCTACCGCCGAACCCCCCTCGGCGACCAACTGACCGCCCCTCGTAGATAAGGCGGGTGAGGAATTGCTCGGCCTGGGCTCGCAGACGCCTGGTCAGGCCGGAGGGACGGCCTTGAGCGGACGGCGCAACGTCCACGCCTGCCGCGGCGCCCCGCGCAGGATGGACAACACCTGACGCGCCCGCGCCCGGCGGGTGGGCAACTCGCTGAGCAGGCTGTGCCATTCCTCGGCGTAACGACCCCGGTCCCTGACGGGCAGCAGCGCACACGCAACCGCCAACACCCGCCGCGTCAACACTCCCGGCGGCCGCGCCACACCGGCAACCGCGCGAGACTGGGGTTGATCACGGGCCAACAGCGTGAAAGCCCACTCGGCTTCCCGCAGGGCCCGCTCCGCCGCGTCCGCCGCCGCCCGCACCGCGTCCGCCGGGTACGCGGCTGCATGCACCGCGTTCGCGGCACGCAGCGCCGCTTTCGCCGCCGCAATCGCCGAGAGGTCCGCCGCCGTATTCGCCGCGTACGCCGTATTCGCTGCGTCCGCCGCCGCGTTCGCCGCCGCCCACACCGCGTGCGTTGTGTCCGCCGCGTTCGCCGCACGCGCCGCCGCTTTCGTCGCTTCCGCTGCACCTGATAACGCCTTCGCCGCGTCGGCTGCACGTGCTGCCGCGTTCACCACACCCGCTGTTGCGCGCGCTGCATTCACCGCGTCCATTGCCGCATTGACGGCGGGAAGTACGAGTGTGGCGAGGTAGGTGCATGCGGCCTGGAGCGCCTGTCCTTCGATGGACTGTTGTTGAGGCCATGTCCGGTCCGCCGCGCAGGATTCGCAGCGGGTTTCGCTGGGGCTGATCTCAACGCCGCAGAAGGGGCAGGCTCGGTAGTTGAAGGGTTTGGGGCGGCTCACGGGGTGGCTCCCGGGGCGTGCGGGCGGAGGGTTTCCCAAGGTTTGGGGGTGGTGGCGCGGTTGGCGTGGGCCTTGGCCAGGGCGAGCCGGGCGTTCTCGGCGCCCTCTTGGGTGAGCTGGTAGTAGCGGCGGCGCGGGCGGCCCAGGGCGTCGGCGTCGCGCTGCTCGGCGGGCTCTTCCCAGCGGGAGGTGATCCACCCCGCCTGTTCCAACCGCGTGATGATCGGATACACCGTCCCGGTCGGCAGCTCGGTGACCTGGACCATCTCCAGCCCGTACCACTCACGGCACGGCTCCAGCAGCGCCTGGCGCAGCACCATCTGGGTCTGCAACGTCATTCGCGGTCCCCGGCTCACTGCGGCCCCCTTCCCCGCGTCGCGGCCAGCAGCAGACCGGCCACGGCCGCCGCCACCCCGACCGGCCCCGCCACCTCCGGCATCAGCACCGCCAACACGGCGGCCAAGGTCGCGGCCACCCCGATCCCCAGCCACGCCAGCAACTCCCAGGCGATGAACACCCCGGATCGCCCCGATCCGTTCCGGCGACGCTCGAACTCTACATAGCCCATGGCTCGTACTCTACATACGCCGTTCCGTGATCGCCAACACCGTCATAGAAAGAGCCCCTGTCCACGTGGGGCAGGGGCTCGACAGGGCTGGCAGGGGGTCAGATCAGGTTGTGGTCACCGTTCTTGATCCGGTGTGTGAGTGTGCGCCATGTGGCGGCGTCGAGGGTGAGCTTGGGGCCGTTCGGGTCTTTGGAGTCCCGCACGCCGATGTTGCGTTGCAGCCTCGCAACTTCGACGCAGTTCGAGTCCTGCGCGGAAGTGCTACGGCTGGACTTGCGCCACTTCGTCATTGGTAGGTCACCATCGCTCTTTCGATCAGAGCAGGTTGTGGTCGCCGTTCTTGATGCGGTGTGTGAGTGTGCGCCACGTGGTGGCGTCGAGGGTCAGTTGGGGGCCGTTCGGGTCCTTGGAATCGCGGACGCCGATGTTTCCAGCGAGGTCCGCGACCTCCACGCAGTTGCCGCCGCTCGTGTTGCTGTGGCTGGACTTGCGCCACTGGGTCATTGGTAGGTCTCCATCGCTTGTTCGATCAATGCCCGCGACGGGCCGACGGGGGTAGCAAGATCGCTTATGCGGTCGTACTTTACTGCAAAGTACTGAACTTCCGCCGGGTCGAGCATGAGTCGGCCACGCATCGAAGCGTCGTCGAAGGCGATGTCCTTATCATCCACCGTCAGGAGGTGGAACGGGCCGTCGAGCCCGCAGTGCTCTTTGGCCTCGCGCTCCAGCACTCGCACGCTGACGTTGGGGAGGTCGGCGATTTCGAGGAGGCGGACGAGTTGTCCGCGCATCACCTCGGCGTTGCCCACGGGCTGGGCGAGCACGACCCAGTTGAGGATAACGGACATGTGCGGGATCTTCGGCTGGTCGAGGACCGCCGCCTGTCGGGTCAGTCGTTGCTCCAAGGCTCGTTCGGAGTCGTTGGTGAGTCCGACCCGTAGGGCGGCGCGTGCGTAGTCAGGAGTCTGGAACAACCCCGGTACGAGGACGGTCTCCCACATCCTGTGCCGCGTTGCCCGCGCCTGGTAGTCCGAGAGGTCCGTCATCCAGTCCCCGACGTCGATGGCGGTCGCGAAGCCCACGAGGCGCTCGAACAGACCGTTCGTGTGCCACAGCGCGTCGAGCTTCTTCGCGTAGGTGTCACCGAGCCTGCGGAGCCCGTTCTCCCACCTGGAAACTGTGGAACGATCAACCTCCAACCGGTCCGCGAGCTGATTTCCGGACATATGGTGCAGTTCGCGTTGCCTTCGCACCTCAACGGCTATGAGATGCCACAGTGAACGGTCCGGGTTGAGGTCGTCAATCATGATCGCGAATCCCTTCGAATGTTGCCGTTCATTCCGGAACGTAGCGAAGCTATCGCTCAGCGTCCACTCTTGTAGGCGGAAGGACGAAATCCGATTCCGCAAGGACGGTGATCAACATGGCCGCCATTCGCGCTGAGGGAAGCGCGCTCGACATTGCCCGCAACGCACCGCTCACGCATTTCGACGATCGGGCAATTGCCCGACTTCGCTCGGATTTCTCCGGGCATCGGATCTGGCGTGCGGTTCGGTCGGACGGGTTGCTGGGGGAGTGGGTGGCGAGCCTGCATGACCCGGCGGCGGGTGTCGATCCGACCGTCATGTGTCCGACGGCCGGGGAATTGCGCGCGGCGCTGGTCAAGGAGGCCGAGCGCGCCGAGCGCAGGCGTTAGAGGTTCCGGTGGCGCGCGGAGGGCCAGGGAGGCTCCGCGTTGGTCGCCGGTTGCGGGACCGCTGGTGGGGGTGGCCCGGCGGTCCCGGAGGGGGGAGGTGGAAGGCGGCGCGGTCGGTGCACATCCGTCCCCCGGGTGCACCGCCCGCGCCCCTTCCACCGACACCAGGACCCGAACACAAGTGAGGTGACCGATGAGCATCGACAAGGGACGGCATGCGGCGACCGTGGACGCGCTGCCGCGTAACGAGCGGCGCGCGTATCTGTCCGCGCTGGATGTGGGCGTGCGGGCGCACAGGGAGTTGGCGGGCGGGCTGGTCGAGCGGCGTGGTGTGAGCTGGGTGAGCGTCGTGCGGTACGGCGGCCCGCGCCGGAGGGTCGAGATCGGCTGCGACTTCCGCGACGGCGGGTGGTGGTTCTGCTGGGCGTCCGACGGCCGCGCCATCGCGCCCGCGTCCGACGTGACCGGAACCCTCGACAGGATCGCTAACGAGCTCGCGGCGGTCAGTCCGGGGATGTGATCATGCCGTCCGGGTTCGCGGTATTCGGAAATCGGTCCGGGTCCAGCGTCAGGCTTGTCCGCCTAGTCGAAGGGACGGGCCATTTCCGTGAGGGTTTCGTCGGCGGCCTCGGCCAGCGGACGGACGGGCAGCTCGTCGATCTCGGCGAGCGTGGTGATCCGGAGGGCGGTCAGGAAGGCGCCCGCGAGAACGCGGGGACGGACGCCGCCGGGCGGCAGGCCCTCGCGGGCGGCGATCAGGTCGGCGAAGTCGCGCTCGAACCCGGCGTAGTGGGCGAGCAACTGGGCCATGACGGACGGATGCTCGCACGCCAGACGAGCCTGCGTCGCGCATTGCGCGTCGTGGCCCTGCTCGGTGAGGGCTGCGCGGAGGGCGGTCCAGGTCGGTTCGTCGCGCGGGCGTGACTCGAAGGCTTCCAGGAGGGCGCGCATCCGCCGTTCGGCGCCGTAGAGGAGCGCCTCCTCCTTGCCGCCGAAGTAGTTGGAGAAGGTGCGGCGGGAGACGCCCGCGGCGTCGGCGATGGCCTCGACGGTGACGTCGTCCAGGCCGTGCTCGGCGGCCAGGCGCATCGCGGCGTCGTGCAGGGCGCGTCGCGTCGCCTCCTTCTTGCGCTCGCGGAGTCCGCCGGTCGTCGCCATGGTCGGACCAGGATACCCGGGCTTCAAATGCTGCCCGGCGGGAAAACTTGCCTCATCGTGTAATCTTGACAGTGCCAAGATTGAATTCGGATGGATGGAGAAGCGGATGACGGACGATCCCGGCCTGGCGCGGCGGATGTGGCACCAGCTCGAAGCCGTGCACGCCCTGTTCTGGTACTCGCCCGAAGTGTTCGCCGAAGCCGAGGCCCTCGGCTACAAGGTCGACGACCGCTGGCCGAGCTATTTCGCCTGGCGTGCCGCACCGCTCGGCCCGGCGGGGCCCGAGCGGGTCGCGTCCGCCTTCTACAGCTTCAGCCCGCGGATGGTCGCCGAGCACGTCCCCGCGGCCTGGACCGTCGCTGCGCCCGACCGCGTCGTCGAGGCGCGCACCCGCGCCGTCGACCGCATGTACCGGACGCTGCTCGGCGACGACGGCGTCCGCGCGCCCGGACTCGCCGAGGCCGCCGACCTGGCCCGCGCCGCCGCCGAGGCCGCGAGCACCGCCGGACGTCCGCTCACCGCCGCCAACACCGACCTGCCCTGGCCGGACGAGCCGCACCTCGTCCTCTGGCACGCCGTCGGCATCCTGCGCGAGCAGCGCGGCGACGGACACGTGGCCGCCCTGCTCACCGCCGGACTCGACCCGGTCGAGGCGCTCGTCTCGTTCGCCGCGGTCGGCGCCGCGTCCGTGGAGACGTTCGCGAGCCGCGGCTGGACGGGCGCCGAATGGTCCGCCGCCCGTGACCGCCTCGCGTCCCGCGGGCTCGTCCACGCGGACGGCACCGCCACCGACCAGGGTCGTGAGCTGCGCGACTCCGTCGAGCGGACCACCGACGACCTCGCCTACGGGCCGTGGCGGACGCTCGGCGCCGCGAAGTCCGAACGCCTGGCGGAGCTCACGATGCCGATCCTGGTCAAGGTCCTGGAGACCGGCCTGATGCCCGCCCAGAACACCCTCGGCATAGGCAAAATCCCGGCCCCGCCGCGCTGACGCGGGGGGCCGGGACTCCTCGGGTGCTCGCCCGGCGCTCGCTCGGATGGCCGATTCAGCCGCAGAAGGGCATCGCCACAGCCGCAGAAGGGCGTGGCCTCAGCGGCAGAAGGGCGTCGCCTCAGCCGCAGAAGGGCGTCGTCTCAGCCGCAGAAGGCCGCCTCGGCCGTCTTGCCGAGGTCCGCGCGGAACTTCTCGCCGCTCTCCAGCCCGGACGCGTTGTAGGTGATCACGGCCTGGCGGTGCCCGTTCGCGCTGGTGTACGTCCAGGTGCGGTAGCCGGGGAAGCCGCCGTCGTGGCCCCACGCGTACCCGCAGGAGAACTTGATCCGCGCGACGCCGAGGCCGTAGTCCTCCACGACGCCCGCGTCGTTCACCGGACGGACGGTCCGCAGCTCGCGCATCTGCTTGGCGGGCAGCAGCCGGCCCGTGAACAGGGCCCGGTGGAACCTCGCGACGTCGTCCACGATCGACACGATGCCTCCGGCGGTCCGGGCGCTGGACGGGCTGATCCGCGTGCTGACGTCCCCATATTCGGCGTAGTAGCCGTGCACGTACGGGCCGGGGAAGCTGGTGGAAGTGGTCGGGAAGTACGTGTGCCGGAGCCGCAGCGGCGAGAAGATCCGGCGCTGGAACTCGGTACCGGCCGTCCGCCCCGTCGCCTTCTCGATGATCATCCCGGCGAGGACGTAGTTGGTGTTGGAGTAGTTCCACCCCTGGCCTGGGGTGTACGCGGGCGGCTTCTCCATCGCGATCGCGACGAGTTCGGCGGGCGTCCAGACGCGGGCCGGGTCGCCCATGATCCGCGGGTCCTGGACGTACTCGTTCAGCCCGCTGGTCTGCGCCAGCAGCTGCCGGATGGTGATCTTCGAGCCGTCGTTGCCGTTGCCCTGGACGACGCCGGGCAGCCATTTCTCCACCGTGTCGTCCAGGGAGAGCCGGCGCTCGGCGTCCAGCTGCAGGACGACCGTCGAGGTGAACGACTTGGTCACGCTCGCGATCCGGAACAGCAGCCGGTGGTCCATCGGCGCGCCCGTCGCCTTGTCGGACACGCCCGCCGTCACATGCGAAACGCGGCCGCCGCGACGGGTCATCACCAGCACGCCGGGCGCGCCGTCGGCGACGAGCCGGTCCGCCGCTTCCTGCACCTTCTGGTCGAGCCCGCGCCCGCCATGCCCGCCATGCCCGCCGTGCCCGCCGTGCCTGCCATGCCCGCCGTGGGACGGTTCGGCGGCGGCGCTCGCGCTGGACGCACCGGCGGCGACGGTCGTGACCAGGGCCGTCCCGGCGATGACGGCGGTGACGGCGGAGAGCGCGGCTGCTGCGCGGGTGCGGGCCATGAGATTCCTCCTCGGAAGATCGTTCGCTGACGTGATCAACTCTTCCGGCAGCCCGGATCGGCGGCATTGGGCCCAGAACCCGAACCCAGGGTGTACCTGACAACACCCCACCGGGCCGTCCACACCTTTCTCTAGACTTCGCGTTGTGTCGTGGATCCCCGTGCTGTCCACTGTTCTCGGAGCCGTTATCGGTCTGGGTTCGGCGCTTGTCGGCGACCGCGTCCGCTGGCGGCGGGAGCAAAGCAGCCAATGGCTCGGCGTCCGGCGTGAGATCTATGTGGGCTATCTGAACGCGCTGCACGAGGCGAACCAGGCGATGCGAGCGGTCTCGCTCGGCGACTTTCCTCCCGACACGACCCGGGACCTCGCGGCAAGGGCGGCCTTTCGGAGTGCCGGGGTGAATCAGGCCCAGGAGCATCTGGTGCTCATCGCGTCCGAACAGGTCGTCCAGGCCGCGGTCAAGACCTCCGCGGCGCTCCGTAGGCTCCGCGACCGCATTTGCAAAGGCGAGGGCCAGACCTCCACCGAATACCAGTCCGAGTTCGAGGACTTCAGCGATCGGCTCCACGAGCTTCGGAACGCCATTCGCCAAGACCTCGGCGTGGGTGCTCTCCGCGAACAAGTCCCCATCTGAGGGGGCACGGGCCGCCCCTATCGGCGACCTGATCGGTGGATTTGGCCGGACTCGGCCTTGATCAGCCGGGTGTTGAGCCGGGCGATCCGCGGGCCGCTAGCCTCCATTACTTCCACTGATCACTGGGAAGGTTCGTCATGCCCGCCATCAGGTTGCCCTTCGTCCTGGCGATCGTGCTGGCCGTCACCGCGGCCACCGCTTGCGGAACGGTCGAGCCGGACGGCGGAGTCGAGCGCGCCTGGGCCGCGCCAACGACGCCGCCGGTTTCCGAGTCCCCGGCGACGCCGGCGGCGTCGCCGAAGCCGTTGCCGCGCGCCTACGACCCCAAGGCCGACGCGAACGCCGAGGTCAAGGCCGCGCTCGCGAAGGCGAAGCAGGACCGGCGGCCCGTGCTCCTCGATTTCGGCGCGCGGTGGTGCCCCGACTGCCTGTTGCTGGAGCACACCTTCCGCCGCCGCGCCGTGCGGCCCCTCCTCGACGGCTATCACGTCGTCTCCATCGATGTCGGCCGCTTCGATCGACGTCTCGGGCTGGCCAGGAAATACGGGTTGGAGCTTGCGGAGACCGGGATTCCCGCGCTGGTCGTCCTTTCTCCGGACGGCGAAGTGCGCACCGCCGGCAACCAGACCCTGTTCGCGACCGAAGACAGCGGGCTTGTGGTCAAGAACGTCGCCCCATTCCTCAGGCGCTGGCAGTGAAATGGGCCGTCCTCGTCCCCCTCGCTGCATTGGTGACCGGGTGCGGGTCGGGCCAGGACCCGGCGACCGCCCGGTTCACGGCGGGAGATGTGGACGTGTCCATCAACGCCACGGCGGAAATGGTGAAGGTGACCTTTCGTCCGACCCGGCGCGGCTTTCACATCTACAGCCTTGACCTTCCGGCCGGGGGTCTGGGAATCCCCACACGCGTGAACGTTCGTGCTGGTCTGAAGGCCGCTGGCGCACCCAGCGCGGACAAATCCGAGCGCCGGCTGGATCTGCCGTCGCTGAATACGAGGCTCCAGGTCTATCCCGACGGCCCGGTCACGATCTCGCTCCCCGTCCGCCGGACGAATGGCGCAGCGGAGGTCGTCGTCTCCTATGGCGCTTGCAGCCGCAACGTCTGCCTGGCCCCCGTAATCGACCGGACGACGACAATGACGCTCCCCACCTAGAACCGATCCGCGGGCGCGCTCTTTCAGTCTTCGGTGGGGAGTTCTTCGGTGTCGGCGTCGTCGTCGGTGTCCAGGACGGCGGCGGGGGACGGGTCGTCGTCGTGAACGGAGCGCCGGGTGGCCTGGTGGACCCGGACGGCCAGGATCGCGCGCGCGAACCGTGCCGCCAGCTCGCCGTCCATGACGTCCGGGACCTGGTCGACGCCGATCAGCGCGCCGGGCTGGACGGTCACCGCGGCCGACTCTCCCACCCGCACCCCGACCCCGCCGCCGTCGGACAGTTCCTCGACGGACGGCAGGTCCAGCGCCGCACGCAGGGTGTCCTGGAGAGCGCGGGCGGTGGTGGCGTCGCGGTCGATGCGGATCTCGGCGGCGTCCGCGCGCTGCTCGGCCCGCTCGGCGCGGATCTCCGCGGCGTCGGCCCGTTCCTCGGCGCGGTCGGCGCGCGTGGCCAGTTCGGTGGCGCGGGCCACGACGGAGTCGCGCTCGACGGACAGTCCCGCGATCTCGCCCTTCGCGGCGGCCAGCTCGGCCCGCAGCTGCCGTTCGGTCTCGCCCGCGGCCTCCAGCCTGTCGCGGGCCTCCGTCAGCTCGGCGCGGGCGGTCGCGAGCTCGGTGCGCGCGGTGGCCAGCGCGGTCTGCTCATTGGTCAGCCGCACGGCCAGGTCGTCGCGTTCCCGTTCGGCGTCGGCGCGCGCCTGATGCTCGGTGCCCCACAACGACTCGGCGCGCTTGCGGAGCCCATCGGCGTGCGCGGCCTCGTTGGCGGCGGTGGCGCGGGCCTGCTGCGAGGCGCCGGCCTCCTTCCACGCGTTGGCCTCGCTCTCCTGGGCGGCCGAGACGCTGGCCTGCGCCGCCGCGGTGACCTTGAGCAGCTCCTCCCGCGCGTCGGCGGCCTCCTTCAGCGCCGCCTCCGCGCGTTCCTCGGCCTGCCGGGTCCGGTCGTCGGCGTCGGCGGCCTCGGCGCGTGCGCCCTGCGCCTCGGCCAGCGCCTGCTCCGCGCTGTCGAGCGCGCCGCGCACCTCGCCGTCCAGCCGTTCGCCGAGCGTGGACGCGGCCGCGGCGAGCCGACCCACCAGGTCCGCGAGCCGTTCGACGTCCTGCCCGAACGCCCGGACCGGACCCGGATCGACCTCGGTCGTCGTGCCGCGCCCGACGGCCACCGGTTCCGCGATGCCGCCCACGCCGACCGGACCGCCCGCGCCCGCAGGGACCTCGGCCGGACCGCCCGCCGGACCGCCCGCAGGGACCTCGGCCGGACCGCCCGCCGGACCGCCCGCAGGGACCTCGGCCGGACGGTCGGCCGGTCCGTCGTCCGCCAGCCGGAGCGGCGCGGTCAGCACGCCGTCGTCCGGGACACCTTGATCTTCGCGCACGTGGGCATCCTAGTGAAATGCCCTGATATGCACCTCCCCCTTGCGAAGTGCGTCCATGGACCGGGCCACTCCTGGACGATCCGCCCCCGCGCCGGAAGCGCGCCCGGTGCCGCAATGTGAGGATCCGGCGACCCAGGGTAGGAGTGTGCGGGCGGCTTGATCGGACGGTCAGAACGACATCGCGCCAGGACAGGGCAGCGGTACGTGCGGGGGCGGGCAATGCCATTCCAGAGCAGGATGCACGTTCAGATCGTGCAGGGAAGAGCACGAGACCCCGCGGGCCTGCGCGACGCCGCCGACCACTGGCACCGGGAACTGGCCCCCGGCTCCCGGGGATGGCTCGGCACGACCGCCGGAGTCACCGACGACGGCGATTTCATCTGGCTGACACGCTTCAAGTCGTCCTGGGCCGCCCACCGCAACGAGAAACGGCGGGATCAGCGCGAATGGTGGGCGTCCACGTCGGAATTGATCGAGGGTGAGCCGACCGTCCACGAGAGTACGGACGTCGAGCTGTTCGGGGCGGGCGGGTCGGACGCGGCCGAGTTCGTCCAGCTGATCCAGACCCGCGTCCGCGACCGGGAGGCCCTGCGCCCGTTCTGGACGGACGAGGAGGGCAAGGCCATGGCCGAGGCCCGCCCGGACACCATCGGCGGCCTGTTCATCGTCCACCCGGACGGCGGCTGCACCATCGCGGTCTACTTCACCACCGAGGAGGACGCGCGCGACGGCGAGCGCAGGCCGATGCCGCCCGACCTCAAGGCATGGCGCGACGAGGAAATGACGCACTACGAGGGCGAAGCCACCTTCTACGACCTACACCGCCCCTGGCTGTTCTCCCCACCCTGACGACACTCGCGATCTGACGGTGCTCCCGTCCTGACGGTGCTCCCGTCCTGACGGTGCTCGCGGTCTGACGGTGGGGGTTAGGACCACTGGCCGGGTTGGTAGTCGCCTGCGGGCTGGCGGCTGATGACGTTCATGCGGTTGAAGGCGTTGATGCCGGCGATGAGGCAAACCAGCGCGGCGAGTTGTTCGTCGTCGTGGTGCTTGGCGGCGTTCGCCCAGACCTCGTCGGAGACGCCGCCGCCCGCGTCCGCGATGCGGGTGCCCTGCTCGGTGAGTTCCAGGGCCGCACGCTCGGCCTCGGTGAAGACCTTCGCCTCCCGCCAGCCCGCGATCAGGTTGAGCCGCACCTGGGTCTCGCCCGCGTGCAGGGCGTCCTTGGTGTGCATGTCGAGGCAGCCGGCGCAGCCGTTGATCTGGCTGGCGCGGATCATGCAGAGGAACTGGGTCTCGGCCGGCAAGGACGTCTCCGCCACGACCTTGGTCGCCGAGACGAGGCGCTTCACGAACTTCGCGGTGACGGTGTCGTCGTGGTAGCTCAACCGGGGTTCCATTTCTATCTCCTGCCGTTGACGCGGTTACGCGCAAGAGACGCTCCCGTCCGGCCGGTTGTGACAGCCGCAGCCGAGCGGCCGTGGCGCCGGGTCAGCGGCGGGTCTCCCGGGTGGCGGCGCCGTAGCGGAGGCCGTCGATGAGCAGGGCGATCATGCGCTGGGTGTGGCCGTCGTCGTCCTGGGCGGGCAGGGTCATGTTCGCGACGGCGCGCAGGAGGTCCTCGGGGTCGGCGTCGGGACGGATCTCGCCCGCCTCCGCCGCGGCGGCGAGCAGCGCGCCGAGGACGGGCTCGAAGCGCTGCTGGAAGTAGGAGGGCAGGCTGTCGTAGGCGGGGTCTCCCGAGTGCAGCGCGGCGCTGAGCCCGCGTTTCGTGGCGATGAATCCCGCGAAGCGCCGCAGCCACTGGGTGAGGGCTTCGACCGGTTCGTGGCGGTCCGCGAGGGCGGGGGCGGCGTCGGCGCAGGCGTCGACCTCGTGGCGGAAGACGGCGGCGATGAGGTCCGAGCGCTGCGGGAAGTGCCGGTAGAGGGTGCCGGCGCCGACGCCCGCCCTGGCGGTGATCTGCCGGACGGGGGCGTCCACGCCGGACGCGGTGAACACCTCGGCCGCCGCGGTGAGCAGCGCGTCGATGCTGCGCTGCGCGTCGGCGCGCACACGCCGATGGGGCTGGTCATCGCCCGCCGGTCGATCGTCCACAGAGCACTCCCGGGGTTGCTAACCGGAACGTTGTTCCGTATCGTCTAAGACGGAACGCCGTTCCGCTTACCTTCAGGGTAGCGGGCCGCGGCATGCGTCCGCCAACCGTCGAGGAGAGCCATGAGGTACCGCACGCTGGGCCGGACCGGCATCAAGGTCAGCCCCTACTGCCTGGGCGCGATGATGTTCGGCGCGGCCGGAAACCCCGACCACGACGACTCCGTCCGCATCGTCCACAAGGCGCTGGACGCGGGCGTCAACTTCGTCGACACCGCCGACGCCTACTCGCGCGGCGAGTCCGAGGAGATCGTCGGGAAGGCGCTCAAGGGACGGCGGGACGACGTCGTCCTCGCCACCAAGGCGCACCTTCCGATGGGCGACGACCCCAACCGGCGGGGCAATTCGCGGCGCTGGCTCGTCCGCGCGCTGGACGACTCGCTGCGCCGCCTGCAGACCGATCACGTCGATCTGTTCCAGGTCCACCGGCCCGCGCCCGACACCGACGTCGAGGAGACCCTTTCCGCCCTCAGCGACCTGGTGCGCGCGGGCAAGGTCAGGGCCATCGGCTGCTCCACCTTCCCGGCGTCGGACATCGTCGAAGCCCAGTGGGTCGCCGAGCGGCGCGGCCTGGAGCGCTTCCGCACCGAACAGCCGCCGTACTCGATCCTCGACCGCGGCATCGAACGCGAGGTGCTGCCCGTCTGCGAGCGCTACGGCATGGGCGCCCTGGTCTGGAGCCCGCTCGCGCAGGGCCTGCTCACCGGCCGCTACCGGAAGGGACAGCAGACCGACAGCCACCGGTCCGGATTCGGGTTCAAGCACCTCAGCGACGAGCGCCGCCTCGACGCCGTCGAACAGCTCATCACGCTCGCCGACGACGCCGGGATATCGCTGACGCACCTGGCGATGGCGTTCGCGATCACCCACCCCGGCGTCACGTCCGCGATCATCGGCCCACGCACGATGGAGCAGCTCGACGACCTCCTCGCGGGTGCCAAGACCACCCTGACCGACGAGATCCTCGACCGCATCGACGCCATCGTCCCGCCCGGCACGGACATCGGAAGGCTCGACGTGGCCTACAACCCGCCCCCCATCGAAAACCCCCGCCTACGCCGCCGCCACCCCGAAACCCGCCCCGCCACCTGACCCCCTGATCGGCCCGGCCCTGATCGGCCTGATCGGCCCGGCCATGGACCCCCTCACCCGCCGACCGGAGCCCCCGGCGAATCAACCCAGACGCTTTGAGCATTCGGGGTGACGGTGAGCCCGAATCGGTCCCGCCCTGGGCTGCCCCGACCCACCCACCGGAAATAGGCGTCGGTCGCCTCTTCCCACAGGTTCCGATTACCTGAGGTGCGCACCTGATAGGCGAGTTGACCTGGGCGATAGGTCGCGGTCGCCCACGCTTGCGGCGTCCACAGGCGCATCACGTAGGCGTCGCCCTCGTGAATTCCCCGGGCGTTCACACCCGGCAGGAAAGCGCCCATGAGGAGATCCGCGCCTGCGGGCGCGTACCCGATCGTCCGGGGATCGATCGCTGTGGTGGACTCGGCTCCTTCATCGTCGTCCGGCGCGGGCCAGGGCGAATGGCGGTGCGAACGCATCATCATGTACGAGGCGTATCCGGTGAATTTGCCGATCGCCGACCCGTCGGGCATGACCACCAAGCGCAATTCATGGCTGGACGCGAATCCCGGCGCATACGGCGTCACGATCACGCCGCCGGGGCGCGTCTGCCGCACCCACGCGTAAGGGACATGTGAAACACCGCAGGTGGCATGCACGCGATCGAAAGGCCGTCCCTCGGCCCAACCCTCCGCGCCGTCGCCGACGATCAGCCGGGGAGAGAACCCCGCTTTCTTGAGGTTCTCGGCGGCGAGCGCGGAGACGGCCGGATCGATCTCCACACTCGTCACATTCTCCGGCCCCGCGATGCGTGTCAGGAGCGCGGCCGTCCATCCGGTGCCGGTCCCGACGTCCAAGACGCGGTGACCGGCTTCGGCGTCCAGCAACTCCAGCAGGGACACGACGGTGCTCGGCGCCGAACACGAGGAGGTGAACCGGCCGTCCCCGGCGACGATGGCCGTCCGCCCGTCGTCGAGCTGCGTGATGATCGCATCGTCGCCGTATGCCAGATCGAGCCATCGGTCAGGGGCGGTGTCCCTGTCGACCCGGTCGCCTTCACCGGTCCAGGCGACGGACGGGACGAAGCCATGGCGGGGAACGTCATACAACGCCGTCCTAACCCGGCCCTGGGTCAGCCACCCAGCGGATGTCAACCGCGCAACCATCGCCTCCAGGCGCCGCCCGACATCCTCCATACGCGCTACTTTCCTCGCTTGCCGTCGCCCTTGTCATCCTTGTTCGGCGGAGGAATCGGCTTGTCGGGCTTGTGCCCGTTCTTCTCCGCCGGATCTTCGTGCTGGCCCACCCGCGCTCCTTCTCAGCCATCGTCCAACTTCATGCAAACAGTGAACATATAATCACTGTCTGTACATCATGGTGAAAGGTGCCTGGTTGTGTTGCTTGGGGAGATGCTTTGTCAGGGTTGGTTCTTGGGGGGCAGGTTGAAGGCGAGGGTCAGGTTGGCGTATTGGATTAGGAGGACGCCGTCGGTGGCGGTCACGTCGTAGGACGGGTCTTTCAAGAAATTGAGGGTTGTGCGGGTGGTGCCGCGTTCGAGGTCGAGCACCGCCAGGCCTGGGCCGTCCTTTTGCGGTGCGTAGAGGTAGGGGCCGTGGACGGCGGCGTCTCGTACTTGGGGGCGGTCGTCGGTGTTGTGGGTCCAGGTCGTCCGGCCGTTGGTGAGGTTGAACGCCGTGGCCTGGTTGGCGGCGGCGACGACCACTCGTGAGCCCACGACGTCCACCTGGTCGCTGCTCGTGGTCTCCGGTACGGGACGGGACCAGCGGAGGCGTCCGTCGGTCGCGCGGTAGGCCGCCACACGGGTCTCGCCCTTCGGCGCGGACCGGCTGAAGGACGTCTCCACGACCACGACCGAGCCCTTGCCGATCGCCACGGGACGATGATCGGTGTGGCCTGGACGGCCCAGACCCGCGCTGTCGCCCTTGCGCCACAGCTTCGCGCCGTCCGACATGCGGTAGCCCGCGAGCTCGGACGGTCCCCCGCCGGAGTAGGGCGAGGCGGGCTCTGTGGCGACGGCCGCCATCCCTTCACCGGCCACCAGCTCGCGGTAGTTGGAGCCTTTCGGCGCCGCCGCCGACCACAGGACGCCGCGGTCGGCGCTGCGGATCGCCTTGAGCGTTCCGGCGCGTCCCTCGTCGGCGAAGAAGATCCCGGCGGCGACTCGCGGAGCGGCAGGGGACAGCCAGTACGGCATCGCGGACGGGTCAGCGGCCGAGGTGCACCAGAGCCGCCGTCCGGTGCGGAGATCGAGGCCCGCGGTGCGCGGTCGTGGCGGGCCGTCCTCCATCATGAAGCCGCCGTCCGGCCCTTCGGCGAGGGCGACGCTGACGCCGTCGGACGCCTCCGACGTGGCTCCCAAGGCGCCGGAGCGGTTCCACAGCAGCTTTCCGTCCGACACGCGCAGCGCACCGACGCGGCCGCCCTTGACCACGCCGTTCTCATCGGTGCCGTTCTCATCGGTGGCGCCCGCGACCAGCACGGCGCCGTTGGCGACCGGGCCCAACCGGCTGTGGTTTCGGGTGGTCGAATGGGCCGCGGCCCAGCGCAGCTTGAGCACGTCGCGGTCGCCGGGGAAGGCGCGCGCCTGCTCGAAGACCTGCTCGTACAGCTCGGCGAACCCGCGTCCGGTGGTGATCAGCGGCCGGTACTTGGCCTCGGCGGCCGGACGCGCCGACCTGAGGCCGTCGCCTTCGGCACGCTCCCGGAAGGCTGTGGCACATGTCGTCGCGCCGTTCGCGTCGCCGCACCCGCACATCGCGCCGACCACCACCACCGCCGCGGCCGACCACCGAAACAGCCGATGCAGCATGCCCGCAGCCTAGGTGATCATGGCCCGGTGGCCTACGTCAGTAGGTTGATCGGATGATCGAGGTTCGGAGTGCCCGGCCGGAGGACGGCGATGTGCTCGGCGAGATTCACGCCGCGGCTTGGGAGGCGTCCCATGCGCCCTTCTTTCCGCCGGAATTCGCGGCGCAGGCCGTCCAGAGCAGGCGTACAAAATGGCACGAGCGGATCGCGGCGGGGGTGGGGGTGATTCTGCTGGCCGTCCAGGACGGGCGTCCGCTGGCGTTGTCGTTCGTGCGTCCGTCCCCTACCCGGCCGGGGCTGGCGGAGATCTTCGCCTTCTACTGCCATCCGGACGGTTGGGGCGGCGGCATCGCCGCCACGCTGATGACCGCTACGCTGCGCCGCCTTCGCGAGGAAGGGTTCGTTTGGGTGCATCTGTGGACGCTGCGCGACACCCCGCAATCCCGCCGGTTCTACACCAAGTGCGGTTTCACTGAATCCGGCGTTACGCGTCCCTTCGACTACGGCGACGGAACCCCTATCACCCAGGTCGAATACGAGCGCCTTTGCTGAGCGTCGGTTGCGGTGTTGCGGTGGCGTGGTCAGCTGTGCGGAGGTGTGTCGGGTGTGAGGTCGTACGTGTTGAGCTGGGCGCCCGAGGTGAACTTTTGGGTGTCGGTTAGGCGGAGGTCTTTCTGCGGGTACTTGCCGTCGAACAGTGGGGTCCCGCCTCCGAGGAGGACGGGGTTGACGACGAGTCGCAGCTGGTCCAAGACGCCGAGGCGGAGGGCGGCGGTCGCGGCCTGGCCTCCGGCGAAGAGGGCGAGGTCGCGTCCGTCCTGGCGCTTGAGGTCGTTGAGGGCGGCGGCCGGATCGGAGCCGAGCAGGTGGGAGTTGTGCCACTCGGTGCTGTGGAGGGTGCGTGACATGACGTATTTCGGCAGTTCGTGCATCCGGCGCCGTTGTGTGGGTGAGACCTCGTCGCCGGCCGTGGGCCAGTATGCGGCGAGCTGTTCGTAGGCGGTCCGGCCGAAGACCATTCCGTCGATCGACTCCAGCATGGCGTCGATGTGGTCCTGGAATTCCTGGTCGGCGAATCGCCAGTCGATGTCGCCCGCCGGGTCGGCGATGTAGCCGTCGACCGACACGTTGATGTGCAGGAACAGGCGCCTCATGGGATCTCCTCGGAGTGATGATGTTCTTCTTGAACAGACGATCAAGAAGTCGATGGGAACACGTTCGCACTTCTTGAATGAGCTGTCAAGAAGTTGTACGATCCGGCCATGCCCCGCACCGGACGACCGCGCTCCTTCGACGACGGCCAGGTGGCCGGGAAAGCTCTTGAGCTGTTCTGGCGGCGCGGGTACGCGGCCACGTCGCTGCGGGATCTCAAGGACGAACTCGGTGTGCTGCCCGGGAGCCTCTACGCCGCGTACGGCGACAAGCACGGGCTCTTCCTGCGGGCACTGGGACGTTATGTGGACGCGGCCCGGGAACAGGCGGCCGAGCTCGACGGCGACGGGGATGTCCTGCCCCGGATCCGGGCGCTTCTGCTGAGCGTCCTCCAGGCCGCGCAGGAGACCCCCGGACGCGGCTGCATGCTCGGCAACACCGCCGCCGAACTGCTCCCCGCGGACGAGACCGCCGGACGGCTCGTCCATGACGGCTTCGGCGCGTTGGAGGGCGGCCTGGAGCAGGGGCTTCTGGCCGCGCAGCGATCAGGCGAGATCCGTCCCGACGTCGACTGCGGGGCCCAGGCGCGCCTCCTGCTCGCGCTCATGCAGGGACTCCACGTCGTCGCCCGCGCCGAGTCCGACCCCCGCCGCCTCACCGACGCCGTCGACGCCGCGCTCGCCCCACTGACCGACCACCCCTAGCCCGATTCGGCCGCTAGCCCGATTCGGCCGCTAGCCCGATTCGGCCGCTAGCCCGATTCGGCCGCTAGCCCGATTCGGCCGCTAGCCCGATCCGGCCGGTAGCCCGATCCTGCTGCTAGTCGGGTCGGGCCGCGAGTCGGGTCGGATGCTAGTTCGGTTTGGCCGCCTGCGTGATCTTCGGGTGAGTCCGTTCAGCAGGGGCTCAGTGTTTCCTGGTGGTAGGCGGGGGCGTCGTGGGCAGTTCGACGGTGATGTGGATACCGCCTGCGGGGCGTGGGGTGAGGGTGAGGGTGCCGTCGTGTGCGTGGGTGATGGTCTTGACGATCGCCAGGCCGAGACCGACGCCTGCGTGGTCGGTGTGTATGCGCCCGGCGCCGCGCTGGAATGGTTCGGTGAGTGTCGAGGCCAGTTGCGGGGTGAGTTTCTCGCCGGTGTTCTCGACGGCGAGGACCACAGACTCGGGGCGGAGGCTCGTAGTGACCCACACGGTGCCCTGTTCAGGCAGGTTGTGGACGATCCCGTTGTGCACGAGGTTCGTGGTCAGTTGGAGCAGGAGCGCTTGCGATCCGAACGTGGGGGTGATTTCGCCGCGGGTCTCGAGGGCGACGCCGTGCTTTTCCGCGAGGGGAAGAAGTGTTTCGGTGGCTTCTTCCGCCAGGAGCGACAAGTCGACTTGTTCGCGGATGAGGCACCGCTGCTCAGCGCGGCTGAGCAGGAGCATCGCCTCGGTGAGGTCGATCGCCCGAGTGTTGAGGACGTGGAGGCGGTCGATGACTTCGACGGCGTCGCGGTTCGGATCGGAGCGCGCCGCGTCGAGAAGTGACTTCGAGATCGCCAGCGGGGTGCGCAACTCGTGGGAGGCGTTGGTCGCGAATCTCTGCTGCTCGGCGACGTGCGCTTCGAGTCGTGCGAGCATCGCGTCGAATGCGTCGGCCAGTTCGCGGAATTCGTCCTTGCGGCCCGGCAGCCGGACGCGGTGGGAGAGCGATCCGTTCGTGGCCAGGCGTGTGGCGTCGGCGATGCGGGTCAGCGGGGCGAGCATCCGGCCCGCGAGGACCCACCCTCCCGAGAGGCCGAGCACCAGCAGGATCGCCAACACCGAGGCCGCCCTTGGAGCGAAAACACGCAGGAGGTTGGAGCGGATGGGAAAAACTCGAAGGGTGATGTCAGTGGAGCCGGGGATGATGAGCGCACGGTCGGGGACGTAGCGCAGGAGGAACGCCCACACCGCCGCGAGCAGCAGGACACCCGCGAGCATGAGGAATCCGGCGTAACTGAGGGTGAGTTTGGCCCGAACGCTCAATCCAGGTGCCCTATTCACGCTCGTCTCCCTCGCGTCCGGCCTCAGGTTGCGTGTTGGTGCGGTAGCCGACGCGCTTCCCTTCGATGCACAGGCCATTTATGGATGGTTTCTGCCGGATAGGGATCGTCCTCGACAATCGACACGCGCACGATTAATGAGGCTACGAGCCGACACATATCGTCGGCATATCGAAACTCCATACATGCCGGAAACTGGGGTGCCCGCGCTTCCTGTTTGTGCTCAGGCAGGGACTCCGTGTCGTCGCCCGCACCGAATCCGACCCCGCGCCGCGTCGCCGCCTGTCGTCGTCCGTCGCCGCCGTCGGCGCAGCGCGCCCCGATGGCCGATCACCGCCGGCCCGGTCGGGCCACCCGCGTGACCAGCGGCGAGACGTTCGGGAATGCCTCCACATGTGGCCGTTTCCAGGTCGGCTCTGGACATTTCAGGTGGAGTGTCAGCAGTCTGGAGAGGTGATCATTAAGCCGTGGCGCATCAGCTGGCTTTTGGTGATCTGCGGGCTGATCTGGCCCCCGTATGTCGTCCTGGCCCACTGGCTCGATGACGCACGATGGTGGCTGATCCTCATCGGCACCATCGGCGTGGGAGCGGTGGCGGGATGGGGCGGTCACACCCTGCATCGGCTGGAATTCAGGTGGCCACGACTGACGCAAATCGTCATGGCCCTTGGGTTGTTGATGAGCGGCGGATTCTTCGGCGCCGTGATCGCGTTCGTTGTCGCCCCGTTCGCCGGTCAGGCCGGACTGATGCCTTCGGCCGCGCTGCTCGGCCTTTACTGCCTGGGCTTCGCCCAGGTCGTCGACTACGGGTTCAGCGGCTTCACCCTGTCGTACCGGCACTCCGGTGGCACTGAGGTTGAGCTGCGCTTCTCCGCAGGCGACGACGTCCAGGGTTGATGAGCCACGCCCGTCCCGCGGCCGACCTTTCAATGCGTTTTGCCTCGGCTGACTGCTATTGGATGGTCGGGCGCGGGTTTGTGGTGGGGTGTCAGGCGAGCGATGGGGATTTGTTGGAGCCGG
Source organism: Actinomadura sp. 9N215 (assembly GCF_044326345.1). Lineage (NCBI taxonomy): Bacteria > Bacillati > Actinomycetota > Actinomycetes > Streptosporangiales > Thermomonosporaceae > Actinomadura > Actinomadura sp. 9N215. The sequence continues at coordinate 100,348 of NZ_JBIRBA010000010.1, read as the reverse complement.
GTCACCTCGTGCCGTTCGTCGATGGACGTCTGCTTGAGCAGCCGGTCGAGCAGGGCGGCGGCGCGTTGGGTGTCACCAGTCAGCATTGTGATGTCGGCCGGTATCTGCTGGTCGGCGATATCGATGGTCATGGCAGTGGCGGTGCGCAGCGCCGTGTGGAGGGTGGTGTCGGCCTTGGTGGCCAGGACGATGTAGTCGTCGCCGTCTGGGAGGTAGCCGACGCCGATGGTCTTACCGACGGGCGTGGCCGGGCCGGTGATGGTGAGGAGCACGCCGGACCTGCCGTGAAAGCGATAGAGCACCACGCGGCCACGCGAGGCTGAGAACACGGCCTGGTTGACCCAGCCGATGACGTACACCAGTGCCTTGTCGATCGCCCGACGCATGGCGTTCTCCTTCGTCGAGGCGTTCGGTGCCTCGGTTATCGCGGACGGCGAGGGTCGGGGATGGGTTGGGGGCGCCAGGCTGTCGCGGCGATGGCCAGGAGGAGCGCGGTGAGGGTCAGCCAGTAGCCGAGGTCTTGTGCATTCGGCGGCGGGTTGGTCACCTGGGACGTCACGCCGGACAGGACGTAGATCGCCGCGGCCAGTGCCCAGCGCGGGCTGCGCGCGACGGCCGTGGCCAGCACTCCGGCAAGCAGGAGGACGCTCTCCGTGCCCGCCCTGAGCAGCTGCCACGTCTCGCCGTACTCCTGGATTTGGGAGAGGTAGGTGAGCGCTGCGGCGCCCGCCGGGATCGCTAGCCACCACAACGGTCGCGTGCGCAGGTTTCGCGGTCGGCCTGCCGCGAGGGCCAGCGCCGCGAGGGCCAGGGCCCCGATCGCCAGCACACCGTAGGGGGCCAGTGAGGCCCAGTTGTGGTACGCCGGTCCGAAGAATTGCGGCAGCCAGGATGAGGCTTCGGGCCCCACGAGCATGGCCCGGCCGGTCGAGAATGCCACGGCCAGGGCGAGTGGCAGGACGATCAGCACCCAGCCGCGCAGCAACGCCACGACGAGCGCTGCCGAAGCGGCCAGCCACCCGGTGGACGCGTGGTCGGCGATCCCGTAGACGAGGTTGGCGAGTGACAGTGTCAGCAGGCCGAGGTGTGCGCCGTCCGTCCACCAGGAGGGTGTGGCGTCTCCGGCGGCCGCGCGGGCGCGGGCGGCGAAGCCCGCGGTGAGGAGCCCGGCCGTTTCCCGTGGCGAGGGGACGCGGCGGGTGGTGTCGTTCAGCAGCGTGCCGAGGATCTCGGCGCCGTACTCCGCGCGGTGGCCGGACGGGAACGCCCGCAGGAAGAGCCGGTACCAGCCTTCGGTGAATGCTCCGCTCATGCTCCGGCCTCCCCCGTCGCGAAGGAGGTGCGGCTCGTGACGACCCGGGCGGCCTGCTCCAACCGGTGGGCCTCGCGGGTGACGGCGAGGCGCCCGTCCTCGGTCAGCCGGTAGTAGCGGCGCGGACGGCCCTGGACGGTCTCTTCGCCGTCCACGACGATCAGTCCGCTGGTCGCGAGCCGGTCGAGTGCGCCGTAGAGGGTGCCGACGGCGAGCCGGACACGTCCGTCCGAGAGCGTCTGGGCGCGCTTGATGATCCCGTAGCCGTGCAGGGGCCCGTCCAGCAGCGCGGCCAGGACGAAGTAGGTGGGCTCACGCATCACCGTGGTTCGTTCAATCATACGGCTGACGATACATCAGCTGCCGAAGTATCGCGAGCGGGTGGGGGCCGGCGTTCGGCGACGACGAGGAGCAGGGTCGGGGCGGTGGCGCACAGCCCGATCGCCAGGACCCACCAGAACGCGGTGCCGAAGCCGGACGCCTGCGCGGCCGGGGTCGTCGCGCCGTCCAACCGGCCCTGCAGGACGACGGCGAACAGCGCGGTGCTGATCGAGCCGCCGATGCGCTGGATCACGTTGAGCTGGACGGTCGCGTCGCTGATGGCGGCGGCAGGAACGGCGCGGTAGGCGGCGGTCATGATGGGGACCACGGTGGCCCCGACGCCGAGGCCGCGGACGGTCATGGCGGCGCCGAGCTCCCAGTACGAGGTGCCGGCCGTCACGAACACGAACGGCACCGTGGCGACGACGCTGATCAGGCCGCCGAGGAGCGCGGTCCGGCCGGTGCCGAGAGCCTTGATCAGCTTGTCGCCGCCGCCGATGGCGACGGCGATGCCGATGCCCTGGGGGATGAGGAGCAGCCCGGTGGTGACCGTGTCCTCATGGCGCACGATCTGGAAGTACAGCGGCATGAGGATGATGGCGCCGAAGATCACCGCGCCCAGGAAGAAGTTCGCCATGGACGCGGCGGCGAACCTGGCGTTGCGGTGCAGCCGCAGGTCGAGCAGCGGCGCCGGCGTCCGGAGGGCGTGGACGACGAAGCCCGCGAGCAGCGCCAGCCCGGCCGTGACCGGCCCCAGCACGGCGGCCGACGCGATGTCGCGGTGCTCGCCCAGCTCGGTCAGCCCGTAGGTGAGTCCCACGCAGCCCAGCGCGAGCGTGATCACGCCGGGCAGGTCGAGGCGTCCGGGCTGCCGGGCCGGGTCGGGCGGCAGCATGCGCGGTGCCAGCGCGACGATGAGGGCGCAGAGCGGGAGGTTGATCAGGAAGATCCAGCGCCAGCCCGCGTGCTGCAGCAGGAGCCCGCCGATCGTGGGGCCGATGATCGGGGCGAGGATGGTGGGGACACCGGTGACGCTCATGACCCGGGCCAGCCGTTCGGGCCCGGCGGCGCGGACGGCGAGGATCTGCGCGGCGGTGCTCGCGAGCGCCGCCGCAATGCCCTGGACGACCCGGAATGCGATCAGCTGTCCGACGGATCCGGCGAGGCCGCAGGCCAGGGAGCCCAGGCCGAAGGCGGCGATGCCGAGGATGTAGACGGGCCGGGCGCCGAAGCGTCCCGCGGCCCATCCGGACACGGGAAGCACGGCGGCCACGGCCAGCAGATAGGCGGTGACCAGCCACTGGATCGTGGACAGCGGGCTGCCCGTGCTGGTGGCGAGCGATTGGAGCGCCACGTTGACGATCGTCGAGTCGAGGAAGGCCAGGAACGATCCGAGCGTGGTGACGAGGAGCACCCGGCGCAGCTGGGGGGAGAAGGACGTGCCCATTCGGATTCCGTCCAGTTCCGTAGGATGAGTGATCGGACGAAACGAAGCAGTGCTCCGGAAATATACGGAGCACTGCTCCGGAAGGCAAGCGTGGAGGTGTTCCCGGTGGGCGAAGCGGCGTTGCGCGCCGATGCGCGCCGCAATCGTGAGCGGCTGCTGACCGTGACCCGGCAGGTCGTCGCCGAGGAGGGCGCGAACGTCTCGCTGCGGGACATCGCCCGCCGGGCCGAGGTGGGGATCGGCACCCTCTACCGGCACTTCCCCACGCGCGAGGCGCTGCTGGACGCCGCGCTGCGGGACGGCCTCGAATCCCTCACGGCCGAGGCCGACGAGGGACTCCTCGCCGACTCGCCCGGAGAGGCGCTGCTGGCCTGGCTGGAGCGTTTCTCCGCACGCTCCCGGGCGTGGTGCGCGCTGCCGATGCCGACCGGTCAGCCCGGTACGCAGCCCGAACTCCAGGCCGCGTCCCGGGCCATGGCCGAGTCCGTCGCGCGGCTCCTCACCCGGGCCCAGGACGCCGGACAGGTGCGCCGGGACGTGGACGCCGGAGACCTGCTCGCCACGGCACGAGCCATCGGCTGGCTGTCGGAGCACACCGAACCGGACCGCGTGACCCGCATCCTGGCCGTCATCCACGAGGGCCTCACAACGGACGGCCCGTAGAGATTCAGCGGAACTATCCGGTGTGGGCCACGTCGACCACGAGCAGCTCGCCGCCGCCGTCGCGCGGGAAAGTGCGGACCCGGAACGGCAGGACCTCCCGGACGCCCAGGCCGATCCTCGTGTGCGCCTCGAACGAGCCTGCTCCCGCCACCTGCCGGAACGCGGTGTAGCCACCGACATCCGCGAGCTCGGACGAGCCGGACGGGAACCCCGGGGCGGCATCCGCTCGGACGTCGATCTGCAACTTGGCGCCGCCTCGCAGCGAAATCGGCTTGCCGGAGGCCACCTGTTCCACCTCGTCGACGTACCCGACGAGGTAGCTGAAGCCCGACCCGTCCACCTCGATGACCAGTTCGTCATAACAGGTCTGACGCTCGGTATGGAGCCGCTCAACCTGCCCGTTCGAGCTGCCCACCCTTGCCACCACGTGCGTCCCCCACGCGGTGTCGCACGCGGCGGACGCGGACGTGCCGAGCACCCCGACAAGAACGGCCGACAACACGAGAGTCAGCAACCCCCCGGATAATGCGCGCATCCTGGACCTCCATCACAAAATTTGACACCGACTGTCAAAGGAGACGTCCCGTGCCCGCTGACGGTTGCCCCGGTGCCACGTCCAGATGCGGCGGCCCGCAGTCGACCGCGCCGGATTGGATCAGCCCGGTGCCGCGAACCCCGATTCGCTCCGCTTCACCTGTTTGACGAGGTCGGCAAAGCCCTCAGGAGTAAGCGTGAGGAGCCCCGCCCCGGGCGCCTTGCTGTCCCTGATGGCGATGCCCTGCGGCAGCACGGCCAACTCAACGGTCGTCGCGGAAGTACTGCTGTGCCGCGTGCCGCTCGGAGCAGTGGCGCAAGCTGAAGCGCTCCAGCGAGGTGTATGCCGCCGCGGTGGCGGAGCTGGCGGCGGTGGGAGCCGATCGCGGGCCGACGTCCTGGGAGGTGCGGGCGGCTGTTCCCCCAGGACAGATCCAGCCATTTCCGGATCATTCAGCCGTTCGCGACTCCGTCACCGTGACGCCCTCGCGAACGGCTTTCCGCCGCCGCCACGCCCGCGTCCGGCACCGCGGACTGCAGAAGATCGCCCCCGTCTGTCTCTCGGCGCCGACCACCCACTCGGTTCCGCACTCCGGACACATCGCCCGGGCCGCCGGCGAGCCATCCAGAATCACCGCCACCCGGGCCCGGCCCCGTCGCACCCACCGCCAATGCCGAGCCCGGCACGACGCGCTACAGAAGCGAGCATCCCGCCGCAACCAGCCCGGAAGCGAGTCCCCACATCCAGGACACCGCCACAACCCGCCCTCGGCCACACTTCAAGCGTGAGCGTGCCGAGCCAAGCCTGCCAACGCCCTCACAGGCGCGAACTTAGAACCGGGTTGTGGTATCGGTCGTGGCCATCTTGCGCACTTGCTCAGCCGAGACCCCCCGGATTCCGCGCAGGTCCGCGCCGGTCGGGTCCGCGCCGCGCAGGTCCGCTTTGGTCAGGTACGCCAAGGGAACCCCCGCACTTGGCCCGTGCGTCGCCGCGCAGGCCGCCTGCTGATCGCGGCGTACCGGGCCGGTGAGTTGAGCACTCGCCGGGGAAGTGGGCCCGTGAGGGGTCAATCCTCCGGCGTCCCTTGAGTCGGCCAGCTCGGACTGCAGCTTGAACGCCAGCCCGCAGTTCGCGCACCTCCGCGTGTCCCCACGCCGGCCCACACACCCGATTCTCCCAGCTCTGGAACAAGCCGTCAGGACGCTTGGAACCTCTCCGGGCCAAGATCATACTGATGGCATCGCGTATCAAGGTGTCGTGAGTTCCATGCGCTGACGCCGGTGGGAGGCGTAGCTGGCCCAGTACGCCCCGGCCAGGATGGCGTGGTCCTCGGCGCACTCGGCGGTGTAGCCCAGGGGCCTGGGCTGCAACGGCTGGTGGCATGTCCAGGACCAGGGTGCGGATGGCGGCGAGCCGGGTGCCGAGCAGGTTGCTCCCGGACTTGGCCAGCTCAGTTCGAGGCCGTCACCGGCAGGAGCACTCCCACCGGCGGCGGCCCCGCCAAGTGCTTCGCCTTCGTGCAGACCTACGACGACAAACCCAACGACGGCTGTACGAGGTGCTGCGCACCCAGGGCATGACCGACAACCAGCAGGTCGTGTTCCTTACCGACGGCGGTGAGGACATCCGCGACCTGCCCCGCTATCTCAACCCCCAAGCCGAGCACTACCTGGACTGGTTCCACATCACCATGCGCCTGACCGTGCTCCGCCGGATGACCCGGTCCCTCCCGCCACCAGCGGCCAGCCATGACGACCACGACCAGCCATACACCGTCGACCCCGCCCAGGTCGACCGGACACTGGAGCGCATCAAGCATTTCCTGTGGCACGGCAACACCTTCCGCGCCCTGGACCTGCTCAATGACCTGGTCGACGACTTCGAACTCGTGTGCGCCGACGACCTCGACGAAAAGCAGCAGGCATTCTTCACCCGGCTCGGCGAGTTCCGCGGCTACTCCGCGGCTACAACTACGGCGAACGCCACCGCTGTGGTGAGGCCATCTCTAGCGCGACCGCCGAGTCCACCGTCAACCAGGTGATCAGCCGTCGCATGGTCAAGAAACAGCAGATGCGCTGGTCACCCCGCGGCGCCCATCTACTCCTACAGATCCGCACCCGCGTCCTGAACGGCGACCTCGCCGACGACTTCGCCCGCTGGTATCCCGGGCTCAACCGCTCGGATCACTCACCGGTCGAACTCGCGGCCTGACCTTCTCCACGGTTTCTCTCGGTTCCTCCAGGCGGCCAGAGTGCGACGCTCGGCCAAGCGGAAGAAGACCTTCACCGGCCACCCGGCGTGGACCCACGAGAACGTCTACATCGTCACCAGCCGACCGCATGGCGACGCCCAGGCCGACCGGGTCGCGCGCACCGTGAGGAGCACTGGGGATGCGAGGTCGTCCACTGGCAGCGCGACGTCGTGTTCGGCGAGCGCCCACGCCGCCCGTACCAGCAACGGCCCGATCAACCTCGCCATCCTCCGCAACACCGCCCTGACCAGGCGCGACACCAACGGCACCAGGGTGGGCGCCAAGACCCTACGCGCGCGTACCCGCAAACCAGAACGCGCACTGCCGGCACTCGCCTCATAGAAGATCAACTTTGCAATCGCCCTGCCTTGAGGCGCCATCCACAGCGTCATCGACCGCACCCACGTCTTGCAGGCCGGACACGCCGACCAGGTCATGATGCGCCGGTGGCCGGAGCCCGGCCACCGGCGCATCGTCAAGGGCGTGTCAACGCCAGGCCGTTCGGCCCTGGGTCAGCTCCGGCACTCGCGCACGCTCGCCCCGTTGGGGTCTTCGCGGGCCATGGACTTGATGTGTCCGTACCACTGACCGTTCACGTTGCCCCAGTCGCCGGCGCCTAACGGGGTGGACGCGCCGCGACAGTGGGTCTCTGAGTAGACGCGCCAAGAGTAAGCGCTCTTGTTGAACCACGAGCGTGCGTAGTAGCCGACGTTGGTGCCGTGAAGGTCGTCGTCGTAGGAGAGGCGATCCCAGACGAGGCCGCCCCTGTCCTGCTGGGTGAAGAGACAGAACTCTTTCGCGTCGCAGTGTCCATCGGGCGCTCCCGTGGCGGCGGGAGCGCCCTGTGCCGCGGACGCGAGAGGCGCCCACCCCGCGAGAGAGGCCACCGCCACGGCGCCGACGAGCAGCGCGGGCACCATCCTGTTTCCAAGCATGGGAAATCTCCTGTCTGGTTGCGTACCGGGTCGGTTCCGGGCCGACGGCAGGTGCCGGTGATCTGGCGGGGATGACGTTTCTCCGCCTGCCGGCCCTTCTGGCCCGGCGTGATGCTTCCTGCCGCCCACATACTTCGACGACGTGGACCAGCAGCGGAACCGGTTGCTCGTTTCCTGCTCGTGCCAGCACCAGGAAACCCGCCTTGAGCGGTCATCTCTTGGTGGGACTCCATGTGAAGCGCCGGGATGTCCCCGATTGGCTGCGCGCGGCCGGAGTGTCGCTGTGAGGATGGGCGACCTGCTGCGCATCCAGCCCACGAGTTCGGCGCCGGGCTGCAGACATCGCCGACCGCTCCGGCGTACCCGCCTAGTGCGGTGACCACAAACCTTGCCCGGGTCTGGTCGGGCCGCCTTGGGGCGGGGTCGTCCCCAGCGTTGTCTGCGTTCGCTGCGGATGTGGGCGCGTTCGCGGCGTTGGGCGGCCAGCACGTCGGGGTGGCGGGCGTTGGCGTTGCGTCAGCGCGGGTAGGCCTGGAGCTCCCATGCCTATGACGGCGACCGTTCGACGGGGTTCGGCGCTGCGGCGATGACCACGACTAGCCGTACACCGTCGACCCCGCTCAGGCCGACCGGACCCTCGAGGGGGTCAAGCACTACCTGTGGCACGGCAATACCTTCCGCGCCCTGGACCTGCTGAACGACCTGGTCGACGATCTCGAACTCGCGTGCGCTGAGGGACCCCGACGACAAGCAGCAGGCTTTCTTCACCCGGTTCAGCGAGTTCCGTGGCTACATCGACCGCAACCAATACGAGATCCCTAACTACGGCGAACGCCACCGCTGTGGCGAGGCAATCTCCAGCGCCACCGCCGAGGCCACCGTCAACCAGGTCATCAGCCGCCGAATGGTCAAGAAACAGCAGATGCGGTGGACACCCGCGGCGCCCACCTGCTCCTGCAGATCCGCACCCGCGTCCTCAACCACGACCTCGAAAACGACTTCGCCCGCTGGTACCCCAGCTCAGATCAAGCGCTCAGGCTCGCGGCTTGACTCGTTCCCACGGTTTCTCGGTCTGCTTTTCCCGGCATGCCGGGAAAAGCAGTGGTGCGCATCCCGCCGACCGGCCACTCTGTGTCCCATGCTGATCACGCTGACGCCGGACTCGCATGGCGAACTGGCCCATCAGAACCTCGGTCACGTGCTGCACCAGGCCAGGAACCTCTACAGCAGCGGTCCGGGCGATGCCCACGAACTTCAAGCCGCGTACGTCACCTGGGCGACCGAGGCGAGACACAGTCTTCGCACGTTTATCAGCAGCGCTGACATCGACCGCCTGATCACCACGCCGCAGTTCATGGCGATCCTCGCCTTGCAGGTCCCGTTGACGGGAAAACACATAGTCCAGCTCAGCGCGCTTCCCGGCCCGATGCGCGGCCTGATCTCAGCAGAGATCGGCGAGCACATCCGGCTCCTGGAGGGGCGACGCCCGGCGATGACGTCCACCTGATCCTGCCGCTGCCCGTGCTGGACGAGCTGGACCGGCAAAGGACCGTGGCCAAGGCGGCGCCGCCACGAACGCGCGCGACACGGCCCACAAGCCGAAGAAGGATCCGCGCGGGTCCCAGCACCCCAGCCGAGGCGGTGAACGGCCTACGACGACGGCGGGAGATGAGGAAGCACCGAACGCTGCAGGATCGACGGCCGGGGAGGGGTGAGAGTCTGCGTCGGGCGCACCGGGTGACGGCTCGGGGGATCGGTCGGCGGGAGGTCGCTCATGCAGATCAGGCCGCCCGCACCCTGAAGATCTCACGCCCAGCGGGCAAGCGCGGTGCTAGCGGACAGGGTGAAAGTGCTGGTGGGCGGACTGGTGGGGTGCTGGTTGATGGACGTGGGTGGTACTGGCTGACGGACAGCCGGGTGCGGTTTGGCGGACAGATCGAGTGCCGGCGGGTGGCCAGCGGGTGCTGGTGGGCGGACAGGGAAACTGCCGGTTGGGGATTGGGTTGGAGTTGGCCAGGGCGCGTGGCAACGAGTCTCGACTGCAGGGGCCGCGACAGCAGGACGTGCGCCGTCAGTCGTGCTGCCACGGCCCCAGCCAATGCCCACGAGCACCCGATCTCATGCGAGGTCCCGGGACGGTTGGCCCCCTTGGAAACAAACCGTCCTCCCCCTCGCTGGCGGCACAGCAACTCGCGCGACACGTTCGAGGGTGACCTGAGTCACGGTCATTAGCTTTATGATCGCGGTTCCTTCGTCTTGGCGCCGCCCCTCGTGGGCGGCCTCACCTCAGCCACGAACGCCACCACCCCGATCCGATACCGCCTCCCGGATTCTTTTCACCATCGTCCCGACCGCAGGGGGAGGGCCCCGCCCTCTGCGGTCGGAGAGGGCGGGGCCTTCGGTTCTCAACCCCTCCGGTCTCGGATGGAGGAGGGGGTACGGCTCTACCGGACGTTGTAGCCCTGGGAGCGCCAGAATGAGTTGGGGTTCGGGTTCTCCAGGTGCGGGTCGCCGAGGCTCTTGGCCGCGTGCGTCCGCCGTCCGGGGCGCATCTCGACGTGGGTGTGCGCGTTCGACTTGGACGACACGCCGCGCCACGCCTCGTCGGCGATGGTCTGCCCGCGGCTGATGTGCTGCCCCTCCCGCAGGCCGTCCCGTGGATCGGTGTGCAGGTAGATCACCGTCTTCTTCAGCGAGGAGTTGTAGATGGCGATCGTGGAAAGCCCCCGCCTGCCGTCGCGCCCGCGCGCGATGTAGATGACCTGACCGCTCACCAGGGCGTGGACGTCGGAGCCGATGCTGCGGGCGAAGTCGATGCCCTCGTGCCGACCGCGGGTTTTCCTGGAGTAGCCGTCGAACTTGCAGGTGATCCGGCCGCCGCTCGCCTGGTAAAGCCCGTACGACATGTTCACGCTCGGCGACGGCGCGAACTGGTGCGAGGCGTTCTGGTTCTTCAGCGTGGAGTCCAGGTTGCCCTTGGCGCCTGCCCTGAAGTCCTGGGAATGGCCGCCGTAGTCGCTGTTGAAGTAGACGCGGACGGTCTTGGCGCTGCGGTTCCAGACCGAGGCGGCGTTGTTCTTGACGCACTTGCCCTTGCCGTCGCCGGGGCCGTTGAACTCGTAGCAGGAGGGCTGCTTGGCGCCGTAGTTGGAGAGGGAGCCGGTGAAGTCGGAGACCGACCCCTTGGTGCCGCTGTTGAAGTAGTAGCAGAACTCGCCGCTCTCGCACACGCCGTTGCGGCTCGCCGCCGCGGCGGGTGGCGCGATGGCCGACGCCGCGCCGCCGAGCGCGATGGCGGCGGTCGTCACGGCCAGGACCTTGCTGAACGTTCCCATGGTGTTCCCCGATGTTCGTGTCGTTCGTGCGGATTTCGGATCTGGGTGGTCAGTGGCGCTGGTACTCCTCCCAGGTGCGGATGGTCACCTTCGGGCCGTCGTCCGGGCCTTGGTCGGCCAGTCCGTTCCGGCCGAGGTAGTAGTCACCGGTCTGGTGCTGGGCCGGACGGGAAAGGTCGGTGTCGCTGATGGCGACGGCGTGGATGTGCCACGACCAGTCGCCCTGGCGGGGGCTGCGCACCCACGCCGCGAACCCGACGCGGCGTAGCGCGCCGGCCGCCGCGGTGCGGGCGGCGGGCCCCATCCCCTTGGTCGAGATGTCCACGGCGCCGCCGCCGTCGTGGGTGCCCGCGGAGGTGGGGTCGCCGCCGGGGTTGTAGGACCCCTGTTCCAGCACCAGGCGGCGGCCGAGCAGTCGCTCCGCCTCGGCGAGCATGTCCCGCGTGCGGGTGTTGACGACGGCGCCGCCGGTGGACACCCGCGGGCCCGGCCCGATGAGGCGGGTGACGGTGAAGCGCCCGGCTCCGAGCCGGACGAGCGAGGCCCGGCCCGGCAGGCCGCTGGCGTCCAGGCCGGTGTGGCCGAGCGACCGCTGGTAGGCGGCGTACGCGGCGATCGTCGTGGTGCCGAAGTGGCCGTCGACCCACCGGCGGTCGAGCAGGTGCTGGGCGCGGAGCGCCCGCTCCACCAGCAGCACGCTGGCCTTGGCACCCGGCGTCAGCGTGCCATCGGCCCTGCGCGGGTCGATCTGCGCAGCCTTGACGATGGCCTCCATGTCCACGGTCGGCAGGGCCGCGGTGCCCGACGCCCGCGCGGCCGGAGTGCCGAACGGTCCGGTCGGAGAGGCGAGCACGGCCGCCGCCACGAGAGCGGCGGCACACGAGGCCGGCTTCATCGCCGCCTCCCGCCGCGCGAGCGGCGGACGCACCGGCGGGCGAACGGCCGACGCCGGGCACCGGGGGATCCGGCGGACTCGCCTCGTGACCGGAGCCGTCCGGGTCCCCCCGGAACCGCCGGGCAGTCGCCGCGCCGTCTCGAGGTTCTCACCGCTCCAACGGGAATGTTCGCCTGGGGGCCAACCACTGCGGGACCGCCTACACGAGGACGGCACGTGGTCGTTGAGGTCGCCGGCCGGCCTCGGCAGGTCGTCGACCGGGCAGGCGGTGGAGGCTGGGCGCCCCGTCCGCCGCGGTAATCGGGCATCACTCACCTCATGTGTTCTGGTTCACCTGATGGGCGCGGCCATCGCCGATCCGGGCCGGGGCCGGTGTCGCCGCCAGCACGCACTGCCTGCGGCAACACCGCCCCCGCCACGCCGGTCTGGGGAGAGGCCTGGCGCACCACGGAGCCTGACCGGCTGCGCCCCGTCCGCGGAAGGGGTTGCGGGTTTCCGAGCCCACCTGGCAACAGGAAACCCCGCGAACAGCGGATCTCACCAAAAGCAACTGCTTCATAACTATGCGTAGCCATAGGCTCGTGGGTGTTGTCGTGGGCGGGCGCCTTCGGCGCACAGACGAGAGGGCGATCTCATGGACCTGGTCGGTGGCGAAGGCGCGCCTCAGGCCGAGACGAGCGCGGACGGGGCCGAGACCACCTTCGGGGCGGAGCTGCGCCGCCTGCGTCAGGAGGCGGGGAAGTCGCAGGCGGACCTGGCCGGGAAGCTGAGGACCAACAAGGGATACCTGAGCCGGCTGGAGCGCGGGTTGCAGCGGCCGAGCGAGGCGTTCGCGCGTGCCTTGGACGACGCGCTCGGGGCCGGGGGCGCGCTGTTCACGCTCGCGGTCGGCCCGGCCACCGGCACCTGCCCTTACCCCGGGCTGACCTCGTTTCGGGAGCAGGACGCGCCATGGTTCTTCGGACGGGATCGGGCGGTCGCCGATCTGCTGGGGCTGCTGGCGGATCCGGGCACGGCCGGGCATCCGGCGGTGGTGGTCGGCCCGTCCGGGATCGGTAAGTCTTCGCTGCTGCGGGCCGGGTTGGCGGCGGCGGTCGCCCGCGGTGCGCTGCCGGCGCGGCAGCCCGGCACGCCGGAGACGCTGTACCTGACGCCGACCGCGCGCCCGGTGGAGGAGTTGCGCGGCCGGGAGGCTCGGCGTCGGCTGGAGTCGTACGCACTGGTGGTGGTGGACCAGTTCGAGGAGCTTTTCACCTTGTGCGGGGACCAAGCGGAACGCGAGGCGTTCATCGAGGAGGTGTGCGGCAGCGCCGCCGACGGCGTCCCAGTGGTGCTCGGTGTGCGCGCCGACTTCTACGGGCACTGCCTGGCCCACCCGGGTCTGCTGGACGCGCTGCGCAAGCGGGCGCTGCCCTTGGGGCCGATGACCGTCCCGCAGCTGCGCCAGGCGATCACCGAACCGGCCTTGGCCGAGGGCCTGTCGCTGGAGCCGGGGCTGGTGGAGGTGCTGTTGCGGGACCTGGGAGCCGCCCCCGGCGCCGAGTTGTGCGCGGCGGGGGCGCTGCCGCTGCTGTCGCACGCCCTGCGCGCCACCTGGCAGCACCGCGCCGACGGTGTCCTGACCGTCGCCGGTTACGAGCGCACCGGCGGAATCCACGGTGCCATCGCCGCTTCGGCCGAACGCGTCTACGCCCAGCTCAGCCCTCAGGAACAGGATGCGGCCCGGGCGGTGATACTGCGCATGGTGCGGGTCGGTGACCACGGGGACGACGTGCGGCAGCCGGCCGGCCGGGACGCGCTGGTCGCGGCGGACCCCGCGGCGGAGCGGGTCGTGGAGGCGTTCACGCGGGCCCGGCTGCTGACCGCCGACGCCGGGCACGTGGAGATCAGCCATGAGGCGCTGCTGGGGGCCTGGCCTCGGCTGCGCGCATGGATCGACGATGGCCGCACCGCCCTGCGCACCCGCCAGCAGCTGGCCGCGGCGGCCCGGGCCTGGCGGCAGGAGGGCGGTGACCCGCACCTGCTGTACCGGGGGGCCCGGCTCGCCGCCGCCCAGGACCTCACCGTCGAACATCGCGTCAGCCAGGAGGAACAGGACTTCATCCGCGCATCGCAAGAACGGCAGGAGGCCGAGGCGCGGGCGGAACGCCTCCGGTCTCGGCGGCTACGGCGACTCACCGCAGCCCTGGCCGTCCTGACCGTTCTCGTCGCCTGTGTCGCCGCTGTCGCCGTCCACCAGAGCAGTAGGGCCCGGCACCAGACTGCCCAGGCGAACGCGGCGGCACTGGCCGCCGCGGCGGCCGAAGCCCGCGCCCAGGGCCGCAATGAGACCGCTGATCTCCTCGCGGCCGCGGCGTACCGGCTCGACCCCGGCGCGGTGCAGGCACGCAGCGCACTGTTGAGTACCCAGGGCGATCTGCTCACCCGCCGTTTGCCGTCCCCGCCACGCTCGGTCCGGCGGCTGGGCCAGGCGCTCTCACCGGGCGGACGGACCTTGGCCACCTACGACGAGGCCAACCGGGTCCAGCTGTGGGATCTACCGGCCGGGATGCTGCGCCGTGAACTGGCCACCGGACCAGAGACCATCGCCCCCCAGGCCGTCACCGTCAGCACCGACGGGCACACCGTCGCGGTCGGCAAGGGGTCGGCCAAGCGCGTGTGGGTGTGGTCCGATGGCACACCGCGCACCTTCGAGATGCCCGACGCGGTCACCTGCGTCGCGCTCAGCCCGGACGGAAAGGCTCTGGCGGTGGCCGGGGACAGCACCAGCGTGCGGATCATCGACGCCCGCACCGGGCAACCGCTCACCACCCTGACCGGCGGCCACCGCGGCGCGGTGCAAGGCCTCGTCTACAGCCCCGACGGCAGGCAGATCGCCACGGCAGGAAAAGACGGAGTCATCGCCGTCTGGGACGCCCATAACCCAGACGAGCCCCGGCGCAGGCACGCCGTCCGGGACGGGAACCTGCTGTCTGCGACGTTTTCCTCCGACGGCCGCTACCTGGCGGCCGTCGGACACGACCGGCTGGCCCTGCTGTGGGATCTGCGCGAGAACCACGCGAAAACGCTGACCACTCCGGTCACCGGGTCCGCCCTGCGGTCGGCGGCGTTCAGCCCCGACAACCGCATCCTGGTCACGGCGGGCGACGAACTGCGGCTCAGTCTCTGGAGCGTCGCCACCCGAGGACCGCTGGTCCCCCTCGTAGGCCACACCGCACCCGTCCACGGAGTCGGCTTCACCGGCCAAGGCCGCACCCTGCTGAGCACCGCAGAGGACGGCACCACGGCCCAGTGGGACCTGACCCGGGCGATGGTGCCGGGCGCCGCCGGGCAATTCCACGAAGCCGTGACCTTTCTACGCGGCGGCGTGTCGATCGTGGCCAGCGACAACAGGACCGTCCGCCTGTGGGACACGACCACGCACGCCTACCAGGGCGCGTTCGAAGGCCACACCGGCGGCGTGTACCGCCTGGCCACCGACGCCAGCGGCCAGGTCCTGGCCACGGCCGGGTGGGACGGCAGCGTACGCCTGTGGGACCCCGCCACCCGCCGCCAGCGCGAGCTCCTCCTCGACCACACCACCGGGGTCTGCGGACTCGCCGTCAGCCCAACCGGAAAGATCATCACTGCCGGAGACTCCGGCGGCACCCTCCACATCTGGAACCGCGGCATCGACGGCCGCTACCGCACGGTGAAACTGCGGGGCGAAGGGGCCGACGCGGCACCCTGCGCCCTGGCCATCAGCCACGATGAACGATGGCTCGCCTTCGGCAACGACGTCGGCCAGATCCATCTGCTCGACCTGACCTCGTCCACCCCGCCCAAGCCGATCGGCCGCCACCACGACTCGGTCCGCAGCGTGGCCTTCACCCGCGACGGCACCACCCTGGCCAGCGCCAGTGACGACCACGAGGCACGCGTCTGGAACCTGGACAAGGGCACCCACCAGCTCCTCACCCGCTTCGCCGCCGAAGCCCGCAGCGTGGCGTTCAACACCGACGGGACACTCCTTGCCGCCTCCGCCAGCGACGGCACGATCCGCCTCTGGGACAGCCGCACCTACCAGCCATTCGCCACCCTCACCGGACACCACGACAAGGTCGACAGCATCACCTTCCACCCCACCAAGCCGCTGCTGGCCAGCGCCGGCGTCGACGGCACCGTCCGCCTCTGGGACCTCGACCCGGGCCGCGTCCGCGAGCACGCATGCACCCGCGCCCTGCCCCGGAACGCCGAGGAATGGAAGAACTACGCGCCCCATATCCCGCCCCCTAAGACCTGCGCGTAAGACCCGCGCGAGAGGCAGGCGTCCCTGCTCCGACCTGCGCGCCGCCGAGCAATACTTCCGCGACGACCGCGAGCCCTCCGGCAACGCCAGCTCACAGTTCGCGCACGTCCGCGCGTCCTTCCGCTGGCCCACACTCACCATTCTCCCAGGACAGCACCCAACCGCCCACGAAAACACAGGGGAGATCACCGATGCGGGGACCGCCGAGGGCTAGTCAGCTCAGGGCCGGATCCCCGGCCCCGGAGCGTCCGGGAACGATTCGCCGACGCGCACCAGCTGGTCCAGCCCGATCCTGGTCAGCACCTCCACCAACCGGGGATGCGGACGCAGCAGCACCAGCTCCCCACCAGCGGCAACAGCGGCCTTCCACAGCCGGACGAAGGCGTTGATGCCCGAGGAATCACAAAAGGGCGCCAGCGATAGCTCCAGCGCGATCCGCGGCGCCGCCTCCTGCACGATCAACAGCCCGACCCGATCCAGCAGCTCCGGAGCCGTCGCCACCTGACCCTCAGCCACCGGCCGGCCGACTCGACCTCCACACCCAGCCCAGGCCCAGGCATTGCCCCATATGGGGTCGCGGCCATCTCACCAATCCCCACCCGGGCCAACAGAGGCCCTGAATGCCCCCATTACGCCCCGAGTCGTCCTCCAACGGTTGAGGTTCGGGAACGGGCACTTAGGCTTAGCGCCTGAGTTTGAACCCGCATCGGATGCGAGGCTCCCCTGCCGGGACCCCAGGCGCCGCCGTGACCGCGGGGCCTGGACGGCGGCCAGGCCCTCGCGGCGCCGACGGCGATCAGCTTGTGAAGCCGACTTGCGGGGTGTTCAGGGGCGGCGGTAGTGGAGCGTGACCGCGCCGCTGGTGGGGATGGTGGTGGTTCCGGCGAGTTGCCAGGTGGATGCGTGGTCGGTGGGGAGCAGGCGCACGCCACCGCCGAGGGTCGCGGGCACCACGGTCAGGTAGAGCTCGTCGACCAGGCCTGCCTTGAGGAGCGCTTGGATGATGCTGGCGCTGTTCAGGACGAGGATGTCCCGGCCAGGAGCGGCCTTGAGTGACCGGACCTCTGTTTCGGGGTCGCGGGCGATCCGGGCGTTGGTCCATTCGGTCTTCTCCAGATCGGCTTGCTGCAGCGTCGTGGAGAACACCACCTTCTCGACGGTGGCGAGCCAGTTGCCCAGATCACGGGTTCGGGCCGAACTGCTCGGGTCCTTGGTCAGTCCGGGCCATACGGAGGTGAAGCCCTCCCAGTTGGTCCGGCCGACGATCGCTGTGCTCGCACCACGCCAGATCCCCTCATAGAAGACCTCGCTCTGCGGACTCATGATGTGCTCCATGGCCCAGCTCATGTCGTCATCGGGTCCGGTGCTGCTGTAGCCATCGATCGACACGACGGCGTCGGCGATGACGGTGCGCTGCGGTCCAGTGGTCTCGGTCATGGTGGTCTCCGTTTCATTGTTGACGGTCTCGTAAACAGTGTCCATCGGATTCTGTGTATGCTAGACACAATTTGCGAGTGGCGACAAGCCCGAAGTTTCGGAGGCTCGATGTGAACGGCACCGTGGAGTTGCTGTGGGGGTTGCGGCAACCGCCGAGCCGCGGACCCAAGCCTGTGCTCAGCGTTGACCGCATCGCCCGGGCCGCGATGGACATCGCCGACGTCGAAGGGCTCGCCGGGATCTCCATGCAGCGGGTGGCCGCCGAACTCGACTTCACCAAAATGGCGCTCTACCGCCATATCAGAGGGAAGGACGAGCTGCTCGCCGTCATGATCGAGTTGGCCGTCGGCGACCCGCCCGATCTGACCGGGGTGCCGGGCGGCTGGCGCGGCAAGCTCGGGCAGTGGGCCCATCAGATGTGGGCGACCTGGGACCGCCACCCGTGGTTGCCGGGCGCCACCGTCGGCGACCGGATCATGGGCCCACGAGAGGTCGGCTGGACCGAGGCCGCGGTCGCCGCGCTGGCCGGGATCGGGCTGAGCGGCGCCGAACAGCTGGACGCCGTTCTCCTACTCAGCGGCCACGTCCGCAACACCCGGTCAACCACAGCGGCCGGCACCCAGCCATGGACAGCCGACCGGCGGCTCAACCCCGCTATCAACGCCCTGCTCGATGACCCCGCCGATCGCTTTCCCGCGCTGACCGC
Source organism: Actinomadura sp. 9N215 (assembly GCF_044326345.1). Lineage (NCBI taxonomy): Bacteria > Bacillati > Actinomycetota > Actinomycetes > Streptosporangiales > Thermomonosporaceae > Actinomadura > Actinomadura sp. 9N215. The sequence continues at coordinate 82,223 of NZ_JBIRBA010000010.1, read as the reverse complement.
CGCGATCACAGCCGCCGGGACCCCGTCCCCGGGCAGCAGCCGCGAGTTCGGCCTCCGACGCATCCTCGACAGCCTGGAACTCCTCATCACCCAACGCTCACGCTGAACCCGCAACCCCCTCGATCAACCAGTGGGCGGGGGCTGACGCTTTTCAGACGGGCTGATCGGTTCAGGTCGGTTGGCCGCGGCTGAGGCGCAGGGCCGCTGACCAGGTGACCAGCGAGCCGGCGTAGGCCAAGTCAGCTCAGGGTGCATCAGCCGTAGCCGGGCCAGCAGGTCGCGGGCCGCGTCGCGGTCGGCATGGCCCGCCGGGGTGACCATCACCATCACCGGCAGGCTGCCCAAATCATCGGCCAGCTGCCGCTTGTGGCCGTTGGTCTTCCCGCGACGGGTGCGCAGGCGGGCGCGCGGCTGATCGCGGATGTGGCCGATCACGCCGACTCGTGCCCAGCGGGCGAAGAACGCATAGACCGTCTGCCAGGGAACGCCGTAGTCGTGCGGCAGCGCCCGCCATGTGATGCCGTTGTCGACCACGTAGCGGATCGCGTTCACGATCACCCGCCGTGGATGCTTCTCGGGCCTGCCTCCGCGCGGTGTGCGGCAGGCCGGGACCGGTAGCAGCGGCTCGATCAGCGCCCATTCGGCCGCGGTGGTGTCGGAGGAATAGCGGCGCCTGCGCATCACCGGCCTCCCCTTAGCAGAGCAGCCCCTTGCGGACCTGGTAGAGCGATCAGGGATCCGTTCGCGGGTCGGGCACCGTGCCCCCAGAACGAACGGCCTGCGCGGCCGCCGCCTGCCGCTGGCGCCGCGCCCGGGTCTTGCACCGCCGCGAACAAAAGACCGCGGCCCGGAGTCGACCGCGCCGGCCCGGGTCAGGCCGGTGCCGTGAACCCCGATTCGCTCCGCTTCGCCTGATTGAGGAGCGCGGCAAAGGCCTCAGGAGTAAGCGTGAGGAGCCCTGCTTCGGGCGCCTTGCTGTCCCTGATGGCGATGCCCTGCGGCAGCACGGCCAACTCAACACAGTTGCTGCACTCGTACGATCGCGCAGACTTACGCCACGTGGTCATGACTTCTCCTAGGGAAGCAACTCGCCCCGCCTCACCCGACGGATGAGGACGGCAAAGGCCTGGGGCGTGAGGGTGAGGTGGCCGACGTCGGGTGCCTTGCTGTCTCGGAGGCCGACGCCGTGGGGGAGTTGCGCCAGTTCCACGCATTGCTCGGAGGTGCCCTGTGTGCTTCGGCTGGACTTGCGCCATGTCGGACGGTTCATGGCTTCTCCTCAGGGAAGCAGCTCGTCCCGCTTCGCGTGATGGATGAGGGCGGTGAAGGCCTGGGGGGTGAGGGTGAGGTGGTCGTTCTCGGGGGCTTTGCTGTCTCGGATGGCGATGGCGTGGGGGAGTGCGGCCAGCTCGACGCAGTTGCCGTGGTCTTCTGACCGCGCAGATTTGCGCCATTGAATGATCATGAAAGTGAGTCCAGTGTCTTGGCGATGAAGGCACGGGATGCCTCGACGGTCAGCGAGGACATGCCGATCTGGTCGTACCGTATCGCCTGTTCCTGGATATCGGCCGGGTCGAGCGAGATGTGACCCGTGGAGCCGACTGTGGCGAAGCCGAGGTCGCCGGTGGGTGTCTGCATGACTGTGAAGCCGCCTCCGACGCCGCCGTAGCCGATCAGACGGTCCGACGTCACTCGCAGGTAGACGTTCGGACGTTCGGAGGCTTCGAGGAGGTAGCTGAGCTGGTCGCTCATCACGTCCACGTCTCCGAAGACTCGCAGGACGGCCGCCGTGTCGAGGATGGCCATGAGCTTGCACGGGTTCTGGCGGGTGAGGATCTCCTGGCGGGCCAGGCGCTCGGCGACCGCATCGTCCGCGTCCATTCTGCGGCTGGACGTGAAGACGGCGCGGGCGTAGCTCTCGCGCTGGAGCAGGCCTGGGATCAGTGAGGGCTCGTAAGTCTTGATGAGGTTCGCGCGCCGCTCGTATTCCTTGAACGTCTCCCACCAATCGAGGTCTTGGGCGTTTTTGGCGTGTTTGACGAGGTTCTCGAAGAAGCCCAGCAAGCCCCACTCGCGGTCCAAGATCCGCGCCCGCGCAATGGGGAGCTGGACGTCGCCCGATTCGTACCGTGCAACAGTTGAGCGATCGCAGTCGAGGATGACTGCTAAGGCGGCCCCGGAGATCTTGCGGAGCTGACGCTGTCTGCGCAGCTCAACGGCTATGAGATGCCAGAGGGAGAAGTCGGGGCGCAGCGAGTCGGCGCGGCTCATCGGTGTTCCTCCATTGTTGCATCTGCTTCACGAACCTTCCGAATTTAACTCGCACTGGCCACTCTTGTCCTGGAAACGCAAAGAAAGGAGGGCGGGTGAAATGGCAGTGAAAGCCACGCAAGTGGGCGAGTTGGACATTTGTTGTCGGGCTGGGCGGACGGTGCCGGGGATGGTGCGGTCGTTGGTTGGGTTCCGGCTTGCGGAATGGGGGCTGTCGGGCGTCGCCGGGGATGTGCTTTTGGTCGCCGGGGAACTGGTCGCGAATGCGGTGCAGAGCACGCCGGATCGGGAGATTCGGGTCAGGTTCACGCGGGAAAGCGATGGGGTCGTGCTCGCCGTATGGGATTCGGCCGAGGGGATGCCTGTCGTCCAGCCCGTGATGGAGCTGGACGATGTCCAGCCTGATCCGCTTGCTCTGGAGCCGGGGCATGAGGAGGGTGGACGGGGGCTTCAGATCGTCCGGGGGCTGGCGTCCGACTGCGGGGTCAGGGAGACCGAGCCCGTCGGGAAATGGGTGTGGGCGGCGGTCTCGTGCTGATCCGGTTCCGGATGTGGCGGGGGCGGCGGACCGCCCTGCGTCACCTGGACGTGCTGGCGCTCGCGGTCAAGGCGCGCGGGTACCGGTGCGTGAAGCTGTACGCGCGCGAATTCCCCCGTCCGCTGCTCTGGGTCTACGCGAGCGGCGTCGCCGAGGACGTCGGGGTCGTGGTCGCGGCCCGGGTCTACTCCGGTGGGATCTGGGCCTACCACGACGTCCGGCGGGGGACGGGCGGCTACCTCTGCCCGTGCGGGGACGCGAAAGCGGCGGCGGAGCAGGTCGATTTGCTGTTGAAGCACCGCATGTATCCGTCCACCTGGTGATCAGGGCGGGAATGGTCGCGTGTGCTAGCGTTTCTGGCGACTTCTCACCGTAGGGTCCGCCCTCGCAGTTCAGCCTCCTGGTGTCCGGTGACATCGGGAAGGTGAAAGTCACACCAGATCCTGACAAGGGGTGTGACGATGGGCGCTGCCCACGAAGCGGATCCGGCCGTGGAGGCCGTCGATCTGGTCAAGACCTACCCGGCGGGCCGGAACAAGGCGCCGGTCTCGGCGTTGCGGGGGCTGAGCTTTTCCGCGGCGAAGGGGAGCGTCTTCGGGCTGCTCGGTCCGAACGGGGCCGGGAAATCGACCACGGTGAAGATCCTCGCGACGCTCTCGGCCGCCGACTCGGGGTCGGCGCGTGTGGCCGGGATCGATGTGCGGACGCGGCCTGAGCGGGTGCGCCGGGCGATCGGGTTCGTGTCCCAGAAGCCCGGTACGGACCCGATGGCCACCGCGACCGAGAACCTGGTGCTCGCCGGGCGGCTGCACGGGATGTCCCGCCGGGACGCCGTGGCGCGGGCCCGCGAGCTGGTCGACCGGTTCGGCCTGGCCGATGCCGCGGACCGGCTGGTGCGGACGTACTCCGGCGGCATGGCGCGCAAGCTCGACGTCGCTCTGGGGTTGATGCATCGGCCCCGGGTGCTCTTCCTCGACGAGCCGACGACGGGGCTCGACCCGCAGGCGCGCGGCGAGATGTGGGCCGAGATCGCGCGGATGGCCGAGGAGGAGGAGATGACGGTCCTCCTGACGACGCACTACCTGGAGGAGGCCGACCACCTCGCCGACCGGCTCGCGATCGTCGATCACGGCGCGGTGGTCGCCGCGGGCAGCCCGGACGAACTCAAGAGCGGCCTGCGCGGCGATGTCGTCCACGTGGAGCTCGCCCAGGCCGATGAGAGGGCGCTCGCTGTGCTGCGGAGAGTGGCCGGGCTGCGGGAGATCACCCTGGACGGGAGCACCGTCCGCGGGCGTACCGGTGACGGGGCGCGGGCGTTGCCGCCCGTGCTGGCCGCGCTCGAGGAGGCGGGTGTCGCGGTGAGCTCCGCGAGTCTTGCCAGGCCCTCGCTCGACGATGTCTATCTCCGGCATACCGGTCACAGCCTCGACGCCGACGCGGCCCCAGGAGTCTGGAGGTGACGAAGTGACCGCCGCATCCGCACGGTTGGCCACTTCGGCTCCGGTGACCGTGATCACGCACTCCGCGCTGCTGACCGGCCGGTTGTTGCGTGCCCTCAGGCGGATGCCGACCTTTCTCGTCATCGGGCTCGTCCAGCCGGTGATCTGGCTGTTGTTGTTCGGGCAGCTCTTCCGCTCGGTCGTGAACCTGCCCGGGTTCACCGATGCGGGCGGTGGCTTCCTGCAGTTCCTCACGCCGGGCGTGGTGATGATGACCGCGCTGTTCGCGAGCGCCTGGTCCGGGACGACCTACCTCCAGGACATCGATCGCGGCGTGATGGACCGGATCCTCACCTCACCCGCCAGCCGGGCCGCCCTGGTGATCGCGACCATGACCTACCAGGCGATCCAGACGCTCGTGCAGAGCCTGATCATCGTGGCGATCGCCCTGGTCGCCGGTGCCAGGTTCCCCGGGGGTGTTGCCGGTGTCTTCGTCACGTTCCTGGCCGCGGTGCTGTTGGCGCTGATCTTCTCGACGCTGTCCGACGCCGTCGCCCTGCTGACCCGGCAGCAGGAGTCGCTCATCGCGATCTCCCAGTTCACCACGCTGCCGCTGATGTTTCTCAGCTCGGCCGTGATGGACCTCGGCCTCGCCCCCGCCTGGGTCGGCCATGTCGCCGACTACAACCCCATGGAATGGGCGGTCACCGCGGCCCGGGAGGCGATGCTCGCCCGTCCCGACTGGAGCACGGTCTGGACGCACCTCGGGTTGCTGACAGCGGCAGCCGTCGTGATGGGACTGGTGTCGACGCGCGCCTTTCGTACCTATCAGAAGGCGGCGTGAGGCGGTGAGGTAGCCGACGACCAGATTGGCTAGCGAAGGGCGGTCGTGGTGAGGGCTTTGCCTTGCGCGCCGCCCTTCGTCCATTTGGCGAAGGGGACCTGCCAGTAACCCCAGCCGTTCCACCAGGCGAGGGAACGCTTGGTGCCGGTGATGGTGACAAGGTCGCCGCGATAGGACCAGTGGTAGAACCACTTGGCGTCGCCGCCGGGGGACCGGACGCAGCCGTGGCTACAGTTCCGGTTACCGAGGCAGGACGGGTCGTCCATGTTCTGGTGGATGTACTCGCCGCTGTTGGAGATGCGGGTGGCCCACGGGACCTTTTCGTCGTACCAGCCGGGGTCGCCCTTCTTCTTGCCGGGCGGGCGCATGCGCTCGATGCGGCTGCGGTCCATGGTGAGGTGGACGCCGCTGGTCGTGAGCAGGTGGTCGACGCCGTCCTTCTGGACGTCGCCGCCGGAGCCGAGGCTGACGCCCCAGGTGCGGATGGTCTGTCCGTTCTTTTTGACGACGGCGCGATGGGTTTTGGCGTTGATGTTGACGGTGTGCGAGTCGCCGATCCGGAAGGTGCGGGTCACGTCGCGGTCGCCGAAGACGTCGTCGCCGATTTTCAGGCCCGCGTAATGGACGGTGAGGCTGACCTTCTGGTTCGGCTTCCAGGGGCGCTTCGGGCGGAAGACGACGGAGGGGAGTCCATTGAAGGATTCGCCGGGGGCGAGCCAGCGCCAGGCCCCCTCGGTGGGGGTGGACGACGAAATTTCGATGCTGCGCTCGATGGCGGCCTTGGCCTTTTCGGGCACGGCCTTGTTGAACTGGACGAAGACCGGCATCCCGGTGCCGACCGTCTCGTTCTGGCTCGGGACGACGTTGTTGACCCGGGTCGCGGCGGTGGCGCGGGTGGTGCGGAACGCGCTGGTGGCGGTCGTCGACTTGCCCTTCGCGGACGTCGCGGTGGCGGACACCTGGTAGCTGCCGCCCGGCCGCAATGTCCAGGTCGAACGCCATTTGGTCTTGTCGGCGGAGAGGGCGCCGGGGACGTCCGCGCCCTTCAGTTTCACCGACACCGCGCCGAGCGTGCCGCCCGCGGCGGTGACCGTCACGCCCTCGTCCGGGCGGGCCTTGCCGTCGCCGTTCGCCGGGGTGATCGTGACCTTCGGGGTGCCGTCGTCGCCGCCCTTCGCGGTCGTCCCGGCGCCGCCTCCGTCCCCGCCGCCGCCGCATGCCGCCGCCAGCCCCAGGACCAGGGCCATCGCCAACGCCTTACCTCGCACCGCTCTCCCTCATCAGCCCGCCGGGCCCGCGCCACGGCGGGACGGCAACAAGATCGCTTACGGAACGGCCTTCGAGTTCCCGGCCCGCGCGGTGGCGGGACGGCGGGTTCTGGCGTCCGAACACTTGTAACGACCATCGTCCCGCGAAGGTTCGACTCCCGGGGGAACTTCACAGATCTTTCACAGTTCGGGCGGCGGTGGCGGGTGGTGCGGGGCGTGCCCGGCGGCCGGACGCAGCCGGATGAAAATGGCCTAATCGGGGCGAAGAAGGAAATGCCCTGAAACTGGTCGCGTATTGGGCCTCGTGTTGGGCTGATGATGGGCATTCCTGGGGGTGTTCTCGCAGGTCAGGGGGTTGGTCCTGATCTTCTATTCAAGATTGTGGAGGGGGCGGTTAAAAGCGGCGATCCGGGCCGGGAAGCGCTGCGATGCTGGGCCCGTGGCCGCCGGTACGGTCCAGGTCACCTCCCGGTGAGTTCTTGTCTGTGAAGGGACGCGCGATGAGAGCCCAGGGGCTGAGTCCCTCCATCGACTCGGGCGCCACCCCCGCGGATCTCATTTCGGGTGACGGCCCCGCCGTTCTCGCGCCGGTCGTCCCGTACCGCCGTGGCGTCACGGGGGCGCGGGTCCTGGCCGTTCTGTATCCGGTATGCCTCGCAGTGGCGGACGGCTGGGCGATGGCGGCCGCCGTGTCCCTGGTGCTGCCGTCGCCGGGCGCGGTGCTGCCCGGCGCGGCCGCCGTGTGCGTGATCGCGTTCAATGCCGGGGGCGGGCTGTACCGGCCGCGCCGTAGTCCCTCGCTTCTTGTGGATGCGCCGCCGATCCTCGTCCGGACGCTGGTCGTGGGCGCTTTCGCGGCCGTGCTCCTTCCGGGTGCGGCGCATGAGGCGGCCGTCGCCTGGCTGTGGATGACCTTGGTCGCGGGGGTGCTGGCGCTCGGCGTCCGCGCTTTCGTGAACGCGGCGATCAGGACGTATCGGTGCCGGCGGTCGCGGGCGCGTGCGGCGCTGATCGTCGGGACGGGCGGGACGGCCGCGCATCTGGTCGAGATCCTGCGGGAACGCGGGGAGCTCGGGCTCGTGGCGGTCGGGCAGGTGGCCGCCGGGACGGCTGCGGCGGCGCCGGTTCTTGGGGAGACGTCGGATCTGCCCGCGCTCGTCGAGCGGCACGGGATCGACACGCTGGTCGTGATCGCGGAGGACGTCCATCCGGGCCACCTGGGCACCGTGCTGCGGATCTCGTTCGGGCTGCCGTGCGAGACGCTCCTCGTCCAGCCGCCGTCGGACGTCGTCCCAGTCGCGGCGGCGCGGCGGGAGCATCTCGCCGGGCTGCCGTGCGCGCGCGTCGGGTGGCGGCTGCGCGAGCCGTCGGCGCGGTGGGCCAAGCGGCTGCTCGACCTCGTCGTGGGCTCCCTGATCCTTTGTGCGGCGCTGCCGGTGATCGCGGCGTGCGCCGTGGCGGTGCGGCTGGAGGGCGGTCCTGGAGTCGTCTTCCGGCAGCGGCGCATCGGGCTCGGCGGCGAGGAGTTCGTCCTGCTGAAGTTCCGGACGCTGCGGAAGGTGGACGAGCACGAGTCCGACACCCGCTGGACGGTGCGGGACGACGAGCGGATCGGGCGGGTGGGGCGATTCCTGCGGGCCACTTCGCTGGACGAGCTTCCGCAGTTGTGGAACGTCATCCGTGGCGACATGAGCCTGGTGGGGCCGCGTCCGGAGCGTCCGCATTTCGTGGAGCAATTCTCCCGTAGTTGTCCCGGGTACATGCTGCGGCATCGTGTTCCGGCCGGGATGACGGGGTGGGCGCAGATTCATGGGTTCCGGGGGGACACGTCGATCGAGCTGCGGGCGAGGCTCGACAACCACTACATCGACCACTGGTCGTTCAGCGGGGATCTGAAGATCCTGCTGCTGACCGTCCGGGCGATGATCTTCCGGGACGCGGGATGACGGCGGGCGCGCCGCCCCTAGCCCCGCCTGAGGCGAGCCCGGGCGGGCGGGTGGTTGGTGGTCTGCTCGGGCTGGTGGGTGGTCTGTTCGGGTTGGTGGGTCGTTCGTTCAGGCGGCCTGGTGGATTGTTCAGGCGGCCGAGCTGGTTTGTCGCGGCGGCGGTCGTCAGCATCGGGATTCCGCCCGGCTCGGAGCTGCTCGGCGGCGGGACGCAGCTCACCCCTGGAGACGCCGCCGGTGCCTTGCTGGTGCTCGTCGCGACGTCCCTGCTGGTCGCTGGACGGGTCGAGATGCCGCGAGCGGCGCTGGTGGCGTTCGGGCCGCTGGTCGCCGGGCTCGGGATCAGCACGGTGTGCTCCGCGGACATCGCGTCCAGCCTGCCCGGGTTCGTCCGGTACGTGCAGATCTTCGTGCTGGTGCCGCTGGCCGTCGTCCTGCTCGTGCGGGACCGCCGTGATCTCGCGATCGTGTGCTCGTCGGTGCTCGTCCTCGGGTTCTGGGAGGCCGGGTACGGGATCTGGCAGTCGGTCACCGGGAACGGCGCGTCGATGGGCGGCGCGTACATCCGGGCCGTCGGGACGTTCGGCGCGACCAACGTGATGGCGATGTCCGTGGTGGTCGGGGTGGCGTTCCTGATGCTGACCGCGTTCGCGTTGTTCGCGCCACGGCGGGGCGTCGCGGCCGTCGTGGCCGCGCTGGGCGGGCTCGGCGTGCTGGGCGTCGCGGTGGGGATGTCGCTGAGCCGCGGCACGTGGATCGCGCTCGGCGCCGCGGCCGTCGTCGCGTTGGTCGTGTTCGACCGGTGGACGGCGGTCAAGGTGCTGGCCTGCTGTGCGGCGTTGCTGGTCGTGGCGGTTGCGGGGGTTGGTGCGGGCGGCGGGGGGCAGGCCGTGGTCGAGAGGTCCCGGTCGATGGTCGGGTCGATCAACAGCCCTGATCAGTCGGTGGACGATCGGTACAACCTGTGGGCCGCCGCTGTCCGGATATGGGAAGACAATCCTGGCACCGGGGTTGGTGTTAAGAATTTCCCCGCTTATCGCGATGCTTATGCCGGGATCGGGCTGTCGTCCGGTAGTGAGACGGATGACCCCGTTCATGGATATTCGCGGCAGCCGTTGTTGTCGCCGCATAGCGAGTATCTGCTTTTTCTGTCTGAGCAGGGGTTGGTGGGGTTGGCCGGGCTTGTCGGTCTGCTTGCGGTGATCGTTGCGGGGTTGTGGAGGCGGCGGAGCGTCCGGGATCCGTTCTGGATCGCGAGTGTTGGGCTGGTCACGTTTCTGCTGGTCAACTTTCTGTATGCCGACCTGGGCGGGCCGACGTGCTCGCTGGCGGCGATCGTGCTCGGGGTCGTCGCGTCCCGCGCGTTCGGGGCGGTGCGCGAATGACGTCCGCCGAAACGTCCGCCAACTCTGGTGAGGGGTTTGGTGGGGCCTCCGTCGGACGGGCCGCCGCGCTTTCCGGGGTGCTGGTCGCGGCCGGGACGGGGCTCGGGTTCCTGCGTGATCTGCAAATGGCGCACCTGTTCGGCGCCAGCGGCAGCACGGACGCGTTCCTCGTCGCGTGGACGATCCCCGAGACCGTCTCGCCGCTGCTCATCGAGGACGCCATGGCGCTGCTCATGATCCCCGTGGTCACGCGGCTTCTCGCGCGGGGCGACGGGCTGCGTCCGCTGGTCGGCACGACGCTGCCGCGCATCGTCCTCGGCCTGTCGGTGGTCACGATCGCGCTCGTCGCCGCCGCCCCCGTGCTGGTGGACGCCCTCGCGCCCGGCCTCACCGAGCGGGGCCCGGCCGTGCGGTGCGTCCGGCTGGCGGCGATCACCGTGGTGACGTTCGGCGTCGCCGGGTTCATGAGCGCGACGCTGCGCGCCCACCACCGGTTCGGGCCGCCCGCCGCGATCTACCTCGCGTACAACGTGGGCATCCTCGCGCTGATCGGCGGGCTGTCGGGCACGGTCGGCGTGACCAGCGCGGCGCTCGGCGTCGCCTGCGGCAGCGTGCTGATGATCGCGATCCAGGCGCCGTCGTTCGTCCGCTGCCTTCGCGCGTCGCGCTCCCGCGTGACGGACGTGCAGGACGTCGACGTGTGGGTGGGGCTCGCGGCCGTCGCGCCGGTCGTCGTCTACACGGTGACCCGGCAGGCGCAGGTGTTCGTCGAGCGGTTCTTCGGGTCGGGGCTGGCCGCCGGGTCGATCTCGCACCTGAACTACGCGCAGAAGGTCGCGCAGGTCCCGATGATCCTGTCGCTGATGATCGTCACGGTCACGTTCCCGCGGCTCGCGCGGGCCTCGGCGGACGGCGACACCGCGGCCGTCGCGCACCGCATCCAGCGGGACCTCGCCGTCGCGAGCGCGATGGTGCTGGCCGCGACCGCGTTCCTCGTCGCCTGCGCGCCGCTCGTGATCAAGGTGCTGTTCGAGCACGGCGAGTTCACGGCGGCGGACACGGGGAGCACCGCGTCCGTCATGCGCGTCTACGCCCTCGGCCTCTGGGGGCAGATGGCCGTCGGGCTCGCCGCACGGGCGTTCTTCGCGGGGCGGCGGCCCACGTGGCGGCCCGCTGCCGTGCTGTTCGCGGGCCTGGCCGTCACCGCCGTGATCGGGGGCGCGTTCGCCGCGTCCGGCGGGACGGTCGCGCTGGCCGCCGCGAACGCCGCCGGGATCACGCTCGCCGCCGTCCTCATGCTGGCCGGGCTGCGCACCGGGGTCGCGCCCGTCTCGCTCCGGCGGATCGCCGCCGACGTGGCGCCGCTGGTGCTCGCCGCGGCGGGGGCGTGCGGCGCGGGGCTCGCCGTCGCGGGCGCGGTCGGCGGGCGGCCGCCGGTGATCGTCCAGCTCGCCGCCGGGGGGCTGGTGACCGCGGCGGCGTTCGCCGTCCTGACCGTCCTGGCGGGACCCGGCCTCGTCGCTTCATGGATCGCCATCGGGCCGCCCGGGCCGCGCTTCGCGGCCGGGGTGCGCAGGGTGCTCGGCGCGCTCGTCCGGCGCGGCCGTATCGAATCGGGGGAGACCAGTGAGCCAGCCGACCGAACCGGCACGGGTGACGGAGCCCGCGCCCATGCCCATGCCCGCGCCCGCGCGTCCGGTGGAGGAGATCCGGCCGGCCCCGCTGGTGCTGATGTACCACTCGGTCGATCACTTCGATGAGGACCCGCACCTGGTGACGGTGTCGCCGGCGCGGTTCGGGCGGCAGATGGCCTGGCTGCGGGCGCGGGGCCTGCGTGGCGTCGGCATGCGCGAGCTGCTGGACGCGCACGCCGACGGACGGGCCCGCGGCCTCGTCGGGCTCACGTTCGACGACGGCTACGCCGACTTCGCGACGCGGGCCGTCCCGACGCTGCTGCGGTACGGGTTCGGGGCGACGGCGTTCGTCGTGTCCGGACGGATCGGCACCTACAACGCCTGGGACGACGGGCCGCGCAAACCCCTCATGAACGCCGACCAGATCCGGACGGTGGCGCGCGCGGGCATCGAGGTCGCGTCGCACGGACGGCACCACGTCTCGCTGCCCAGGACGGACGACACCGAACTCCGCGAGGAACTGGAGGAGAGCCGGGCGGCCCTGGAGGAACTCGTCGACGGGCCCGTCACCGGGTTCGCCTACCCGTACGGGCACGCCACGCCGCGCGAGGTCGAGGCGGTGCGCGCCGCCGGTTACGACTATGCCTGCGACATCACCCCGGACGAGCCGGGACGCCACGCGCTGCCCCGCACCTACGTCGGCGACCGGGACGGGCCGCTGCGGCTGCGCGCCAAACTCGTCCGGCACGAGCTGCGCCGCCGGAGCCGCGTGTGACGCCCCGCGTGACGCCGCGTGTGACGCCCTGCGTGACGCCCGGCATGACGCGGCGCGGAACGCGGGTTCTGCACGTCATTACCGGGTTGGAGCATGGTGGGGCTGAACGGCAGCTCGCGCTGCTGCTCCGTCACCTGCCGGTGTGGTGCGAGGTCGCGACGCTTACGCGGACCGGAACGCTCGGTGCGGAGATCCGGCGGGCGGGCGTGCCCGTCCACGAGATCGGCATGCGCGGGAACCGGGACCTGGCGGCGCTGCCGAGGCTGGCGCGGCTGATCCGGCGGGGGCGGTACGACGTCGTCCACACGCACCTGTACCGCGCCTGCGTCTACGGCCGCGTCGCCGCCCGCATGGCCGGGACGCCCCGCATCATCGCGACCGAGCACTCGCTCGGCGACGGCCACATCGAGGGACGTCCCGTGACGCGCGGCGTCCGGGCGCTGTACCGGGCGGCGGAACGGCTCGGGACGGCGACCGTCGCGGTGTCGCCGACCGTCGCGGCCAGGCTGCGCGGCTGGGGCGTCCCGCCCGGCCGGATCGTCGTGATCCCGAACGGGGTCGACGCCGCCGAGTTCGCGTTCGACGCCGCCCGCCGTGCCGCGACGCGGCGGCGCCTCGGCATCGGGCCGGACGAGCCCGTCGTCGGCGCGGTCGGGCGGCTCGTGCCCACGAAGCGGTTCGACCTGCTGATCGAGGCGGTGGCGCGGCTGGACGGCGTCCGGCTGCTGCTCGTCGGGACGGGCCCACTGCGCGGAACGCTCCAACGGCTCGCACACGACACCGGAGTCGCGGGACGGGTCGTCTTCGCTGGTGGGACGTCTGACGTGGCGGGCGCTCTGGCGGCCATGGACGTGTTCGCGGCGCCGTCCGTCCAGGAGACGTTCGGGCTCGGCGTCGTGGAGGCGCTGGCGGCGGGGCTGCCCGTCCGCTATACGACCTGCCCCGCCCTCGACGACGTCCCGCCCGGTGAAGCGCCGTCCGAAGCCCGGTACGTGCCACCCGATGCGCGGATCTGGCGCGCGGAACTCCGGCACGCCCTGCGTGCCCCGCGCGGGGACAGGACGCGCGTGCCGCCGGTCGTCACCGGCCGCTACGCCATCGCCGAGCAGGCCGCCGAACTGGCCCGGCTCTACTGTCCGGAGCCGCCGGTTCAGCGTCCGGGGCCGCCGGAGGGCGGGGTCATTCCGATGCGAGAAAGGGCTCAAGATGCCGCAACGTGACGCCGAGCAGAGACCGCCCGGCACGAAGAGACACGACGGCGGCCGCCACGGCGTCCGGCACGGCGTCCGGCATGGCGGCCGCGCCACGGGAGCCGCGTGTCGCGGGCCGTTCGCCGGGCTGCTCAGGCGGTGGGGGCCGTCGATCGCGTTCGTGCTGGCCGGGTTCCTCGGCGGCCTCGGATACGGCCTGTACGCGCCCGCCACGTACACCGCGTCCGCGTTCGTCCTGGTGGTGGACGACGTCGGCGCCGACAGGTCAGGTCCGGCGGCGATGAGCTACGCGCAGCTGTACGGACGGCTCGCGCCGCTGGAGGAGACGCTCCGGTACGCCACGATCCCGCTGCCGGAGGCACCACGTGGGTCGACGCGCGAGCACGTCCGGGCGACCACGTCACCGGACACGCCGGTGATCGGGCTGGCGGGCAGCGGACGGACGCCGCGCGAGGCCGCCGCGTTCGCCAACGCCGCCGCGGACGCGCTCGTCCAGTACGGGGCGTCCCACCGCGCCGACACCGGCGTCCGCGTCACGCTGATGGGCGGCGCGACGCCTCCGGCCGCGCCGTCGTCGCCGAAGCTCGCGCTCGGCGTCGCGGTCGGCGCCGCGTCCGGGGCACTGCTCGCCGGGCTCGGCGCCGCCGTCCTCAGCGGGCGGCGGCGGCGTCCGTCCGCCGGGGGCCTGGACGGTGACTCCGAACGCCGCCCGCCGCCTGACGCCGTCCTCGCCGGGACGCCAGGCGACCGCGTGGAGGTGGGGTCATGACGGCCGATCTGCCGGGTGTGCGCCGCCGTCGATGGCCCGCCGTCCATGCCTGAACGTGACGGCATCGCGGCACCGGCCGTTACGCCCCGCGCGGGCGGCGCGACGCCGGTGCGGGTGCTGCACGTCAGCCAGCCGAACGCGGGCGGGGTCGCCGTCTACATCGGTCAGGTGGTCGGTGACCAGCGCAAACGCGGCTGGGAGGTCGCGGTCGCCTGCCCGCCAGGCGGTGATCTGCCCGCGCGGTGCGCCGCGGCGGGCGTGCCGTGGTTCAACTGGCCCGCCGGACGCGCCCCCGGGCCCCGCACCCTGCTGGAATCCTTCCGCCTCCGCCGCCTGGTGAAGGACTTCGGGGCCGACGTCGTCCACCTGCACTCCGCCAAGGCGGGCCTGGCGGGACGGCTGCTGCGCCGCCCGCACGGGACGCCGACGATCTTCCAGCCGCACGGCTGGTCGTGGCTCGCCGCGACCGGACGGCAGGTCGCCGTCAGCCGCCGGTGGGAACGGCTCGCGGCGCGCTGGAGCGACGCGCTGGTCTGCGTCGGGGTCGGGGAACTGCGGGAGGGGATGCGGGCCGGGGTGCGCGGGCCGTACCGGCTCGTCCGCAACGGCGTGGACCGGCGCCGGTTCCGGCCCGCCGACGGCACCGCCCGGCTGGGCGCGCGGACCCGGCTCGGGCTGCCGCCCGGCGTGCCGCTCGCCGTCTGCGTCGGCCGGCTGACCAGGCAGAAGGGGCAGGACGTCCTGGTCGCGGCCTGGCCGGGCGTCACGGAGCGGTGCCCGTCCGCGCGGCTCGCCATCGTCGGGGACGGCGAGGACCTGGACGCCCTGCGCCGCGAGCCCGTGGCGGGCGTGCTGTTCGTCCCGGCGGTGCGGGATCCGCGGGACTGGCTGGCGGCGTCGAACGTCGTCGTCCTGCCGTCGCGGTGGGAGGGGCTGCCGTTGACCGCGCTGGAGGCCCTCGCCACCGGACGCCCCCTCGTCGGGACGGACATTCCCGGCATCGCGGAGGTCGTCCGTCCCGGGACCGGCGTGCTCGTGCCCGTGGACGATCCCGCCGCGCTCGCGGACGAGGTCGTCCGCCGGCTCCTCGCCCCCGGGACCGCCGAGGAGGAGGGCCGGGAGGCGGCCGCCGCGTCCGCCGCCTACGACATCTCCCGGACGGTCGCGCTGCTGGCCGCCGTCACCCGCGACGTCGCCGGACTCCCCGGCGTCCTCGGCGTCTCCGGCATCCCCGGCGTCCCCGAGGGGGCTCTGCCCGACGTCCTGGACGTGGGCCCTGCCATGGGGCCCGCCCCTGGCCGTGCTCTTGACCGTACATATTGACCAGTACGGCGAAAACGGCCGAAACAGAAAGAGCAGACAGAAGGGGACGGGTATTTTCGGCGATGTCCGAATGGGGGCCCGCGCGGATGGATATCCCCAACTCGCAGGCGTATCGTAAGGGTTTTGACGGCGGAATTCGCGGGGATATCTCCGCCGCAAGCCGGACGCAAGGAATTATCACGACGGGGAAGGTCGCCGTGCTTCACCATTCGCTGGAACGGGTCCGCTGAGCGGATGTTCTTCGACACGCACGTCCCGGCCGCGCCGCGGCTCGACACCGGCCTGCCCGTCCTGCTGCTGCGCACCGACCGCAACCACTTCCACCACGGGACGCTCGCGGCCATCCGCAGCCTCGGCCGCGCCGGGGTGCCGGTGCACGCCATCCTGGAGGGGCGCGGCAACCCGTCGTCCAGGTCCCGCTACCTGCACCGCGGGCATCCGTGGGCGCCGTCGCCCGCCCGCCCGGCCGCGCTGCTGAGCCACCTGCGCGCGATCGGCGAGCGCGTCGGCGGCCTGGCGCTGCTCGTCCCGCTGGACGACGCCGGAGCCATCTTCGTCGCCGAGCACGCGGACGCGCTGGCCCCCCACTTCGTCTTCCCCCACCAGGCCCCGGACGCCCCCCGCAGCGTCGCCGACAAGCACCTGCTGCTGGACGCGTGCACCCGCTACGCCGTCCAGTGCCCGCCGAGCCGGACGCCCGCGTCCGCCCAGGAGGTGGACGAGGCGGCCCGCGAGTTCGGCCTGCCGCTGATCGCCAAGTGGGCGCGGCCCTGGCGGCGCGGCCCCGGCCTGCGCAGCACCACCCTCGTGCGGACGCTCGGCGAGGCGCACCGGCTGTTCGCCGCGAGCCGCGTCCGCGACCCGGACGGCGACGCGGGCGCGCTCATCCTCCAGCGGCGCATCCCGCCGGAGGGCGGCGACTGGTTCTTCCAGGGCTACTTCGACGAGTCCCTCGACTGCCTGTTCGGCGGGGTCGGCCGCAAGCACCTCGCGCATCCGCCGCAGGCCGGGCACACCGTCGCGGGGGAGTGGGTCGAGAACGCCGAGCTCGAACGGCTCGCGGTCCGGATCGTCCGGCTCCTCGGCTGCCGCGGTCTCGTCGACCTCGACTTCCGGCTGGACGCGGACGACGGCTACCACCTGCTCGACTTCAACCCGCGCCTCGGCGCGCAGTTCCGCCTCTTCACCGACCTGAACGGCCTCGACCTCGCCCGCGCCCTGCACCTCGACCAGTCCGGCCGCCGCGTCCCGGACGCCCGCCCGGCGTTCGGCCGCAACCTGCTGGTGGAGAACCACTACCTCCAGCAATCCGCCACCCGCCCCTTGCACGAGACACGCGCCCTGCTGCGCGAGACCGTCCGCCCCCTGCGAGACACCCCCCGCCCGTTGCGAGAGACCGTTCGCCCCCTGCACGAGACCCTCCGCCCGTTGCGAGAGACCCTCCGCCCGTTGCGCGGGACGCTGCGTCCGTTGCGCGAGGCCGACGAGTTCGCCTGGTACGCCGGCGACGACCTGCCGCCGTTCCTCGCGATGGGCCGGCAGAGCGTGCTCCGCGCCGTCGGACGGCTCCGCACCAGGTAAACCACATACACACGGGGGGAACGAACATGAACGACTCGGCCTGCGACGTCGTCATCGCCGGCGCCGGACCCTACGGCCTGTCCACGGCCGCCTACCTGCAGAACCTCGGCCTCGACGTCCGGATCATCGGGAAGCCGATGCGGTTCTGGGAGGAGAACATGCCGCGCGGCATGTTCCTGAAGTCGGAGCCGTTCGCGTCCAACCTGGGCGCGCCGCACCGGGGCATGGGCTTCACCGACCGGCACCCGGACTGGCGGGTCGGTGAGCCGATCCCCCTGGAGACGTTCGTCGAATACGGGCTCTGGTTCGCGTCCGTGGTGATCCCCGGCACCGAGGACTCGCAGATCGTGAACGTCGAGCGGGGCAACGCGAGCGGATACGTCGTCACGCTCTCCACGGGCGAGACGATCGCGACGCGCACTGTCGTGGTCGCCGTCGGAGTCGGCCCGTTCGCCCACATCCCGGACGAGCTCGCGGGCCTGCCGTCCTGGCTCGTCTCGCACAGCACCGCCCACCGCGACTTCGACGCGTTCGCGGGCCAGGAGGTCGCCGTGGTCGGCGCCGGGCAGTCCGCGCTGGAGACGGCGGTACTGCTGGCCGACGCGGGCGCGTACCCGCACGTCCTCGCGCGCAGGCACGAGCTCGACTGGAACGCGGTGCCCGAGGTGCGGCGGTCCCTGGGGACGAAGCTGCTCGGCGGGCCCCGGTCCGGGCTCGGCGCCGGATACCGGACGTGGCTGTGGGCGGAGCGTCCCGGGCTCGTCCGGTACCTGCCGGAGCGGACGCGGCAGCGGATCGTCCGCGAGACGCTCCCGCCGGCGGGCGCGTGGTGGCTGCGCGACCGGCTGGACCGGCGCGTCCACGTCTCCACCGGCCGGTTCCTGGGGAAGGTCGCCGAGCAGGACGACGGCGTCGCCGTCACCACCACCGACCGCTCGGGCCGCCGCCTCGTGACGGAGGTGGACCACGTCATCGCCGCCACCGGATTCGTCCCGGACGTCGAGCGCCTCACGCTGCTCTCGTCCGACCTGCGCCGCCGCGTCGCGACCCGGTTCGGCGCGCCGGTCCTCAGCCGGGACTTCGAGTCGTCCGCGCCCGGGCTCTATTTCGCCGGGCTCGCGGCGGCGGCCACGTTCGGGCCGGTCATGCGATTCGTCCACGGCGCCGACTTCGCCGCGCGCCGGATCGCGCACCACATCATCCGCGACACGCCGGCCATGCGACCCCCCACGCGCCGCCCCGGCCCACGAAGCGGAGCACTCGCGGAGTGACCTGGCCTACATAGCCGGAGCGCCGACGGAGTGGACCGGCCCGCGGGGTGGAGCGCGGGCGGAGTGAGCCGGTCCACATAGCCGGAGTGCTGGCGGAGTGGACCAGCCCGCAGAGCGGAGTGCTGGCGGAGTGGACCGGTCCGCGGGGTTGGGCGCTCGCGGAGTGAAATGGGAGTGAGGCGGGCCTGAGGGAGCCGGGGTCGATCGGCCGCATTTTCTGGGGGGTCGGCGGCAACGGCCCCGGCTCTCTGCCGGAGGCGGGCGCGTCGGGCGGGGTGAAGAATCTTCCTCCGGTGGCCCGGCTCCAGGACGGCGGGCCGCGGCGGGCCGTCCCGGCTACCGCCAGGGCGGGCGGGACCTGCGGCGCGCGCGCTCGGCGCGGGCGGTGGCCAGGGACCACTGCCAGCGCGAGTACAGCGTCCAGGCGCACGTGCGGCCGCCGCGCGAGCGTGCGGTCTGACCTGCGGAAATGCTGGACAGGACGATGAGCTGGACCTCCGTCCTGGTGACGAACCGGCGCGGCGCCGAACGCCGGCGCGCGGGCCGCAGCCGCATGATCGCGGACGAGGGGTGGGGCATCGCAAACTCCTCGGTCGGGCGGCCGTCGCGGCCCACGGTTCACCGAATGTAGCGCACTCGATACCGTCCGCCATGCGGGTCCTGAACCCCCGCTGGACGGCCGGTGCCGCGCGCCGCGATCCACGGCAAATCGTTAAAGCCCGGCAATACGGGCATCAATGCTCGCGATAAAGCGCGACCAATGGGCCGGTAAATGATCCGGAGACACGCCGGGAGACAAAACAATGGCTCCTTGATCGTGCGTTCCGCGGTGCTACGTTCGTGCCGTCCGAACCACGACAAGGAGGGACCGGCAATGGAGTCCGCACCGATCCGGAGCGGGGCGGTTCGCCCCCTGGGTCGGCCGCGCCGCGCCGCGATTCCGGTCCTTGTCCGCATTATCGCCATCGCCGGTTTCGCGTTCGCCGGCTGGATCGCGCTTTCCGCCCTCGGCGGCCCGGCCTCCGCGGCGTCGCCGACCACTCCGACCGACAACGCCGCCCCCGCCCCCTCAGCGCCGCAGGGCGCTCCGGCCGACAAGGTCGAGTCGTGGGACGGTTTGTCCGGCCGCGTGCAAGAGGTTGGCGACCGTCCGCTGGAGGAGTTCGGGACGCGGTCGGGCGACACGCCAGGCGACGTGTCGGACGGCGCCTGGGAGGCCGGTGACCGTCCTGACCGCGTTGTTGGGACGTGGCGCCACGACCTCCCCGAGCTCCGTGGCTCCGTGCAGGAGATCGGGGACGACCCCGTCCGGTATCTGCAGGAGCGGCGGCACGACGTGTTCGACCGCAAGGACCGGGCCGTCCACGAGTTGAGGGACCTGGCCGACGCGGCCGGGGTGCCGCGTGTGCGGATTCCGGACGTCCGGCGTACGCCCATCGTGGGCGGGCTGGCCGCCGGAGTTGTGGATTCTCGCCCCGTCCTGGACGGTGGCGTGCAGCCCCCGGTCCAGGAGCGGCCGGAGCATGGACGCGCGGAGTACGCGTCGGAGGAGGCTGCGGCTGCGCGGCCCGGTCCCGGTGTGACCGTGCCTGAGGCGCTCGCCGGTGACGCGGGCGACCGGGACGCGGGCCACTGCGCGGGATGCCAGCGCCATCGGCACGGCCCCTTGCTGCCGGTCGACCAGGACGAGCCGTGGAGCGGCTCCGCCGGAGGACACCAGCTCGCGCCCGTCGCCGAGCTGAGGAGCGGCCGCTACCCGGCGGTCCCGCCGGGCGTCGACCCGAGCACTTTTCACCGCACGGCGCTGACGGACGTGTCCGCGCCCCGCGGCCCTTCCGTCGTCCCTGACTAGGGCGACCCCGGACGGCCCGCTCACGCACTCGCGCATCTAACGCACGCACGCGGTCACGCACCTACGCGCTCATGCGCCGCGCGCCCGCCTTCGGCCTGCCGTCCACCGTTCGCCGTTCGTCCGTACCGCTCTTCGCGGTGCTCCGGACGCTTCCCATGATCTTTCCTCGATGAGCAACGGCCTTGCCCGGCCGGTTGCGGGCTGCGCTCACCCGGACGGTGCCGCGCAGCGATCACCACCGAATCACCCAATCGCGAAACACGAGACAGGAGAAACTCCATGCGTATGTGGGCAAGGAACACCGGCCGCGCCGCACTGCTGGCCGCGGGCGCCGTCGCCATCGGCGCGGCGTTCGGGTCCGGGGCCGTCGCCGATACGACGTCCGGCGACTCCGCCGCCGCGCTCAGGGCGTTGCAGGCCCAGGCGAGGGGCGGCGCCGAGACGGCGAACGCCCGCCACGGCGGCGGCGGCGACATGCAGACGTCCGGGAACTTCTCGATCGCCGGCGGCAACCAGGTGCGCGTGCCGATCAGCATTCCGGTGGACGTCTGCGGCAACGCCATCGCGATCATCGGGCTGGCCAAGGCGCAGTGCAAGGGCGGCGCCAAGGTCTCGTCCCACCGCGAGTCCGGCGACGGCTGGGAGGGCTCCGGCTACCGGAGCGCCACCGGCCAGGAGGACAGGGGCAGCGGCTGGGACCTTCGCCACGGCGGGGGCGGCGGAGGCATGGAGACCTCCGGCAATTTCAGCGTCCTGGGCGGTAACCAGGTGTACGCGCCGATCAGCATCCCGATCGACGTGTGCGGCAATGCCATCGCGGTCCTCGGGCTGGCGAAGGCGCAGTGCAAGGGCGGCGCGTCCGTCGAGCGCAAGGGCCACGGCGACCCGAAGATGAAGACGTCGGGGAACTTCAGCATCCTGGGTGGCAACCAGGTGTACGCGCCGATCAGCATTCCGGTGAACGTGTGCGGCAATGCCATCGCGGTCCTCGGCCTGGCGGAGGCGCAGTGCAAGGGCGGCGCGTCGGTCGGGGGCGGCCACGACCCGCTGCCGCCCACGCTGCGGACGCCGCCGAAGAAGAAGGTCTACAAGCCGTCCAAGCACCGGCCCGCCGCCGGACACAAGAAGCTGCCGTCCACCCTGCGAGAGGAGAACTCCAGGATGGCGCGGCCGTCCACCACCACGAGCACGACCACCGACTACCGGAAGGCGGACCGCCTGCCGGGCGTGCAGCGGTTCATCGACGGGCTCAAGCGGTCCGTCAAGGTCCCCGGGGTGGACGTGAAGCCGGGGAAGATCGGCCCGAAGCTGTCGACGAAGGACGGGCTGCCGGTCAAGGTCGGCTCCCCAGTGCTGAAGTGAGTCGGGCATTGGCGCGGGTGACGATCCGCCGCCGATGACCTGCGGGAGGGGGCGGCAGACGTGCCGCCCCCTTCCCTTTGCCACCAGAACCCGGAATCGATGGAAGTGAACCCATGATCGATCGGAAGTCGGTCTCCGCGGCGGCCATCGCCGTCTGCTGCGGGCTGTCCCTGATGGGCGTCCCGCAAGCACACGCGACAACGCAGGCGCCAGCGCAGGTGGGGGCGGTGGGCGCGGTCGCGGCCGAGGCGGCGCGGCCGCGGAAAGGGGCGGTGATCGCGCATCTGAGGATCCGGCGGATGGGCCTGAAGGCCGAGGTCAGGGAGGGTGTCGGCGAGCCGGTGCTGCGGCGCGGCGTCGGGCACTATCCGGGGACGGCCCGTCCTGGGCAGGAGGGCAACACGGTCCTGCTCGGCCACCGCACCACCTGGCTCCGCCCGTTCAACCAGCTGGACCGGATGCGGCGCGGCGACCGGATCGTCCTGCGCGTCGGCCGCACGTCCTACGTCTACAGGGTGCGGAGCAAGCACGTGATCAAGCCGCGGGACCGGGACGTCCTGGAGCCGGTGCCGTTCGACTGGCGCAGCGCCCCGGACGGCGAGTACGTCACGCTCATCACCTGCACCCCGAAGGGCTCGGACCGGCGGCGTCTCGTCGTCGTCGGCAAACTCGCCGGCACGTCGAAGCGCGGCACCTGACCGCACCAGGCCGGACGCTGAGCCCCGCACCCCAGGCTCAGCGTCCACCGCCCCCGCGCCCCAGCCGGCATCGATTGCCGTCGAGTTTCTGGCGCTGATCCGTCGTTCTCGGTCGGTGTCGGCGTCAGCGTCCGCCGTAGAGGGCGATCAGGCCGTCGTAGTCGCCCTTGCCGAGGGTGGCGGGACCGTTGTCGCAGGACGCGACGGCGGGCGTCATCGTGAGGTTGGAGTGGTCCGCTCCCTCGACGTGCCCGAGGCCGAGGACGTGGCCCGCCTCGTGCGTCGCGACCGCCTCGACCGAATAGCTCCCGGCGGTGCACGTGCCGGTCGTCCACCAGCTCTTCGCGTGCTCCTGCAGCGCCATGTCCGTCTCGACGGTCGACGTCCCCCTGAACCAGATGCAGGTCGCCGCCAGGACGTCGCTTTCCGCGCCGGTCAGCGATTTCCAGCCGAACGTGTTGACGCGGTCCCGGCTGCCGCAGGACGCCTCCGGGGTCACGTTGGGGCCGTTGGACGAAATGCCGGAATAGCGTTCGCCGACGTTCGGCGGCGGCGTGAACCGACGTTCATCGGTGCAGTCGGTATTGGCGAGGACCATATTGGAGATGCCCTTCGCGACACCGGACATCGGCAGCCCGGTCGTCCCGGGGTGGTACCTCCACTCGACGGTGCCGCCCTTCGGCCAGGTGCTCGGCTCGGTACGGTGCGTGCCGTCCCTGCACGGGTCCAGCGGCGCCCGGGACGTGCGGGGCCTGCCCTCCGGCACCCGGCCGCCGCGCGTGGTGATGGTGATCTCGCCCGCGCGGTCGTCGACGCCGATGCGCAGTCCGGCGGCTCCGCTGGTGCGCAGCGAGTGCGCGACCAGCGAGGTCCCGTCGGCGGGGACGGTGGCGGTGAGCCCGTTCGCGCCGCGGACGAGCCGGCCGCGCAGGTCGCAGTCGGCGATCTTGATCTTGTGCGGCATCGCGCGGGCGGACAGCGTCCCGCCGGGCTTGCACCATGCGGGAGCGCGCCGGTCGGCCCCGGCGGTGCCCGCCCCGGCGGTGCCCGCGCCAGCGGTGCCTGCCCCGGCGGATCCCGATCCGGCGATCATCATGCAGGCGAAGGCGGCGGACAGCGCGGCCGGCACCGCCACCCCCGCCCTGGCGGCGCGTGAGAATCCGTGCATATCAGTTCTCCGATGTGTGGGAGCGTCCCTCCGCAGTCTTGCGCGAGCCGGGAAAAGTGAAACCGCCGCCCGCTAAAATGATCACCATATTCTGAATGGCGCCATTCGTGAACCGGCGACTAAGTGCATTTTTCGCGGGAAATGTCGGAGGTGTGGCCCGGTGAGGACGCGTAAGTCTTTGGCAAACCGTCAACAATAATCCGGTAAACGTGTTTATCGATGGTCTGCACGGAAAAGCAGGGAGTAATCCGGCAACTCGGGATCAACAGAACAAGACGTCGGGGTCGCCGGCGTCCGGTCCGAGAGATTCACCGCTACCGAGTGGCGGGCACGCCTCCCCTCACCCCCCGCCGTCCGGCAGCGTTCACGGAAGCAGAGGTGTTCAACGTGCAGACGCAGACACAGGTGCGGGAACTGATGGGCATGAGCGTGACCGACACCAACGGCACGAAGGTCGGCACGATCAAGCAGGTCTACCTCAACGACGACTCCGGCGCCCCCGAATGGGTGACCGTGCACACCGGATGGTTCGGGATGAGGGAGAGCTTCGTACCCCTGTCCGGGGCGCGCAAGAGCGAGGACATGCTGCGAGTCCCGTACGACAAGGAGACCATCAAGGGCGCTCCGAACGTGGACGCGGACGAGCACCTGTCGCACGGCCAGATCGTGAACCTCTACCGCCACTACGGCGTGCGTCCCCCGGCCGGACGCAGCGGCGGCGGCGGCGAGACGGACACTTCGCAGGGCACGGCCGAAGACCGCCCCAAGGCCGGGGGCGAGGCCGCCGCCGAAGACAAGGCCGGCGCCGAGGGCGAGAGCGCCGCCGACCTGTCCGGCTCGCAGGGCCGGTCCGGCAAGCCGGACGACCCGGGCATGGCGGGCGCGGCCGGCACCGCCGGAATGGCGGGCGCGGCCGGGATGGCCGTCCGTCCCGACCGGGCCAAGCGTGATCAAGGGCGCGAGGGAGAGCGCGAGCAGGCGATGCCGCAGCAGTCGCCGCGCACGGGCGCGGAGGCCCCGATGACCGAGATGACCCGGTCGGAGGAGCGGATGCGCGTCGACACCGAGCGGCACGAGTCCGGACGCGTCCGCATCCACAAGTGGGTCGAGACCGAGATGGTCGAGCGCACCGTCACCGTCGCGCACGAGGAGATCAAGATCGACCGCGAGCCCATCAAGGACGGCCGGCCGAGCCCGGACGTGTCCAT
This sequence comes from Actinomadura sp. 9N215, assembly GCF_044326345.1. NCBI lineage: Bacteria > Bacillati > Actinomycetota > Actinomycetes > Streptosporangiales > Thermomonosporaceae > Actinomadura > Actinomadura sp. 9N215. Next base: position 57,680 of record NZ_JBIRBA010000010.1, on the reverse strand, counting down.
CGCCGAGGCGGACCGCGAGATCATCCTCTACGAGGAGCGCCCGATCATGACCAAGGAGACCGTGCCGGTCGAACGCGTCCGGGTCAGGACCGAGCGGGTGCAGGACGAGCAGACGGTCCGCGGCGAACTCCGCAAGGAGCGCGTCGAGGTCACCCGCGACGAGAGCCCCGGAACCGACCGCCCCTCCGCCGAGCGCGGCCAGCGCGGCCCCGGACGCGGCGAGCGCGGCGACCCGTCCAGCTGACCCGCGCCACCGTTTCACCCGCCGGCCTGGCCGGGGGCGCCCGTCCCAGGACGCCTGTTAGGCAGGTTTCTTGACAGATAAGCGGGTGCGGTAGAGGTTCCTGGGTGAAGTCGACACCGGGGTTCAGGGTTCATGGCCGTCCGGGCGAGCCGTGACTCCGGGTCCCCGGCGCGCGGCCCGCCGGGTCGCGCGGCGTCTTGCAGCGACCCAGGAGGGACGAGTTGCCACACCCCCGAAGGCGCGTCATCGCCACCCGGATCGGGCGATCACTGGCCGCGCTCGCGACCATCGCCGCACTCCCGTCGATCATCGCCCCGCAGCCCGCCGCGGCGGCCGCCGCCCCCACCACCGCGGCCCCGATCGGCGCCGCGGCCGACGGCCACGCCCCCTATCTCGACCCGCGGCTGCCGGTGTCGAAGCGGGTCGACGACCTGCTCGGCCGCATGACCCCGCAGGAGAAGATCGGCCAGATGGCCCAGGCCGAGCGCGGCGCCGTCGACGGCGACCGCGACCAGATCACGAAGCTGGGCCTCGGATCGGTGCTGTCGGGCGGCGGCTCGGTGCCCGCCGACAACACGCCCAAAGGCTGGGCGGACATGGTGGACGCCTACCAGTCGAAAGCGCTCGCCACCCGGCTGAAGATCCCGCTGCTGTACGGGGTCGACTCCGTCCACGGCCACAACAACCTCGTCGGCGCCACCGTGTTCCCGCACAACCTCGCCATGGGCGCCACCCGCGACCCCCGGCTGGTGCGCGAGGCACAGCAGATCACGGCCGTCGAGACGAAGGCGACGGGCCCGCAGTGGGTCTTCGCGCCGTGCGTCTGCGTCGTCCGCGACCTGCGCTGGGGCCGGGCGTACGAGAGCTACGGCGAGGACCCGGGGCTCGTCGTCCAGTTGGAGACCGGCATCGAGGGATTCCAGGGACGCCACAAGCGCGACCTCGCGACCCCGCGGCACGTCCTCGCGACCGCCAAGCACTACGCCGGGGACGGCGACACGGTGTTCGGCTCGTCCACGTCCGGGACGTACACCATCGACCAGGGCGTCACCGTCACCGACCGCCGGACGTTCGGGAAGATCGACCTCGCGCCGTACGTGACGGCCGTGCGGAAGTACGGCGTCGGCAGCATCATGCCGTCGTTCTCCAGCGTCGACTGGACGGAGGACGGCGTCGGCAACCCCGTCAAGATGAGCGCGAGCAAGGAGCTGCTGACCGACGTCCTCAAGCAGAAGATCGGGTTCGACGGGTTCCTGATCAGCGACTGGGAGGCCATCCACCAGATCCCGGGCGACTACGCCACGCAGGTCCGCACCGCCGTGAACGCGGGCATGGACATGTTCATGGAGCCGTACAGCACTCCGCAGTTCGTGCAGACCCTGCTGGCGGAAGTCCAGGCCGGACGGGTCACGACGGCGCGCATCGACGACGCCGTCCGCCGCATCCTGAAAGCGAAGTTCGAGCTCGGGCTCTTCGAGAACCCGTACACCGACCGCCGCCACGCCGGGACGATCGGCTCGCCGCAGCACCGCGCGGTCGCCCGCCGGGCCGTCGCCGATTCGCAGGTGCTGCTGAAGAACTCCGGGCACGCGCTGCCGCTGGAGCGGAACGAGGAGATCTACGTCGCGGGCGTCAACGCCGACGACATCGGCAACCAGGCCGGCGGCTGGACGGTCAGCTGGCAGGGATCGTCCGGCGACATCATCCCCGGCACCACGATCCTGGACGGGATCAGGCAGAACTCGTCCCACGTCACCTACAGCGCGGACGCGTCCGCGCCGACGGCGGGCCATGACGCCGGCATCGTCGTGATCGGCGAGAAGCCGTACGCGGAAGGCGTCGGCGACGTCGGCAACGGGCACACGCTGAACCTGTCCGACGCCGACAAGGCGAACATCGACAAGGTGTGCGGCGCGATCAGGACCTGCGTCGTCCTCGACGTGGCAGGACGCCCGCAGATCGTCACCGACCGGCTGCCCGGGATGGACGCGTTCGTCATGTCCTGGCTGCCCGGCAGCGAGGGCGCGGGCGTGGCCGACGTCCTGTTCGGCAAGCGCCCGTTCACCGGCCGCCTCCCGGTGACGTGGCCGCGCAGCGAGGACCAGGAGCCCATCAACATCGGCGACCGGAACTACAAGCCCCTGTTCCCCTACGGCCACGGCCTCCGAACCCGCGACCACTGACCAACGCACCAGAGCGCTGACGGAAGGAGCGCAAAACCGACCGGCATCCTTGCGACGGGCCGGCCGTCCACCATCGGACGGCCGGCCCCGCTCCCGTTTAGCGCAACCACCTCCGGAGAAACTGCGGGGGCCGGGGGTCGAGGGGAGGGCGTGAACACGTGGACCGGGAGCCGCAGGAGCCACGAGTGGCGTTCGTCCTCGGCGGCGGTGGTGTGCTCGGCGCGCACGAGGTCGGCATGCTGCGGGCGCTGGAGGAGACCGGCGTCCGGCCCGACCTGGTCGTCGGGACGTCGATCGGGGCGCTGAACGGCGCGTTCGTCGCGGCCGGGCCGGGGGCGGCGGCGGTCGAGCGGCTGACCAGCCTGTGGTCGGACGACTCCGTCCGCGCCGTGTTCGGGGCGCGCGTCTGGGCGCGGCTGTGGACGCTCGCCCGTTCCGGCACCCACCTCCACTCGAACGAGCCCCTCCGCCGGATGCTGGACGAACTGCTGCCCGTCCGGACGTTCGAGGAACTGACCGTCCCGTTCCAGTGCGTCGCCGCCGGGATCGAGACGGCGATGGCGCACTGGTTCACCGAAGGACCGCTCATCCCGGCGGTGCTGGCCTCGTCCGCCGCGCCGGGACTGCTGCCGCCCGTCCGCGTCGGCGACCGGCACTACTTCGACGGCGGGCTGGTGCACAGCATCCCGGTCAGCCGCGCCGTGATGCTCGGCGCCACCACCATCTACGTCCTGCACGTCGGCCGGATCGAACGGGACCTGCCGCCGCCGCGCCGCCCGTGGGAGGTCGGCATGGTCGCGTTCGAGATCGCGCGGCGGCACCGCTTCTTCGAGGAGATGGCGGCCCTCCCGGACGGCCTGACCGTGCACGTCCTCCCGGCGGGCGGCGGGCCGCAGCGGGCGGGCGTCGACCTCGCGCAGATGCGCTACCGGAACCTCTCCGGAATCGCCGCGCACATCGAACGCGCCTACCAGGCATCCTTGACGTACCTCAAGGAACGAGCGTGAGATGCTGCCACCCCCTGCCGTCCGCCGCCTGGTGTTCACGCCGCTCCTGTTCGTCCTCACCCTGCTGATCGTCGTCGTGTTCCCGGTCGCGTACGCGGCGGCGTGGTCGCTCGGACGCGACCGCAGGCGGGCGGCCCGGCTGCTGCGGTTCGCGCTGGCGTGGGGGACGCGGGAGTCGGCCGCCGTCCTGGAACTCGGGTGGCTGTGGTGCCGGCGCCGCGCCCACGACGACCGGCACTACGACATCATCCGCCGCTACGTCGCCGCCCTGTACTCGGTCGCGGAGCGACACCTCGGCCTCCGCACCGAAATCGAAGGCGAAGGCAGTGGCGAGGGCGGGGGCGACCGGCCGCTGATCGTTCTCAGCCGCCACGCGGGCCCGGGGGACGCGCTGCTCCTCGTCCACCACCTGCTCACCGACTACCGGCGGCGCCCGCGCGTCGTCATGAAGGCGCAGCTCCAGCTCGACCCCTGCGTCGACATCGCCGCCAACCGCCTGCCGAACGTGTTCGTCACACCGGGCGGCGGCGCCGTCGAGGACATCGGCCGGCTCGCCCAGGACCTCGCCCCCCGCGACGCGCTCCTCATCTTCCCCGAGGGCGGCAACTTCACCCCGGAGCGGCGGCGCCGCGCGATCCGCCGCCTGGCCCGGCTGCACCGGCGGGACGAGGCGGAACGCGCCGCCGCGATGCGGAACCTGATGCCGCCGCGTCCCGGCGGGGTGCTGGCCGCGCTGGAGTCCGCCCCGTCCGCGGACGTCGTGTTCGTCGCGCACATCGGGCTCGACCACATGACCACGGTCGGCGACGTCTGGCGGCGCGTCCCGCTGGACGAGCCCGTCCGCGCCCGCTGGTGGCGGATCCCCGCCGAGGACGTCCCGCGCGACCGCGACGCCCGCACCGACTGGCTCTACACTCAGTGGGAGCGGGCCGACGCGTGGATCACCGCCAACCGCGCACCCGCCCCAAAGTGACATCATGGACGGCATGGGCGACGAGGGGACGGTGCGGGTCGACCTGTGGCTCTGGTCCGTGCGCCTGCTGAAGACCCGCTCGATGGCGACGACCGCCTGCCGCGCGGGCCACGTCCGCGTGAACGACGAGCGCGCGAAGCCGTCCACGGCGGTGAAGCCCGGCGACGAGATCAGGCTCCGCCACGACGGACGTGAGCGCATCGTCATCGTCCAGCGGATCATCCGCAAGCGCGTCGGCGCGCCCGCCGCGCAGGAATGCCTGATCGACAAGAGCCCGCCCCCGCCACCGCGCGAGGCGCTCATCCCGATCGGCCGCCGCGACCGCGGAGCGGGCCGTCCCACCAAACGGGACCGCCGCGAGCTGGAACGCATCCTCGACCGCTACCGCACCCTCAACGACCCCCCCTCCACCGACTGAACACACCGCCCTCAACCGAACCATCCCGAACGTCCGGAGCCGCGCTCACACCCGCCTGCATCGCCGCGGCGTAGTTCGTCGTCCAGGTGCGCCGAAAGCGCGAGGGCCTCCTCCGCCAGATGCTGGACGGTCCCGTCCTTGTGCGGGGGGAGACTGTGTGTGGGGGGTGGGTCACGGGCTGTTCGGGGTGGGGTTTCCGGGTGGTGTGATCTGCGTAACCGTGGCGTGGAGTGGTGGCGGGGGCGATTTCGGTATATTCCCAGGTAAAACGGTAGGTTTTATAGGAAATCTCCTTGGCGGTGGGCGTCTTCGCAGGTGGAAGGGACTTTTTGAGGGGTTCACAGGGGGCGGTGCCGTGTGCATGCTAAGGGCATGAACGCAGCGGAGGTCCTGGTGGCGAGGCGCCACGTCGACCTCCTTCGCGTGTGCAGCGCGTCCTGTTGAACCGCTCTTTCGCACGCCACGGCCGCCGCTGATCGGCCGCGTCTTCTCCTGCCGGCAGCCCGCGAGGCCCCGAGTTCTCCCGTCTTCCTTCCGTTCTGGAGGTGCAACGTGTCCACCGACCTGCTCGATCCACCTCGCTCGGCGATTCCCGAAGCGGCGCGGAGCGTGGGCGGCGCCGTCCGTTCCGGGGCCGTGCTGATGTCACTGCTGCGCCGGGCACGGAAGGTCAGCGGGCTCGTCGTCGTCCTCGCGCTATGGGAGGTCGGCGCGCGCGCGGGCTGGCTGGGCAGCACGACCCCGCCGCTCAGCGACGTCGCCGTGCGCGGCTGGGAGATGGTGTCGTCGGGCGCGCTGTTCGAGAACCTCGGGGTTTCGCTGGTGCGGGTGCTGAAGGGGCTGGCGATCGGGCTGCCGACGGGCCTCGTCCTGGGTCTGCTGTCCGGGCTGTTCAGGGTCAGCGAGGACGTCATCGACGCGCCCGTCCAGGCGGTCCGGATGCTGCCCCACCTCGCGCTGGTCCCGCTGTTCATCATCTGGTTCGGGATCGGCGAGACGTCCAAGGTCGGCCTGATCGCGGTCGGCGTCGTGTTCCCGCTCTACATCAACGTGTTCCACGGCATCCGGGGCGTGGACGAACGGCTCGTGGAGTCCGCCAGGACCTGCGGGCTCGGACGGCTCGGGCTCGTCCGGAAGGTCATCCTGCCCGGCGCGCTCCCGCAGATCCTCGTCGGGCTGCGGCTGTCGCTCGGCGTCGCGTGGCTGACGCTCGTCGTCGTGGAGCAGTCGGCGACGGCCAGCGGCATCGGCTTCGTCATCAACCAGGCCACCCAGTTCCTCCAGATGGACACGGTCTTCCTGGTGCTCGTCGTGTACGCCCTGCTCGGCGTGTCGACGGACCTGCTGGTGCGGCTGATCGAACGGCGCGCCCTGGCCTGGCGGAGGGGGCTGGTGGCGCGATGACCGCGAACGAAGTGCGCGTCCGCGGGCTCAGGCGGCGGTTCGGCGAGCGGGCCGTCCTGGACGGCGTCGACCTCGACATCGCGCCCGGCGAGTTCGTCGCGCTGCTCGGCGCGAGCGGATCCGGGAAGAGCACGCTGCTGCGCGCCCTGGCCGGGCTGGACGGCGAGGGCAGCGGTGAGATCGGCGTCCCAGGGAAGCGCGCCGTCGTCTACCAGGAGCACCGCCTGCTCCCCTGGAGCCGGGTGTGGGACAACGTCGTCCTCGGCCTGCGCGGCCGTGACCTGCGCAAACGGGCCGATTCGGCGCTGGCCGAGGTCGGGTTGACGGCGCGCGCCGACGCGTGGCCGCTCACCCTGTCCGGCGGCGAGTCGCAGCGCGTCGCGCTGGCCCGGGCGCTGGTGCGGACGCCCGATCTCCTGCTGCTCGACGAGCCGTTCGGCGCACTGGACGCGCTCACCAGGCTCAACGCGCAGGCCCTCGTCGCCGACCTGTGGGCCGAGCACCGTCCGGCGGTGCTGCTGGTCACGCACGACGTCGAGGAGGCGCTCCTGCTCGCCGACCGCGCGCTGCTGCTCGCGGACGGCCGGATCGAACGGGAGTACGCCGTCGACCTTCCCCGGCCGCGGTCGCTGGACGACCCGCGGTTCATCGCGCTGCGGCGCGACCTGCTCGACGGGCTCGGAGTGCGAGCCGTCGCCACCGCCAAGGAGGCCCGATGACCGCAGCGAAGCGAGGATCTTCGGGCCGACCGTCCCGGGGGCCTGGGGGTCGCCCCCAGAAAGGCAGAGCATCATGACCGAGCTGACCGACGACGTGACCGAGCTGAGCGCCGATGTGCTCGTCGCGGGCGGCGGCCCCGCCGGCGCGTGGGCCGCGATCAAGGCGGCGGAGGCCGGCGCGGACGTCGTCCTCGCCGACAAGGGGTACCTCGGGACGAGCGGCGCGACGGCGTCGGCGGGCACCGGGGTCTGGTACGTCGAGCCGGAACCGGCCGCGCGGGAGGCCGCCATGGCCGGCCGCGAGAGCCTCGGCGGCCACCTCGCCGACCGCGAATGGATGGCCCGCGTCCTCGACCAGACGTACGCGAACATGAACGAACTGGCCGAGATCTCCAGGTATCCGTTCCCGGAGGACGAGACCGGACGGCAGATCCGGCGCGGCCTGCAGGGGCCGGAGTACATGCGGAGGATGCGCGTCCGAGTCCGGCGTGCGGGCGTGCGGGTCCTCGACCACAGCCCGATCACCGAACTGCTCGCGGAAGGCACCGGCCCCAGCGCGAGCGCGGTCGTCGCCGGGGCCGCCGGGTACCGCATCCGGGACGACCGGCCGTTCCGGGTCAGAGCGGGCGCGGTCGTGCTCGCGACCGGCGGGTGCGCCTTCCTCAGCAGGGCGCTGGGCTGCGACGTCAACACCGGGGACGGCGCGCTGTTCGCGGCGGAGGCGGGCGCGGAACTGTCCGGCATGGAGTTCTCCAACGCGTACGCGATCGCCCCGGCCTTCACGTCCGTGACGAAGACGGCGTTCTACTCGTTCGCCACCTTCTACCGCGCGGACGGGACCGTCCTGGAGGGCGCGGGCAGCCGCCGCGGACGGTCCGTGATCGCCCGGACGCTGCTCAGCGAGCCCGTCCTGTGCCGCATCGACCAAGCCACGCCAGAGGAGCAGCGGGCGATGCGCCTCGCGCAGGCCAATTTCTTCCTCCCGTTCGATCGGCAGGGCATCGACCCGTTCACGGACCTGTTCCCGGTCACGCTGCTCGCCGAGGGGACCGTCCGCGGCACCGGCGGCATCCGGATCACCGGTCCCGACTGCGCCACCTCGGTGCCCGGACTGTACGCGGCGGGCGACGCCGCCACCCGCGAGCTGATCTGCGGCGGCTTCACCGGCGGCGGCAGCCACAACGCGGCGTGGGCGATGTCGTCGGGCACCTGGGCGGGGCAGGGCGCCGCACGCTACGCGGCCGGACTGGGCGGACGAGCCAGGACGCGATCAGTGCGGGCACTCGGCGAGGCAGGCCTCCGCCCGTCCGGTACCGCGACCAGCGGCCACACTCACCGCGTCAGCCATGCCGGCCACGCTGACTTTGTCGCGGCCGTCCAGGCCGAGGTGCTGCCCTACGACAAGAACCTGCTCCGGCACGGCGACCGCCTCGCCCCCGCACTCGACGCCCTGGACCGGACGTGGCACGAGCTGCGCGGCACCCTCCGCGAGGACGGCGCGGGGATCGTCCGGGCACGGTCGGCCGCCGCGATGGCAGCGCACGCCCGCTGGATGTACAACGCCGCGCTCGCCCGCACCGAGACGCGAGGCATGCACAAGCGCCAGGACACGCCGGACCAGGACCCGGCCCAGCACCACCGGCTCATCACCGGCGGCCTCGACGAGATCTGGACGCGTCCCGAGACAGCGGCCCCGGCCCCAACCCAGGCGGTGGCGTCATGATCGAGATCGTTTCGCGGGAGCGCTGCATCGCCTGCGACAAGTGCGTCGAGGTCTGCCCGACGAACGTCTTCGACCGCGGCGCGGACGGCGTCCCGGTCATCGCGCGGCAGAGCGACTGCCAGACCTGCTTCATGTGCGAGGCGTACTGCCCGGTCGACGCGCTGTTCGTCGACCCGCGCTCGCACCCGCTGCCCGAGCCTCCGGACGAGGCGGCGCTCGCCGCGGCCGGGACGCTCGGCGCCTACCGCGCGCAGATCGGCTGGGGCCACGGGCGCACCCCCGGCGCCAAGCTCGCGATCGGCCCGTCCCTCGATCGGCCGGGCGCGCCCCTCACCTCCTGAGACATCACCAGAAGAACCCGTGAAAGGCACCATCGTGAAACTGCCCCGAGTGCTGGCCGCCGCGCTGATCGTCCTCGCCGCGACGGCGTGCGGCTCCTCCGAGGCCGACAGCGGCTCCGGGACGCTCCGCGTCGGAGTGATCGGCTCGGGGGTCGGCAACAAGCTGACCCGCGCCGTCGGGTTCCTCGACCAGCGCGGCGAGCTGCTGCCGGCGCTGAAGGCCGCCGGCATCACCAAGATCAAGGTCGCGACGTTCCCGAACGGCCCCGACCTGAACCAGGCCCTCGCCGGCGGTTCCCTCGACATCGGCATGTACGGGGACACCCCGGCCCTCATCGGACGCGGGCAGGGCCTGCCGACCCGGCTGGTGTCGCTCAACTCCGTCCGCCTGGACGCCGCGATCGTCGCCAAGAAGGACGGCGGTCCTGCGTCCCTCAAGGATCTGCAAGGGAAGCGGATCGGCGTCCAGACCGGCTCGTACATCCACCGCTACCTGCTCGGTGCGCTTGCGCAGGCGGGGGTGAAGCCGAAGGAGATCATCCACATGTACACGCCGGCGATCATCGCGGCGCTGGAGAAGAACTCGATCGACGCGGGCGGCCTGGTCTCGGCGGACCAGGCGGCGGAGGAGAAGAAGGGCTACACGTCGATCGACGTCGCGTCCCGGAATCATCCTGACCTGCTCGGCACGTCCGTCACGGTCGTGACGGAGAAGTACCTGGCGGGCCATCAGGACATCGTGAAGGTCTGGCAGCAGACCGAAGTCAAGTCCGTGCGGGTCGCCAAGGCCGACTGGCCGGGCTACACCGCCTACGTCGCCAGGACGGGCGGGTACGCGCCCGACATCACGATCAAGACGACCCTCAAGGAGCAGCTGCCCGAGGAGCCGTTCTCCGCCGAGGGCCTGAAGCTGCTCGAAGGGACCAAGGCGTTCCTCGTCCAGCAGGGCCTTATCAAGAAGGCCTACACGCTCGACTCCTGGCTGGCGCCCGGAGCCAGGCCATGAGCACGCATTCCACCGGCGACGTCCTCGTTCTCGACACCGACGTCCTCGTCCTCGGCGGCGGCCCCGCCGGGGCGTGGGCGGCGCTCGCCGCGGCCGGCGCCGGGGCCCGTGTCGTCCTCGCGGACAAGGGCTACTGCGGCACCAGCGGTCCGACCGCGTCGGGCGGCAACAACCTCTGGTACATCCCGCCGGACGAGGCGGCGCGGGAACGCGCGGTCGACCGGCGGTTCGAGCAGAGCGGCCGGCTCGCCGACCACCGCTGGATGGCGCGGGCCCTCGACGAGACATACCGCCGCGTCGACGACCTCGCGTCGTTCGGGTACCCGTTCCCCGTCGACGACGACGGCGTCGAGCGCCGCGGCAGCCTCCAAGGCCCCGAGTACATGAAACGGATGAGGCGCCGTGTGCACCGGTCCGGAGTGACGATCCTCGACCACCATCCGGCGCTGCGGCTGCTCGTGGACGACTGGGGCGTGGCCGCCGGAGCGTCCGGGATCGCCCGCCAGAAGGGCGGGACGAACTGGACCGTCCGCGCTGGCGCCGTCGTCCTCGCGACCGGCGGGTGCGCTTTCCTGTCCGGTGCTTTCGGCACCAATGTCGACACCGGTGACGGACATCTGATGGCCGCCGAACTGGGCGCGGAACTGTCGGGCATGGAATTCTCCAGCGCCTACGCGTTCTCCCCGGCACGCGGGTCGCACACCAAAGGCCTGATGATGCAGTTCGCGACGTACTACACCGCGCAAGGCCGCACAATCGACGTACCGGACCCGCTCGGCGCCAGAATCAAAGTCGCGTCCCGGCTCGCGAGAGGAGAAAAGGTCTACGCGCGCCTCGACAAGGCGCCGCCAGAATTGCACGAGGCGATGCGGAACGCCCAGCCGAACTATTTCCTGCCGCTCGACAAGGCCGGCATCGACCCTTTCCGCGACAAATATGAGGTGAGAATGGTCCTGGAGGGCACGGTTCGCGGGACGGGCGGCCTCCGGATCACCGGCGACGACTGCGCGACGACCGTCCCCGGCCTGTACGCCGCCGGGGACGTCGCGACGCGCGAACTGCTGTCCGGGGCGGTCAGCGGAGGCGGCGCCTACAACGGCGCGTGGGCGATCTCGTCGGGCACCTGGGCGGGCCACGGTGCCGCCGCGTTCGCGACGGGCCGCGCGCGCCCGCATTCCGTCCCGGCCGGACGCGCGGGCCTCACCCCCGGTCGCCTCGACGCGGCAACGGTCATCCGCGCCGTCCAGGACGAGATGCTCCCGCTCGACCGCAACCTCTTCCGCACCCGCGACAGGCTCCGCGATTCCCTGTCAACGCTCGACGCGCTGTGGGAACGGATCGCGTCCCAGGGCATCGCGGGGACAGGCCGCGAACGCCTCCGCGCGCGCTCTGCCGCCGCGATGACGGTCCACGCCCGCTGGTGCTACCGCGCGGCGTTGGCCCGTCCGGAATCCCGTGGCATGCACCGCCTGGAGCGCCTCCCACAACTACAGCGCTTCGAGCACCGACGCCTGATCGGCGGCCTCGACGACCAATGGACGGCCGCCGAGCCCCAGGAGGTCGCAGCATGATCGAAGTGGTGAGCGCGGACCGCTGCGTCCAGTGCGACATCTGCATCAAGGTCTGCCCCACGGACGTGTTCGACCGAGGCCCCGACGGCCTTCCGATAATCGCCCGCCAAAGCGACTGCCAGACCTGCTTCATGTGCGAGGCCCACTGCCCAACGGACGCCCTCTACGTAGCGCCATTCAGCACCCCGGCTCCGCCGAACTCCACCCACACCGACGAAACCTCACTGGCCACCGCCTTCGGCGCCTACCGCCGCATAATCGGCTGGGGCCAAGGCCGCACCCCGGGCAGCCGCGCCGACCGCAACCACATCTTCACCGCTCGCCTAGGCCAATCCCCCTAACCCGGATTAGCTACGGAGAGGCCGAGACTGGCCACGGACTGTTAGCCATGCGGTTTCTGTGACACCTTGCCATCGGGCACGAGTTAAGGGGTTGTCATGGGGATCGAAGGCGGACCTGGTGTGACTACTGTTCGTGCAGAGGTCGTCACTTCGACATCGGCGCTGACGGCGTGCTCGAACTGCGACGCGGAGGTGCTGCGCGCCCTCCTCCACTGGGAAGGACGCGGCGCGGATCCGGACGACCGCATCGACGTGTTCGTCACCTTCGACGGGGACCTCGACGAGATGGTCGAAGCGGGCCTCGACCCGGGCCACGTCAACGGCGACCTGGTCACCGGGTCGGTCGCCCTCGCCGACGTCGCCGAACTCGCCGCGACGGCCGGTGTCCGCTGGATCGCCGGGTCCGCGCGCACGCACCTGCACATCGACCGCAGCATGGGCGAGATCAAGGCCACCTCGCTCCGCGCGAACTCGCCGCCGTACAACGCGGGCGGCCTGCCGGGCTTAACCGGTAAAGGCGTCCTCGTCGGCATCATCGACAATCGCCTCTCGGTCACCCACCCCACGTTCGTCGTGCCGAACACGACGCCGCCGAAGTCGCGCATCGTCGGCTATTGGGACCAGGTCAACCCACCCGGGGAGGGACAGGAGCCACCGAGCAAGTTCGACTTCCCGGCCACGTTCAGCTACGGCATCTGGTGGGAAGAGTCCGTCATCGCCAAGATCGTCGAGCTCAACCAAACCCGCAAGATCTTCACCGTCGGCCTACACGACCACGGCTCGCACGTCGCCGGGATCGCCGCGGGCAGCATGTCGAGAAAGGACGGCCAGTTCCCGCCGTTCACGTTCGTGGGCGTCGCGCCCGAGGCCGACATCGCCTTCGTCAACTCGGCCACGGTCGTCTCCGCCAGAGCCGCAAGCGACGCCGCCGCGCTGATCCACCACCTCGCGGCGAAACGCGGCGCCCCCTGTGTCATCAACATGAGCTTCGGCACCCACGAAGGGGCGCGCGACGGGACGTCCGCGTTGGAACGGGCGCTCGACAAGCTGATGCACGACGCGAACGGCAACCCCATCCCCGGGCGGGCGATCGTGGTCGCCGCCGGAAACGACGGCGACACCCGCCGCCACGGCCGCAAGAACATCAACGCGTCCGGCAACGCGTCGTTCCGGCTTGAGGTGGAAGAGATCGTCTTCCCCGGGCTCAGGCTGTCCGAGGACATAAGCAAAGACGAGCTCTACTTCTGGTACGACGGCGCGGCGCAGATCGAGCTGCGCCTCACGCCGCCGCGTTCGACCCCGAGCGACTGGACGAAGCCGGGCCAGGAGAGCACGATCTCCATCGGCGGCACGGTGGTCGCGAGGGTCGTCTCACCGGCGCAGCCCGACCCGAACAACGGCAAGCGCAAGATCGACGTCACGCTCACAAGCCCCGTGCGCAAGGGAACCTGGAAGATCGAGCTGCACGAGATCGGTGGCGTGGCGGCGACGGTCGACGTGTGGGTCGAGCGGGAGGACACCGACATCTGGCCGCAGCTCGCCTTCGGTGACATCGTCACCGACAACACCATCACCTCACCGGCCACGGCGCGCAGCGTCATCGCGGTCGGCGCCTACGCGTCCGAGCCGGGCAGCAACTTCAAGGCCTACGGCTCGATCGCGGAAAGCTCGAGCCGCGGCCTGGACAGCGCGCACGGCGTGCCGCCCGAGCGCGTCCGCCCGCACCTGGTCGCGCCCGGTCGGCGGATCATCTCCGCCGCGGACTCGCATGAAGAGCACGAGAAGGACATCAGGGTTCGCTACGGCGGCTGGCTGCTCACGCGCCACACCATCTTCTCCGGCACGAGCCAGGCTGCGCCGCACGTGGCCGGGGTCATCGCGCTGATGTTCCAGAAGAACCCGAAGCTCACGTACGTCGACGTGCGGCGGATCCTCGCCGCGACGACGAAGAAGGACCACATCCCGCCCGAGCTCGTGCTGCCCAACGCGATATGGGGCGCGGGCAAGCTCGACGCCGCCGCCGCGCTGGCCGCGACCCCCGCGAGCACGCCATGAGCGAGGCGGGAACGTTCGAAAGGGTCGCCGCGCTGATCGGCGAGGCGCTGCGGCCGCTCGCCGACGCCCTCGCCGATCCGGGCGAGCTGCTCGTCGAGTTCGGTGTCGCGATCGACCACGACGCGCTCGCCGGAGTCGCGGGCGCCGCGGCGGACACGGCCCGCGCGGCCGCCGACCTCGGCAACTTCGTCACCGCGCTGAACGTGGCGATCGACACCGACGACGGCATCGGGATCACGGCCAACGGGGCCGCGGTCGCGCAGCGGATCGCCACGGTCCTGACCGGGCTGGCGAACGTGCACAACGGCGTGAACGCGGCGCTGAACTCGTCCTCGATCACGCCCGAGCAGCGCGCCAAAGCGCAGGCGCTGCTGGACGATCTGCCCGGCCTGATCCTCACCCGCATGGTCGTCGACCGGCTCCGCGTGCGGCTGCCCAAGGCCACGATGTTCCTCGCCACGGCCGGGCTCCTCGAAGGGCGCGACCACCACGGCGATCCGGCCGACCCGATGTTCCCGCCGCACTTCTCGTGGACGATCCGCTGGGACCGGATCGGGCTGTTCCTCGGCAATCCGCTGTCGGTGCTCCGCGACGCCTACGGCCTCGGCACGCCCGGCTTCGACGGGAAGCTGCTGTTCGAGCTGCTCGCCCGGCTGCTGGACTCCGGGGACGACCGCCTCGACCGCTCCTACATCACGACCGGCTCCGGCGGGGTCGGCGCCGTCCTGATCGGACCGTCGCTCATCGTCGGCGTGCGCGACGGCGGCCTCGCCTTCCCGCTGCGGCTCGGCTTCGCGGGCAAGTCGACGGAGCAGATCCCGCTCGGCGATCGGACCGCGCTCACCGTCAGCGTCGACGGCGCCCTCGCCGCGGCCTCCGAGGTGCGCTTGTCACCCGCCCTGGACATGACGATCGTGTCCCCGGAGGGCGCGCCCGCGGCCGCGTTCAGCGTCACGGCCGCGTTCACCGTCGGCAAGGCAGGCGAGCCGATCCTGCTGCTCGGCGACACCCGGATCGGCGGCCTGAGCATCGAGACGGCGAGCCTGGCGGTGGGGCTCAACGCCCGCGCGGGCCTCGACGGCACCGCGACGGCGGAGCCGTCCGCCCAGGTGGAGCTCGCCGGCGGTCGTCTGGCCATCGACCTGTCCGGCGCCGACGGCTTCATCGGCAAGCTCGTCGGCGCGAAGTTCGAGACGGACTTCGACCTGCGGCTGCTGTGGACGCCGTCGTCCGGCCTCCAGCTGGAGGGCAGCGCGACCCTCGAACTTGCCCTGCCCCTGCACCTGAAGCTGGGCCCGCTGGAGGTCACGACGCTGCACGTGAGCGTCGGCCTGCCCGCCGACGGCTCGCTCCCGATCGAGATCTCCGCCGACTTCAAGGGCGCGCTCGGGCCGATCAAGGCGTCGGTCGAGCGTGTCGGCATCCTCGCCGCGGCGCGCTTCCCCGACGGGGGCGGCAACCTCGGCCCGGTCGACGTCGCGCTCGGGTTCAAGCCGCCGAAGGGCGTCGGCCTGGCGATCGACGCCGGGATCGTGGCCGGCGGCGGCTACCTGTCCTTCGACCCGGACCGGGGGGAGTACGCCGGGGCGCTGGAGCTGGAGTTCGCCGGGTTCATCGAGGTCAAGGCGATCGGGCTGATCAGCACCCGGATGCCGGACGGCAGGCCCGGGTTCTCGCTCCTGATCATTCTGACCGCCGAGTTCGGCGGGGGCGGGATCCAGCTCGGGTTCGGGTTCACGCTGCTCGGCGTCGGCGGCATCCTCGGCCTGAACCGCAGGATGGACCTCGCGGCGCTCGTCGAAGGGGTGGTGACCGGGGCCGTCGAGTCGGTGATGTTCCCGCGCGACGTGATCGCGAACGCGCCGCGGATCGTCAGCGACCTGCGGAAGTTCTTCCCGCCCGAGGAGGGCCGGTTCCTCGTCGGGCCGATGGCGAAGATCGGCTGGGGCACGCCGACCCTGGTCAGCGTGTCGCTCGGGGTGATCGTCGAGATCCCGCCGGGCAACATCGCGATCCTCGGCGTGCTGAAATGCATCCTGCCCACCAAGGACGTGCCGCTGCTCGTCCTGCAGGTCAACTTCATCGGCGCGTTGGAGGTCGACAAGTCGCGGCTGTGGTTCTACGCGCAGCTGTTCGACTCCCGCATCCTGACCATCACCCTCGACGGCGGGATGGGCCTGCTCATCGACTGGGGAGACAATCCGGACTTCGTCCTCTCGGTCGGCGGGTTCCACCCGTCGTTCAAACCGCCGCCGCTGCCGTTCCCGATCCCGCCGCGGATCTCGATGGACATCCTGAACTCCCCCGGACGGCTGATCCGGGTGTCCGGCTACTTCGCGGTGACCAGCAACTCGGCCCAGTTCGGCGCGAAGGTGGAGATCCGGCTCGGCTTCGACGACTTCGGACTGGAGGGGCATCTCGCGTTCGACGCGCTCTTCCGGTTCTCGCCGTTCGCGTTCATCATCGAGATCTCCGCGGGCGTCTCGCTGAAGGCGTTCGGGGTCGGCCTGTTCGGCATCGACCTGCGCTTCACGCTGGAGGGGCCGAACGCGTGGCGGGCGCACGGCCGCGGCTCGATCTCCCTGCTGTTCTTCGAGATCTCCGCGGACTTCGACATCTCCTGGGGCGAGGAGCGCGCCACCACGCTGCCGCCGGTCGCGGTGTTCGAACTGCTGGAGCGCGAGGTGCGCAAGCCGGAGGGCTGGCAGACCCGGCTCCCGGCGGGCGGCACGAACCCGCTGGTCACGCTGCGCCAGCTGCCCGCGGGCGACGAGCTGGTGTTGCATCCGCTCGGCACGCTGTTCATCCATCAGCGCGCCATCCCGCTCGGCGTGCGCATCGACCGGGTCGGCGCGCAGCGTCCGAGCGACGGCAAGCGGTTCACCGTCACGCCGGTACGGGGCAGCGGCCTGGAGCAGGTGTCGGACACCGACGACCAGTTCGCCATGGCCCAGTTCCAGGACATGGACGACGCCGCCAAGCTGTCCCGTCCCGCGTACGAGAAGCAGGACGCCGGTCTTGAGCTGACCGCCGACAAGGGCGCGATCGCGTCGCCGCGTGTGGTTCGGCGCAGCGCCCGGTACGAGCTGCACATCATCGACAGCAGGCCACCGAGGCCGACCGCCCAGGCAGCCCCGAACGCCCAGGCAGCTCCGAACGGACGCGTAGCCGCGAACGGGCAGGCCGTACGCCGGGCGCCGAAGCTCTACAGCCCGCCTCCGGCGGTGTTCGGGCAGCTGCTGGACGGCAACAGCACCGCCCGTTCACCGATCTCGCAGCGGGAGGCGCGGCTGCGGCAGCCCTTCGCGGCGAAGGAGACCGTGCGGGTCACCGGCGACCGCTTCGTCGTCGCGTACCGGCGCAACAACCGTCAGGCGTTCCCGCCCGTGGCGGCGGGCTCCACCACGTCGAGCTTCCGCAGCGCGGCGACGGCGGCCGACGCCATGGCGCGCTGGATCCGCGCGGACGCGACCCTGGCCGGGGAACTGCACGTCCTGCCCCAGGCCGAGGTCGGCGGAGGCGCGGCGGCCCAGCCGGGCACCTGGACGGAGGCGAGCCCGCCGCCGTCCGCCGTCGCGGCCGCCGACGCGGTCCGGATGACGGGCGGCAAGGTGCTCATCGCGGGCGGCGCCGACGCCACCGGGAAGGCCGTGGCCGCCGCAGCCGTGTACGACCCGATCGCCGCGACCTGGGCCGATGCGACCCCGCCGCTGGCGACGGCCCGGCGACGCCACACGACGACGAAGCTGGCCGACGGACGCGTCGTGGCCGCGGGCGGGCTCGGCGCCGACAACGCCCCGCTGGCCTCGATCGAGGTGTTCGAGCCGGTCGCCGCCGTCTGGAGCACCCCGCAGGCGAAGCTGACCACCGCCAGGTCCGGGCATTCCGCCACGGCGCTGGGCGAGCGGCTGCTGGTCGCGGGCGGCACCGGATCCCGGGGCGCCGCGCTGGCGTCGGCCGAGCTGCTCGACCCGGGGACGCTGAAATGGACCGAAGTCAAGCCGATGAACTGCGCCCGCACCGGCCACCAGGCGGTGCCGATCGACGGCAGGGTGCTCGTCATCGGCGGCGCGCTGCCGACCGGCGAGGGCGAGCGCGCGCTCGCGTTCTGCGAGATCTACGACCCGGGAACCGGATCATGGACGCCGACCGGCAGCCTGCTCACCCCACGGAAAGGCCATCAGGCGACGCTGCTGGGCGACGGCCGCGTGCTCGTCACCGGCGGCGACGCGGTTCCCGCCATCCCGTACCGCGCGGACAGCCTGGCCTCGGCCGAACTGTACGACCCGGTCACCGGCGCCTGGACCCGCGTCCCCGACATGCCGGGCGGCGGCCGCAGCGGCCACAGAACCGTCTGGACGCCCGCAGGCGCGGTAGTGACCGGCGGCACCGGACGCCCACGCCCCACCACCGGCTACCGCGCCGCCATCGTCTTCGACCCGACCTCTCGCACCTGGACGACCACCGCCCCGCTGGCCACCGGCCGATGGGACTTCCCGGCCGTCGATCTCGCGGACGGCCGCGTCCTCGTGGTGGGCGGCCTGTCCCTGGCCGGAGCGGCCGCCCCGGGCCCCGATCCCACCGAGCTGGCCGCCACCGCCGAGATCTACCTCCCCTGATGACTCCCCTGAAGAAGGGTGCAACGCGATGACCACTGCCACACTGGCGGCCGACGCGTGGTCGTCCGCCCCCGACTACGCGGCGGCGGTGAGCTGGTCCGGCCAGCACGACGCCGCCGTGGTGCTCAAGGACGGCAAGAAGGTGCTGGTGGCGGGCGGCGCCGATGCCGCGTCCGCCGCCGTCCGGCAGAGCGCGGTGTACGACCTGGAGCAGAACACGTGGGCGGCGCCCGTCCTGCTCGGCACGGCCAGGCAGCTGCACGCCCTGACCCTGCTGCCGAGCGGAAAAGTGCTGATCACAGGCGGCAGAGGCGGCCCAGGCGCGCCCGCGCTGGCCACCGCCGAGCTGTACGACCCGACCCAGGGCACCTGGACGGCGACCAAGCATCCGATGGCCGCCGGACGCTGGGGCCACAGCGCGGTCCCGCTGTCGAACGGCCAGGTCCTGGTCGCGGGCGGCAGCACCACCAGGGCGGGCGGCACGGTGATGGCGGTGCGCTCGGCGGAGCTGTTCAACCCGGCGGACGAGACCTGGACCGCCGCCAAGGACATGACCGACGCCCGCACCGGGCACACCGCGATCGTCCTCCAGTCCGGCAAGAAGGTGCTGGTCTGCGGCGGCAGCGTCCCGGTCGGGACAGGCGACGACCCGGCGCTGGCGTTCTGCGAGCTCTACGACACCGAGAACAAGACCTGGACGCCGACCGGCAGCCTGCGCCACCCGCGCAGCGCGCACACCGCGACGGCGCTGTCCGACACGACCGTGCTGGTCACGGGCGGCCGTGCGCCCGGAGCGCCGGGCGACGGCGGCTTCGACCCGTTCGCCCGCGCCACCGCCGAGGTCTACAACCTGACCGCGGGGACCTGGCAGGACACCGCGCCGATGCCCGCGGGCCGGGCGCTGCACCGCGCGGTCCCGCTGGGGTCGGGGAAGGTCCTGGTGGTCGGCGGCACCGACGACGTCCGCAACGAGGCCGGTTTCCGCAGCGCCCTGGAGTACTCCGCCGGGACGTGGACGGCGGCGCCCGGCCTCGCCGAGGGCAGGTGGGGCTTCGCCGCGGCGTCCTCCGGGGCCAAGGTGATCGTCGTGGGCGGCGTGGCCCGTGCCGGGCTGGCGGCGGCCGCCGGGCAGGGCGCCGAGCTGACCAAGTCGTCCGAGCGGCGCGGGAGCGGTTCGTGAGCGCGAACGCGTACTCCTTCCTGCCCTGGCTGCGGACGGGCCTGGCGACGAAGATCACCGAGCCCCCCGGCACCGCGTCCCGCGCCAAGATCAACGTCCAGCTGAAGCTGACCGGGGACGCCCTCAAGGACGGCGACAAACCGACCAGCCGCCCGGTCGACCAGCCACTGGAGATCTACGGCCCGGGCGACGTGGTCGGCATCGACCCGCGGGCGATCTCGCGCGTCGAGCCGCTGCCGTACATCGCCACCTTCGAGCCCAACTTCCTGGCGCACATCGAGTTCTACGACGAGGCGTTCCCGTGGAAGTACAGCCCGGCCCCGCCGGACGGCGGCACGAAGCGGCTGGCGCCCTGGCTCGCCTTGATCGTCCTGTCCGAGACAGAGTTCGACGAGGGCGCCGCGCCTGACCGGCCGTTGCCGTTCATCACCGTCACGGACCCGCGGGCGCTGCAACCGGCGGGTGAGCTGGGGGCGTGGGCGCACGTCCACGTGAACGGCGAACTCGACGGCCCGCTGGCGGTCGACAACCCCGACGACATGGGGACGGCGCTCGGGAACCTCGGCCGCGTGCTGCGCGAGGCGCCCGACAGCGCGTGCTCCCGGGTGATCTGCCCGCGGCACCTGTCGCCCAAGACGCCGTACGACGCGTTCCTGGTACCCGCGTTCGAGACCGGACGCCGGGCCGGGCTCGGCATCGAGCCGGGCCCGATCCCCGCGATGACGCCGAGTTGGGGCGTGCAGCAGGACGTGGCGACCGGCCAGCTGCCCTACTACCACCGCTGGTCGTTCACGACGGGCTCGGTGGGCGACTTCGAGTACCTCGTGCGGCTGCTGAAGCCGTTCGAGGCCAAGGAGCCGGTCGGCCGCCGCGACATCGACGCGCACCGCAAGCCCGGCTTCGGCCTGCCCGGCGTCACCACGCAGACCAAGCCCAACGGCGTGCTGCGGCTCGGCGGCGCCCTGCAGCTGCCCGACTCCGACGAGAATCCCGACGCCTGGGAGAACTGGGACAACTTCTACAAGCTGCGGCCGCTGCCGTGGCCGCAGTACCCGACCCAGTGGCAGCAGGCGATGGCCGGGCTGATCAACCTGGCCGAGGCGTACCAGCGGCAGCCGGCGGCGACGGCGAACGCCGAGCTCGCGGCACGGGTCGCCGACCTCGAAGACCAGACCGACCCCGTGATCACGCCACCGCTGTACGGGCGCTGGCACGCGCTCACGCCGCAGCTGCTCATCGACGCCAAGGGCGACCCGGTCAGCGACGCCGTGCTGCACAACTGGGTGCACCGGCTCAACCTGGATCCGCGTTTCCGGGTGGCCGCGCAGTTCGGCGCGCAGGTCGTCCAGGAGCGGCAGGACGAGCTCATGGCCGCCGCCTGGAACCAGCTCGGCGAGGCCCAGCGGGCGAACGAGAAGATCCGGGCGGCGCAGCTGGCACGCGAGGTCGGCAACCGCCTGCACGACAAGCACTTCGAACTCCCCACCCTGCCTCCCGTGCCCCTAGCCGCCACCGGCTCGCACGCTGCGGCGGAGGCCACCGACGCCGAGCCGCCGCCGCTGGCCTCCGCCAGGACGCTGACGTTGACCGCCCCCGCACACGGCCGCGTGATCGAACGCGTGCCCCAGGCGCTCTCCGCGCTCACGGACCCCGGCGAGCAGCTCGCGGTCGGGTTCAAGGTCGCGCGCAGCCGCGTCGCGTCGGCCCCGGTGTCCGCGCCGATGCGCCGGATCACCCGGCCGGGCTCGCGGCTGATGAAGGTGCTGGAGTTCCCGGAGGTCAGGCCCGCCGAGACGCTCGTCTCGCGCATCGACGAGCTGCACATCACGGCCGCGCCCTCGAAGGGCACCCCGCCGGCCGTCGTCACGCCCGCCGAGCTGGACGCACGGCTCCCGCCGAAGCCGCCAGGCCACCCGGTCGACGTCCTGGCCCTCAACCCGCTGTTCGAGTTGCGGCAGTACGGCGAGACCGCCACCACGCCGGTCGGGGACCGCGACAGCGACGAGGCCGCCGCGTTCAAGCACGCGCTCCGCGAGCTCTACGCGGGCTGGGACGAAGCCGCCGCGGCCGGCCGCGTCGCCGACCCGCCGAAGCTGGGCGTGACCGACGCCACCACCGACATGATGACCGGCCTGCGCTCGGACAAGACCGTCCTGGACAACCTGCTCGCCTCGCTGAACCTGCCGGACCGGCTGAGGCCCGCCACCGGCGAGTTCTCCGAGCTGACCGAGGTGATGGCCTACCCGGTGTTCGACATGCCGATGTACGAGGACCTGCTGAGGATGTCGGTGGACACGTTCGTGCCCAACCTTGGGCTGATCCCGGCGAACTCGATCACCCTGCTGGAGAACAACCGCCGGTTCATCGAGTCCTATCTGGTCGGGCTCAACCACGAGATGGCGCGGGAGATGCTGTGGCGGGAGTTCCCGTCCGATTCGCGCGGGACCCCGTTCCGGCAGTTCTGGGACCCGCGGACGGCGCTGCCCCAGCCGGACGAGTCGCCCGCCGCACGCCGCGAGCGCCTGTACGACATCCCGCCGATCCACAAATGGAGCACCACCACCGTCCTGGGCGGGAGCAGCCGCCGGAAGGACGACCTCGTGCTGGTGATCCGCGGCGAGCTGCTGAAGAAGTATCCGAACGCGGCGATCTACGCGCACAAGGCGGCCTGGCCCGTCCTGAAGGACCCGCCCGGCACGCCCGACACCAGCGGCGAGCGCGAGCTCGCGCCGCTCCCGGCGAACCTGCCCCCGCCGCCGCACCTGGTCAAACTGCCGATCTACGAGGCCAAGGTCGAGCCCGACGTCTACCTGCTCGGCTTCGACCTCGACGCGGACGAGGCGCGCGGCGAGGGCGGCGACCTCGGCTGGTTCTTCGTGATCAAGGAGCGTCCCGGCGACCCGCGGTTCGGCGTCGACGAGGACCCGCCGGGCGACCCCGTCCCGGTCGAGGTGTGGAACGACCTGACGTGGGGCCGCGTCGACCCGCGGGACCGGCACCGCTTCATCCAGTTCGACGCCGACATCAAGGTCGAACTCGGCGCCTTCAATGGCGACGAGGACGACCAGGAGAAAAAGGAACAGCGCCGGGACGACGAGAAGATCCTCGCGGGCTGGCGGTCCGACATCAGCTCCGCCGACGTCGGCTACATCCTTTTCCAAGCACCCGTTCTGGTGGCCGTACACGCACAGGAGATGCTGCCGGATGCCCGACCTAAGCCTTGACTTCCCGGTGCTGCTCGGCCCCGTCCGGGTGGAGACGCGATTCACCCAGAGCGAACTGCTCATACGGGTCTTCCCCGACGAATGGTCGATCGACAAGTTCGAGCCACGCCCCACCCGGGCCGAGCTCTCCGCGCTGGACGCGTACTGGACGGGCCTCTGGGCGTCCGGCGGGTCGGCGGTGGGGGAGCGGGCCGCCTGGCACGAGCTGGTCGCCCGCGTCCCCGCCGGTCGCGCGGGATGGCTGCTGCAGGGGCGCCGTCCGGCGAACCCGAACGATCGTCCGACCGGGGTGCAGGCGGGGACGACCGTACTGGTGATCGTCAGCGCCGCGCCCCTGCCGGCGAACGACCGCCAGCCCGCCGTCACGTACTGGACGGCCGTCTGGCGCGCGCACGGCGACCGCGCCAAGCTGCGCGACGCCGACATCGCGCTGCTCGCGTCCGTCGGGAAGACCCGGGCGGACGCGATCCGGGCCCGCCGTCCACATGGTGTGGACAGCGCGCCGGTCACCAGCGGAATCGACGTGGTGGTGTCGTTCCTCGTGCTCGCCCCGCCGCCGGCCGACCAGATCGCGCCGCAGTCCTGGACCGTGGCCGCGAAGGCCACGCTGCTGCCCGACCGGTTCGTCGCGTTCGGGTACGTGAACGGCGCGCAGGTGTTCTCCAAGCCCGGCGGCCCGGTGCGGCCGGAGCTCGCGGTGAGCCCGGACCCGGGCGAGACGAAGGCGAACCAGCTCAGGATCAACGAGACCACGGGCGCGCTGACGGTGCCGCCCGCGCTGCGCTGGCTGACCGATTTCACCGAGGCGGTCAACGCCGGGATGGGAATCCGGATCCCGCTCGAAGCCGCGTTCCGGAACGGGGTCGACCGGCTCGTCGTGCTGGGGCTCCGGGAGCAGGCCACGCCGGAGCAGTCCGCGACGGCGCTCGGCGGCCTGCTCACCCGCCAGCTCCGCAGCCCGTCCGGGTTCAGCCTGCTGCCCCAGGGCACGCCGACGAACAACACCGAGCAGGCCCCGGCCGGCCAGGACGCCAGGGCCGAGGCCGAGGCGGGGCTGGCCACGGCGGCCGGTTTCGCCGCCACCGCCACCGACTGGACGACCAAGACCGACGGCGAGTGGTTCGCCGAACTGCTCGGCCTCGACCCGGCGGTGCTGGCCGGGGTGCCGAACGCGGAGGGCGGCGACCGGCGCGACGCGCGGGCCGCGCACACCGCGCTGTGGCCGGCGACCTGGGGCCACTACCTCCAGTCGCTGCTGAACGGCGTGCTCGGCGACGAGCAGATCGCGCAGACCAGGCGCTTCTTCCTTGAGCACGTGTCCGGACGCGGCCCGCTGTCCGCCGTGAAGATCGGCCGCCAGCCGTACGGCATCCTGCCGACGACCGTGTTCTCCCGGCTGGCCTGGCCGGACGCCGCGAAGCACCGCAAGGCGCTGAACGTCGTCCTCACGGAGGCGGCGAAGGACTGGCGCAACGCGCTCGAACACGTCAAGCACCTGAACGGCCCGGACGACGATGTGGCCGACGACCCGCACCAGAAGCTGCTGGACATCCTGGCGCTCCACCCCACGTCGGCGGAGTTCCACCACCGCTACGCGCAGAGCGTCGAGGACGTCTTCAACCGCGAGAACCTGCGCGCGGGCGGCTCCAAGGTGAAGGACGAACTCGACCAGCTGGCCATGCCGCAGCCGATCCGCGCCCTGCTCGCAAGGTTCGGCCGTCCGACGAGCGACCCGGCCGCTGACCCCGACGTGCTGCGCCGGTTGTTCACGGACGTCCACCATCCGTTGCTGGCGCCGCTGGTCGACGACCGGCCGCTGTCCGAGACCGACCCGATCCGCGCCTACACCGCCGACCGCCGCAACTACCTGCGCTGGCTCGCCGACCATGCCCGCAACGATCTGGACAGGGTGCGCAAGGAGGAGGGCTTCCTCGACAACCTGCCGCCGTCGGCCCTGCTGTACCTGCTGGCACGGCACGCGGTGTTGCTCGGCTGGGCGGAGGCCGCGCGGCGGCTCGCACTCGCCACCCCGGGTTCCGTGGTGCCCGATCCGCGGGACGCGCCGTTCGTCCACGTCAAGATCCCCAAGCCGGGGCAGACGATCCTGAGCGAGAGCCGGTACCGCACGCTGTACTCGACGAACCCGGCGATGACCGGCAGCCAGACCATGCTGGTGCACGAATTCGTCCGTACGGTGCTGGGCACCAACCCGGCCACCACGGAACTCGACGAGCAGATCAAGGCGCTCGGCCTGCTGGCCGGGCTCCCCACGGCGCGGCTGGAGCGGGTGCTCGCCGAGCACATCGACTGCGCCACGTACCGGCTCGACGCGTGGCGGCTCGGTCTGGTGAACGAACGCCTGTCCGAACTGCGATACGGCCCGGACGGCGCCGCCCCGCCTAAGCGCGGCGTCCATCTCGGCGCGTACGGCTGGCTGGAGAACGTCGCCCGGAGGGAGAGCGACGAGGTCGAGCACGTCACACCGCCCGCCGACCTGGCGACCGTGTTCGGCACCGACCCGATCCCGCTCGACGCGGACAACGGCGGCTACGTCCACGCGCCGTCGCCCGCCCACGCGCGGACGGCCGCCGTCCTGCGGGCCGGATACCTGGCCAACAGGACGCCGGACACCAGCGCGTTCGCCGTGAACCTGAGCTCCGAGCGCGTCCGGCTCGCCCTCACCATCCTGGACGGTATGCGCCAGGGCCAGTCCCTGGCAGCGCTGCTCGGCTACCGCTTCGAACGCGGCCTGCACGACCGCAGGGTCGGCCTGGATCGCTACAT
The DNA here is from genome assembly GCF_044326345.1 of Actinomadura sp. 9N215. Classification (NCBI taxonomy): domain Bacteria; kingdom Bacillati; phylum Actinomycetota; class Actinomycetes; order Streptosporangiales; family Thermomonosporaceae; genus Actinomadura; species Actinomadura sp. 9N215. Next base: position 31,888 of record NZ_JBIRBA010000010.1, on the reverse strand, counting down.
CGCCGGGCTGCGGCTGAAGTTCCCGCTCCGCGCCAACAAGATCGACGAGACCACCCCGGAGCCGGACGACCCCACCCGGCCCAAGCGCATCGAGGAGGTCGAGGCCCGCATCGTCATCGACGGGCTGGCCCTGCTCCGCCACGTGAACGGGTCGTCCGAGGCGAACCAGCACTACCCGTTCGGTTTCAAGGACCTCCAGCCCGCCGACGAAGCCACCGTCACCGCCATCGACAAGGAGATCGACGCGCTGCGCAACGTGCACGACGCGCTCGCCGATCTCGCCGTGGCCGAAGGCACCCACCAGGCGCTGCAAGGCCACCCCGAACGCGCCTCCGCGACCATGGACGCCTACGCCAAGGAGGGCATCGCGCCCGAACCGTCCGTCGTGGAGACCCCGCGCAGCGGCGTCACCCTGACGCACCGCCTCGGCCTCCAGCTGATGGCGGACCGTCCCACCGGTCTCGGCACGCCGCGGTCCAAGGCCGAGCCGGCGGTGAACGCCTGGCTGCCCGCGGTGCTGCCGAGCGCCACGGCGGTGGCCGCGCTCGTGACCTGGCCGGACCCGGACGACGGCACGAAGCGGCACCGGCTGGTGACCCAGCACGAGATCGGCCTGGACGCGATCGACCTGCTCTGGGCCCTGCGCCCGGCGGACCAGGCGGCGATGACCGACCTGGACGACCGGATCCTCGGCGTAGTGATCGAGCGGTCGAACCCGCGCCCGGACGTCGAGCTGACGATCGAGTACACCACCCGCATCTCCGACCAGGACGGCATCGGATTCGCCGGCAAGATCGGCTTCTTCGAGCTGTCGCCGCTGATCGCGGCGCTGCGCACGCTGCTGACGACCGCGCGGCCGCTGCGTCCGAGCGACCTGGCCCCGGCCGCCGGGACCGCCCCGGTCGCCCGGTCCGCGGACGACGCCGTGACGCTGCCGCGGGACCGTCCGGCCGAGGTCCTGGAGTCCCTGACCGACCTGCGGGACGACGTCGCCGACTTCATCGCCGACCTCGGGGAGCTGTACCCCGCCGGCCCGCCCCCGGCCCCGGCCCGGCCGGCGATCATCAGCGGTATCGACACGTTCCTCAGCCGGTACGCGAAGCTGACCGTGGCGGCCGGCGGGTTCGGCCTGGTGCGCAGCAGCTGGGGCGAGGTGGCGCTGTGGCGGCGCGGCGTGTTCAGGGCCGTCCTGACCGCCGTCGCCGAGGTGGCCACGCGGATGACCCGCGCGCTGGAGGCCGCCGACGCGCTGCTCGTCCAGTACGACGCCCTGCCGCCGACCACCCCCGTGGAGGAGCGGTTCCGGATCCTGGAGCAGGCCGAGGGGCTGCTCACCACCAAGCCTGGCCCGCGCCCGCCGGACGTCGACGACCTCCGCGACCGCGTGGACGACCTCCGCGACGACTTCGACGACCGCCTGAAGAAGCTGAAGCAGCTAGCCAAGACCAACAAGACGACGCTGAGCGGCCTGCTCGCCGAGGTCAAGTCACAGCTGCCGCTGACCGACGTCGATCCCGCCGGGCTGGACCTCACGCCCTACGAGGACCAGGCCGTCACGTTCGGCGGCGAGCTCCTCGCCCGCGCCGGGAACCTGAAAGCGGAACTGTCCGCGCGCGCCGAGGCCGCGAACACCGCGCTGGAGATCCACGACAAGGCCCTCCCCGGGCCCGACCGGGTGCAGGCCGCGCTCGACGCGCTCAAGGCCCTGCTCGGCGAGGACGTCTTGGCCGTGCCCCAGTTCACCCCGCCGAGCCCGCTCCTCCAGCAGTGGAGCAGGGCGCGCAACGACAGCGACAGGCTCGTCGCGCACCTCGCGCCCGCCCGGGACTTCCCCGTCGACGACTGGCTGCACGGCATGGCCCGCGTCAGGGAGAAGCCGAGGCTGTGGGAGAAGGTCGTGACCCTGGCCGGTGGGCTCCTCGGCCCCGGCGGGCTGCTCGGCATCCTGGGCTGGAAGGAGCCGGCGCTGTCGCCCGTCCAGCTGCCGTACGTCGCGGGCGACCACTGGCTGGCCATGGAGTTCGCCAAGGATCCGAACCTGCCCGACCAGCTCAACGAAGACCGGCTGCTGTTCACCGCGCACTACACGTCCCCGCTGATCGGCGACCAGTGCGGGCTGGTGTTCGACGAATGGACCGAGGTGATCCCGGCCGAGCGCGAGACCACCGGAATCGCGGTGCACTACGACGGCCCGGACGCCGAACCCCCGCAGGCGATGCTCCTCGTCGTCCCGCCGGTCCGCGTCCCCGCCGGGCGCTGGACGCCCGGCGACCTGATCGACGCGATCACCGAGACCTTCGAGCTGGCGAAGACCCGCGCCGTCGAGCCCGACCATCTCGGCGGCACGCCGTACGCGCACATGCTCCCGGCCACGGTGATGTCGGCGACCCGGCGGCAGATCACCATCGGCACCGACCTTGCGATCGCCAACCTGCGCTGGAGGGCCGCCCATGAGTGAGCCGAACCCCGTCCCGCCGACGTTCGCCGAAGAGCTGGCCCAGCGTCACCACCCGACCGTGGGCGTGTGGAACCGGCTGGAGGGACGCCCCCGCACCGCCGACTTCGAGAGGGCGCTGCGCGTCGAGGTGCGCGACCCGCTGTGGATGCTGACCCGGCAGTGGCAGCTCGGCGAGTTCCGCGGCACGGACGCCGGCTCGCCCGTCACCGCCACCTACTCGGTCAGCCCGTCGCGGCCCACCCGGTTCCGTCCGCACGGCGGCCCGCCCGAGGACCTGCCCACCGACCGTCCGCTGGAGACCATGGCCGAGCGGCGGCTGCTGCCGTTCGCGTTCGGGGACGAGGAGATCGCCTTCGACCTCCGCCTGATGATCGGCCACCGGTGGCTGAAGCTGCTCGGCAAGCACAACCTGCTCGGCCTGGACCTCTTCCGCTTCGAGCGGCAGTACATCGACAAGTACCCCATCGGGCTGCCGGACCCCGAACACCCCGCGAAAGAGGACACCGCCCGGCTCGCGCACCCCGAGGTCTGGGCGACGATGCAGACGATCGCCGGCCGCCGGATGGACGGCTACCTGCTCTACCGGCACATCAAGGGCGGCGGGAACGCCGCCGACGGCATCAACGGGCTGCTGCACCGCGCCACGCTCAACAACCTCGGCAAGCGCCTGGTCGCCTGGTTCGACGCGCTGATCGACCAGCCGACCGGCGTCACCGCCGAACGTCCGGACGGCGACGCCACCTGGGACCCGCGCCGCCTCGAACACCGCTTCTCCGTGTCCGCCTCGGTGCCCGGCGGCGGCGAGAAGGTCGTCACCGCCCAGGAGTACCCGGGCGGCGAACTCGACTGGCACGCCTTCTCCGTCGACCCCGGCCCGCCCCTCGGCGGGACGAAGCCCCCGGAGAAGACGCTCAGCCGCACGGTCTTCCCGGCCCCGGTCCGCTTCTCGGGGATGCCGCTGCCGCGCTGGTGGGCGATCGAGGACGGACGCACCAACTTCGCCGCCGTCCGCCCGGACAGCACCGACCTCGCGCGCCTGATCTTCCTGGAATTCGCGCTGGTGTTCAGCAACGACTGGTACCAGCTTCCCTGCGACCTGCCCGCGGGCACGATGAACAAGATCCGCGGCCTGGTCGTCACGGACGTCTTCGGCGAGAAGCTCTGGATCACCCCAGCCGGCGCAGGCGACGACGAGGACCAGCGCCGCTGGTCGATGTTCACCCTGGACACGATCGGCACCGCGCACGTCCCCGCGGACACCGACCTCCTGCTGCCGCCGAGCGTCCCGAAGGTCGCCGAGGGCCCCGCGCTGGAGGAGGTCCTGATGATCCGCGACGAGAACGCCAACCTGGTCTGGGGCATCGAGCAGACCGTACGGATGCCGACCGGCGAACCGCGCCGCGGCAGCGAGGCCGCCGCCGAGGCCCTGGTGTTCCGGCAGCGGCACGCGGAACCGGCGCCCGGCGACGACGACGACCCGCCCCGCGCCCCGATCTCGTACCAGGCGATGAACGTCATCCCGGAACACTGGATCCCGTTCATCCCGGTGCGCGTGCCAGGCGACAACCGGGAGATCCAACTCCAGCGCGCCGCGATACCCAGCGTCGTGGACGGCCAGCCCGTCCCGGCCCGCACCACCCTCCTCCGTCACGGCTTCGACGCGGGAAAGCAGTACTTCGTGAACGAGGAGGAAGTGCCGCAAGCGGGCACCCGCCTGTCCGTGGCCTTCAACCGGACCCGCTGGCGGGACGGCCGCGTAGTGCTCTGGCTCAGCGCCCACCGCGGCGTGGGCCGCGGCGAATCGTCCAGCGGCCTCCGCTTCGACACCCTCATCGACACCCCGATGCCGCCACCGCCACCGCCACCGTCACCTGAAGCCGCACCCTCGGACAGCCCCACCGTCTGACGCGACCTCACCGCCTGGCGCTGATGCCGAGGATCTGGTGTATCGCGGGCGTATCAAAAACCGCATACGCCGCTGCAACACTCGTCCGTCTTAAGTGGAGGCATGGACCACGGCGTCCGTGCGCCGACCCCACCCAGACCCGAGGAAGCAGCAGTGACCGGCAGTGCGCCAGGACAGACGATGACGCAGGTGAGAACGGCCGAGCCCGTGCAGGACGACGTCGGCGGCCGGGAGACCGGCTCCGATTCCCGGCGCGGCGGCGTCCACCGGGCGATCCCCATCGGCTCGCGGCCGGAACCCTGGAGGCGCGGCCTGGTGCTCGCGGCGCTGGCGCTCCTGCTGGGCCTGTTCATGCTGTTGCACGCGCACATCCCGAACCGGGCCAAGAACCTCGGCAGCCTGGTGGAGACCTTCCTGCCGTGGTTCGGCCTGTTCATCCCGGTGCTGCTGACCGGGGCGCTGTTGCGCCGCTCGGCCTCCGCGGTGGTCGCCCTAGTGCTGCCGGTCGCGGTGTGGCTGAACCTGTTCGGCGGGCTGCTCACCGACAAGTCCCACCCGGGCGGCGACCTCACGGTGGCCAGCCACAACGTCGGCGCCGACAACCCCGACCCGGCCCGCACCGCCCGTGACCTGGCCGCCTCCGGCGCGGACGTCCTGGCCCTGCAGGAGATGACCGAGCAGGCCAGGGGCACGTACGAAAAAGCGCTGGCCGAGGCGTACCCGCACCACACGGTGCAGGGCACGGTCGGGCTGTGGAGCAAGCTGCCGCTGTCGGACAGCCGGCCGGTCGACACCAAGATCGACGTCGGGCCGCTGGGGGACACCAAGCCGGCCGACGTCAAGCTGACCTACACCCGGGCGCTGCGCACCACGGTGGCCACGGACCAGGGTCCGCTGGCCGTGTACGTGGCCCACCTGGGGTCGGTACGGGTGAATCCCAGGGCGGGCTTCTGGACGGGCCACCGCGACAGGGGCGCCCAGGCGCTCGGCGAGGCCATCGCCGCCGACCAGAACGAGCGGCTGGTGCTGCTCGGCGACCTGAACGGCACCATGGACGATCGCGCGTTCACCGGCATCACCTCGCGGATGCGCTCGGTGCAGGACACGGCCGGGCACGGCTTCGGCTTCACCTGGCCGGCGTCCTTCCCGGTGGCGCGGATCGACCAGATCATGGTCCGCGGCGTGGACCCGGCGAGTTCGCGGGTGCTGCCGTCCACCGGCAGCGACCACCTGCCGGTGGCGGCCGGAATCAGCTGGTGAACACCGCGCCGCACCGGCAAGGGCGAATCGGCCCTCCGATAAGGCGACTGAAGCGCCTCGGGAAATTGAAGAGGATCGAAAGTTGAAAAGTCTTGATTGACAGTATTTGACTTCTGAGGTTAGCCTTCGCTCAGATTCTGGGTTCGAGCGGAGGAACCGCAATGCGCAAAGGGTTCGCCATTCCCGTCGCCGTCGCGCTCGCGATAGCCGTGGCGCCTGGCGCCGCCGCGTCCGAGCAATTGCTCGGACGTGGTCCCGACGGGGTCACCATCGAAGTTGTGACCCTCAACGGTAGCGGATGTCTACGTGGGACCGCGGCGGCCGCCCTGTCGGAGACCAGTGAGGCGTTCAAAGTCACTTATGCCAAGTACCTCGCACAGGCAGGTGGCGTATTCGAACCCACCGACGCCCTAAAGAACTGCCAGATCACCCTGAGAGTGAACGTCCCCTTGGGCTTCTCCTTCGCCATCTCCTCGGCGGAGTACCGTGGCTACGCCTCTTTGCCGAGCGGCGCGAGCGCCACCCTACGCGCCAGCTACCACTTCCACGGCGATCCGCGTATCAGGGAGTCCGTACATTCCCTGTCCGGCCCTTATAAGAAGAACTGGCAGTTCGTAGACGTTATGGACGTGCCCCAGTTCGTATGGTCCCGCTGCGGCGAGCGGACGTCGATCATCTACGTCAACACGGAACTGAGAGTCGACCCGGGCTCTTCGGATCCGTCGAAGGTCGGCCACATCGGCATGGACTCCGCCGACGGCAGCATCAAGACGACCTACCACTACTCCTGGAGGCACTGCCTATAATCGGGCACGCCCTGAGATCTGGATATCCTCAGCGGCGTGTCTGATGGTGAACTCCCGGTGCCTCCTGCCTTCGCGGCGGTCACCTCCTGGGCAGGTGCTGGGCGGGTGGTGCGTGCCGCCGAATCCGACGTGGCGACCTGGCGGCTTCCCGAACCACAAAAGGCGGCGCTGGTTTCCTGTGGCGTACCGCTGGTCGACGGCCTGGTGGATGCGGTGTCGTTTTGCGCGGAGCCGACGATGTATAGATTGGCGCGCCTCGACGACGACCTATCCGCTTTGGCGTGGGAGTACGGTGCCGCGCCGGAAACCGGCCAGGTACTGCAAGCAGGGGTGTCGGACGGCGCCGCGAGATTCGTCAACTCGACGATCAACCATTGGCTGTGTTCCCTGCACCTGGTCGGCAGCCGGTTGACCGGCTCGACCGCCATCGACCGGTGGGATGAGGACGAACAGGCCGAAGAGGAAGCGCTATCGGAACTCGCCGACCTGCTGGAGCAGATCGGAGCGCTCGACCAGGCCGCCATTGCGGACGGTGACCACCAGACTCATTTCTGGCCCGCAGTGCTCGACCGATGGCTCTACTAGTCGACGGCTGCCTGACCGGAGGTGACGTCGGACGGGATATCCGGTTGTCGCGGTCCGGCGGGATCGCCAGACTCGGTTCGTGGACGATCAACGGGGCGAGGCGGGCAAGAGCGGCCGGCCTACGGTGACGTTGTGGCGCCCGGTCGGGCCGGCGGAGTTGTCGTCGCTGTGTGCAACGGGGTGGCGAGCCTGGCCTTCCCGGCTGCCGGATCAGCAGATCTTCAATCCCGTGCTGAACGAGGCGTACGCGGTGAAGATCGCCCGGGACTTGTACGTGCCGGTGTCGGGCGCCGGGTTCGTGACGCGTTTCGAGTTCGACGCGGACGCGGAATTCGCACGCCGTTACCCGGTGCGGCGGACGGGCGACGGCACGATCCGGGAACTGCGTGTTCCGGTCGAGGACCTGGCGGAATTCAACGCTCGGCTGGCCGGCCCGATCCACGTCGTCCACGAGTTCCACGCTCCCGGCTACGGTCCGCTGGCGACGCGGGTCATCCAGGCCGCAGCGGGCCGCCAGCACTCGGACGAGGTCGTCGCGATGTTGACGGTCGCCGCCGCGAAGACCTGGATCGGACTCGACCGGGCGCTGCGCACCTCCGCGCCGGCGTACGGCGGGAGGCCGGTCGGGGCGAAGGAGCGGCTGCCGGAGGACGCGCGCCTTTCACGGCTGGTGGCGGCCTGCTCGCGGACGGGCCACCGACGGGAGTCAGCGGTCACGGGCCCGGTGATGCGTACCGATGAGTTGCTGCTTCCCGTACTGGTGCTGCGGACCGCTGACTGGGTGCCGCAGGTGCGTGAGCGTGCGCGCCGGTCATTCGCCATCGCATTGCGGTCGGCGGGTGCTCCGGCATTGCTGGCGATGGCGAGCGCCGCGGTGGCGATCGGATCATGGGCGCGCGGCGGGCACGCTCTGGAGGCCGTCGCCGGGGCGCTGCGCAAGGCCCCGGACGGAGTGCTGGCGTCGGCCCGTGTGCACCCCGACATCGGGGTGCGGCGGCTGGCGTACCGGTTGTGGCTGGCATCAGATCGTCCCCGGCGCGAGGAGGTCATGCGTGCCGCCCTGCGTGAGCACGATGGGGTCTGCCGGCTCCAGTGCGCGGAGTGGCTGGTGGCAGGTGCCGTCCGGGACGGGAACGTCGAGGTGCTGGAACGGTTGTTGAGGCGGGGGAGCGCGAAGGTCGGGATCGAGGCGCTCACCGCACTGGTGAAGCTCGGCCGTCCCGAATCGGGTGCGGCTCATCTGGCGGACCGGTCGGCACTGATGCGCGCCACCGCGCAGTGGGCCGTCCGCCGCGCGGACCGCAGCCCTGCCGCGATCTACCGCGATGCCCTGACCCTCGATCGGCCGCCGGGCCGTGCCCGTGCGCTGGTCGCCGGACTCGGGGAATGCGGCACGCGCCAGGACGTGGATGTGCTCCTGCCGTTCCTGGAACACCCGAGTCCCCGGGTGCGGGCCGAAGCGGTACGGGCCGTCCGCCGCCTGGGCGGCCCTGTCACCCGCATCGCCCGCATGCTCACCGACCCGGCGCCGGTGGTCGTCCACGCGACCAAGCAGGCACTGCACAACCAACCCGACGCAGTGCCGGCCGTGGAGCTATGGGCCCTGCTGGACGCCGGCATACCGCCGCATGTCCGGCTGGCGGCCTACGACCAACTGCGTGAGAAGGACACCTGGACCCGCGTCCACGTCGACCTTCACCTGCTGGCCACCGGTGACGGACAACTCGGCGACCGAGCACGCGCCGACTTGACCGTCTGGTCCCGTCGCGCCGCCGCGACCGCTTACCGTCCGCCGACCGGGGAGATGACGCGGCTGCTCGGGCAGCTGATCGACACGGCCGAGGCCCTGATCGGCGCCCGGCAAGCCCACCGGCTGCGCTGGATTCTCGGAATCCGTTGACCGGCACTCCGAGTGTGACGACTATCACTACAACTTTTTTCGGCTGGAATTGTGATCTTGTGTGTTCGGAAGTGGCCCGGAAAAGCTCGAACCAAACGGGTGGCGCCCTCATCGTATGAAGGCGTAAGAGGGCACGGGTTCACGAGCTGAAAGTCGAGTAAGCCACCGTGTCGTAATGGAGTGGAAATGCGACTCGGTAAAACTGCCGCCTTCGGTCTCGTCTTCGGCGCCATAACGGTCGGGCTCGCCGCGCCCGCGATGGCCGACCCCGGCGACGTGGTCGTGCAGCCGAAGCAGGCCCGCCCCGGCGACAAGATCACCGTGGTCGGGAAGAAGTGCACCGCCGACGGGACGGCCGGCTCGCTGGCGTTCGTGGGCGGGGCCGTCCCGCTGAACGGCGCCGAGGAGGTCGACGGGCGCGCGGGCCTCGCGACCATCAAGAAGGACACCTTCCCGGGCACGTACACCGTCCTGGTCAGGTGCGGCGCCCACAAGTCGACCGGCGAGATCATCGTCGTGGACGGCAAGGCGCACCCGAAGACGACGTCCAACCCGAAGGGCGGCGCCGGGACCGGGTTCGGGGGCGGCGCCGGCGGTGCCGACGCCGCGCTGCTCGCCGGTGGGGGCGTCCTGCTGCTCGGCGGGCTCGGTATCGGCGCAATGGCCGTCCGCCGACGCGGCAACGCCGCCGCGTAACGACCGATTTCCGGTGGCCGTCACCATTCGGTGGCCGCCACCGGAGCCTTTCTCGGGAACAACTGCCAGTGAGCGGGTGAAGGGGAAATGCGCGGGTTGTTGACGCTGACGATCGCCTTGCTGGCCGCCGGGCTCGTCATGGTCGGGCTGGGGCTGCGCGGCGCCGACGGTCCACCGCAGCCGCCCGCGTGGGCGGCGGTGCCCCGGGCCGCCGACCATCGCGGGCCGGTGCTTGATCGCTCGGCGCCCGTCCAGGTGGTCGTTCCCTCGATCGGGGTCCGGGCTCCGTTGTCCCGGCTGGGATTGGCCGCCGACGGTTCCGTCCAGGTGCCGCCGGCCGAGCGCCTGGACGAGGCAGGCTGGTACGACCACGGTCCCACCCCGGGAGAACGCGGCGCGGCCGTCATCCTCGGCCATGTCGACTCGGCGAAGGGCGCCGCCGTCTTCTACGAACTGGGACGGCTACGACCCGGACACCGCATCGAAGTGACCCGGAAGGACGGCAAGACCGCCGTCTTCACTGTCGAGTCCGTGGAACGCGTCCCCAAGGAGCGGTTCCCGACCGACCGCGTCTACGGCCCGCTCGACCACGCCGGGCTCCGGCTGGTCACCTGCGGCGGCTCGTTCGACCAGAACGACCGCAGCTACCGCGACAACATCATCGTCTACGCCGCCCAGACATCGGTCCGCCACACCGCTTCGCAGTGAACGCGTAGGAACTACAGGTCGTTGCCGGCGTAGGAGAGGTTGAAGCTCTTGTTCACCAGGGGGAAGCCGGGGACGATCGCGCCGGTCAGCGCGATGGGCAGGGCCGGCTAGTCGGCCGCGGCGTCGAGGTCGCCGACGAGCGTGTCCGGTGCACGCATGCGCCAGGCGTCGGTGACGAGCTCGTCCAGACGGTCGAGGTCCACTTTGTCCAGCCACAGCATGACCAGGGGCATCCCGTCGTAGGCGGGTGTGGTGAAGAAGAGTTCCGGCTCGCCGAGCAGCAACGCCTGCTTCTCCGCCTCGTCGCCGACGTACAGCACGGCGACGTCGGTCCGGATGACGCGCGGCTTACCCGGACTGCGCTCGGGATAGGACCAGACGAATCCTTTGCCGCCGACCCGGAAGTCGAACCCGTCGCTGTCGATCTCGACCACATGAGGCAGCGCAGACGCCAACCGGCGAACGTCCCCGGCGTCAGCCATCCTGATCGCCCCCAGACCTCGATCTCCGCACACCTGCAGGCTACCGACCACCACCACGACGGGACCGCCCCAACCGGGTGGTCAGAATCCGGCGGCCTGGCCGGCGCGGCGGGGGCCGGCGGACGCGTGCAGCGCGCCCGTGTCGTCGCACCAGGTCATGTGGAAGCTGCCCATCTGGTACTGGTACGGCGCCATCGGCCGGACCAGGATTCCCATGCGGGCGACCTCGGCGACGACCTCGGGCGGCAGCCGGCTTTCGACCGTCACCGAATAGTCGTCGGCGAGCGGCATCATGCGTGGTGCGTCGTCCGCCGCGTACGGGTCCAGGCCGCTTTCGAGGATGCTCGTCATGACCTGCGGCACCGTGATGTGGGGGGATGCCGGGTGTGCCGAGGGCGAGCCACGGCCGGCCGTCCCGTAGGAGCAGCGTGTTGCCGATGACCGAGCGGATCCGTCCGCCGCCGGTCAGCCAGCCGCCGAGCATGGCGGTGAGGCTGCTCGTCATGGTGCTGCCGGTTTCGGCCAGCGCCGTCCGGCTTGTGGCAGGTGCCCGTCGGGGGTGAAGTGGCGCCGCCCGGACGCGGTGTTCATGTACAGCTCGACGCTTTGGCATGGGAGGACCTGACCGTGGCGACAGCGCTGCGGCGTCTCCTACGGCTTGCGCGAGGCGACGCGTGACCAGGCGTCCAAGAGGCGGGCGGTGGAGCCGCCGATGGGTCCGACGGCGTCCGCGAGCGTGTCCGGAGGCGACGGCCGGGCGTCCTGGATAGCGGCGACGGCATCGGTGGCGTCGTCGATGGTGGAGGAGCACACGGCCAGCAGGTAGTCGGGGACGGTCAATGCCGGGTCGGTGCAGCCGACCAGCGGGGTGCCGACCGCGGCGATCAGCGGGAAAACGGTCCCGGGGATCCCGATGGCCGCCTCCGCCCGAGCGGAGGCTTGCAGGGACGGGACGTCGCTGATCTCGTACCGGTCCCACAGCGAGCGGTCCTCGCGCGGGTGAATGCCGACGAGGATGCGCTTGCCGGCGGCCTGGAGATTGGCGGCCGCGTCCAGCAGGAGTCGCGTGCCGGGTGCGGCACCGCCGGTCTCGTCGTCGTGGGTGACGCTGGTCAGCACGAGCACCAGGCCGGGCTCGGCGGCGCGGGCCGGCAGGGCGTCGGTCTGAGGCGAGCCGGTGACCATGATGCGCCGGTTGGTGCCCAGGTAGCCGCGAAACGAGCGCGCCTCGGCCGGCGACTGGGACGTGACGAGCCGCAGGCGGTTGCGGAGTCGCCGCGCACCCGGGGCCTGTCCAGGGCCGAGGTAGGCCAGCGAGCTGGCCGCGAGCGGGAGCGCGCGGAACCGGTTCGCGCACTCCAGCGGCCACTCGCCCGCTCCGGTGACGACGATGAGGTCGGCCTCCGGCGCCTCGTCCAGCGTCGCGATGGGAACGGTCTCGCCGGGCTGGATCTGGGAACGGTCCGGGACGAGCTGGGTAAGCCGCCAGCCCCGGCCGGTGGCCTCGGGCAGCAGGGGCCGGACGTGGTAGGTCCCCCACGGCTCATTGGTCGCGACCAGGACGCGCGGCCGCCGACGCGGGGGACGGGCGGCCCCGAGGACGCCGGGCAGGGCCAGGGCGCCGCCCGCGGCCAGCACCCCCCGCCGCGAAAGCGCCCCCCGGACCGACGCCTGCCGTACAGCAGAGTCAAGATCGTCTTCCATGCGGGCGACCCTAGGGGACCTGGGCAAACGTCCGATAGACGCCGTATGTCACCTCCCACCGTTCGAGGGGGCAGGCGGTTGATTCAGCGGGTGCCGCTGGTGGGTGGGGTGGGGTCGCGGGGGCTTACCAGGCCGCTCTGGTAGGCGAACACGACGAGCTGGGCGCGGTCGCGTGCGCCGAGCTTGGTCATCGCCCTGCTGACGTGGGTCTTGGCCGTGGTGGGGCTGAGCACCATGGTTTCGGCTATTTCGTCGTTGTTCAGTCCGTGGGCGACCAGGGCGACGACTTCACGTTCCCTGTTGGTCAGCGGCTCCATTCCCGCCGCGGCCAGCGCGTCCGGTGGGCGGGCGACGAACTCGCTGATCAGCCGGCGGGTGACCGCGGGGGAGAGCAGCGCGTCCCCGCGCTCGGCCACCCGCAGCGCCTGGAGCAGCTCGGCGGGGTGGGTGTCCTTGAGCAGGAAGCCGCTCGCGCCGGCCCGCAGCGCGCGGAAGATGTACTCGTCCAGCCCGTAGTTGGTGAGGATGACGACGCGGACGCCGGCCAGCCGCCGGTCGGCGACGATCCGCCGGGTCGCCTCGATGCCGTCGAGAACCGGCATCTGGATGTCGACCAGCGCGATGTCCGGGCGGTGCTCGGCGGCCAGTGCGATCGCCTGCTGACCGTCGGCGGCCTCGGCGACCACTTCGATGTCGTCCTCGGAGTCGAGCAGCGACCGGATCCCGCTGCGGATCAGCACCTGGTCGTCGGCCAGCAGGACACGGATCATGTTGCCGCCCGGATCGGCAGTTCGGCGCGTACCCGGAAGCCGCCGTCCTCGCGCGGCCCGGCGTCCAGGCGGCCGCCGAGCGCGGTGACCCGTTCGCGCATGCCGATCAGGCCGAGCCCTTGCCCCGCCGACGGGACGCTGCTCGCGCCGCCGTCGTTGTCCACCTGGACGATCAGCAGATTCGGGGCGTCGAGCGGAGCTCGTCCGTTGAATGGTGGTGGGTGGGGGCTGGAGGACGGGGCGTCGAGCGGAGCTCGTCCGTTGGATGGTGGTGGGTGGGGGCTGGATCCGTAGCGCACCTGAACCGTGGCGCTCGCCCCCGCTGCGTGCCGCGAGACGTTGGTGAGCGCCTCCTGCACGATGCGGTAGGCGGCCTGGTCGACGTCGCGCGTGAGCCGGCATCGCGCGCCGGTCACCGTCACGGTCACCTGCAACCCGGCCGTGCGCGCCCGTGCCACCAGGCTTTCCAGCTGGCCGAGGCCGCTGCTCTCGGCGTCCTCGTCGGCGCGCAGCACGCTGAGTGTGGCCCGCAGTTCCCTGGCGGCGTCCGCGCCGGCCTCCTGGATCGCCAGCAGCGCGGGCGGCACATCCTCACCGCGCTTGCCCGCCAGGTGCACCTCGACGCCGGCGTGCACCTGGATCACCGAGATGCTGTGCGTGAGCGAATCGTGCAGTTCCCGTGCGATGCGCAACCGCTCCTCGACGGCCCTGCGCCTGGCGGCCTCGTCCTTGGTTCGCTCCGCCTCTTCGGCGCGCTGCTCCACCTCGCGCAGGTGAAGGAGCCACATGCGGGCGGCGACGAGCATGACGCCCGCGGAGATGAGCCATCCGGCGCCGTAGAGCCTCCGCAAGCCGCGATCGGTACGCATTCTCCGAGGATACGGGCCGGTTCCGCAGGCGCGTCCTCCCGCCGGACCCATTGCCGCCTACTCCCGCCGTAGTACACGGGCGGACGGCCGACTCCTCGCTGAGCAGCAGAAACACACGCCCTGTGCCCGACGACCGAAGACCTGCGGGGTCGGCACCATCGTCCCCATGACACAGATATCGAGCAGCGAACGTCCCGCAGCAACGCTGGAGAACCTCGCGGGGGTGCTGAGGCCGGGGGACGACGGCTACCCCGAGTCCGCGGCGGTCTTGTTCGCCGACGGCACGCCCGACCTGGTGGTCCGTCCCAGCGACGCGGCCGGGGTCGCGGCGGCGCTGCGCTACGCGGCCGGCGCCGGGCTGGCCGTGACGGTGCGGTCCGGCGGACACAGCATGGCGGGGTTGAGCACGAGCACCCACGGAATGATCATCGACACGCGCCGGATCAATGGTGTGCGCCTGCTGGACCCGGCCTCCGGGCGCCCGGCGCGGCGGGTGCGCGTCGGCGCGGGCGCGACCTGGGGCGCGGTGGCCGCGGCGCTGAGCCCGCACGGGCTGGGGCTGACCGCCGGAGACACCAGGCAGGTCGGCGTGGGCGGGCTGACGCTGGGAGGCGGCATCGGCTGGATGGTGCGCCGGCACGGGCTGGCCATCGACAGCCTGGCTTCGGTCCAACTGGTCACCGCGGACGGCCGGCTGATCGGCGCGGACGCCGTCGAGCACGCCGACCTGTTCTGGGCGCTGCGCGGCGGCGGCGGCAACTTCGGCGTCGCGGTCGGCTTCGACTTCATCGCCCAGCCGATCACTTCCGTGCATTTCGGAACGATCGGCTACCAGGCCGGCGACCTGCCGGGACTCATCGCCGGCTGGCGCGACCTGATGCGGGCCGCCGACGAGAAGCTGACCACGACGCTCAGCCTCATGCCCGCGATGCCGGGACATCCCGCAGGCGTCACGCTGACGTGCTGCTACGCCGGTTCGGACGCCGACGAGGCGGAGCAGGCGCTGCGCCCGTTCCGAGCACTCGCCCCGATCACCACCGACGACATCAGGGCCATGCCCTACGCCGAAGTACTCGAAGACGCCGGGCCGCTGCCTCCCGGACTGCGCATGGAGGTGCGCAACACCTTCTTCAGCACGCTCGACGACGCGCGCGTCGCCGCCGTCGACGAACTGTTCACCGGCGGCGGAGCGGCGCTCTCGCTACGCAGCATGGGCGGCGCGGCCGCGCGCGTCAGCCCGAACGCGACCGCCTTCGCCCACCGGGACGCCGAAGTCATGGCGGCGGCCGCCTTCCTCGTCCCGGACGCCGCGCCGCCCGGGCTCCTGGATCAGGCGCTGCACCGATGGTCGCGAGTGAGCGCCCTGGGCTCGGGCGCCTACGTCGGATTCCTCGGCTCGGCCGAACCCGCGGACGTCGCGGCGGCCTACCCGCCCGACACCTACCGGCGCCTGGCCACGGTCAAACGCCGCTACGACCCCGGCAACGTGTTCCGGCGCACCCACAACGTCCTCCCTGCCTAAACCTGGGGCGCCCACGCCACCGCTGCGGCCTGCATGGCAGTGCACGATGCAGGTCTGCATCAGCGCCTGAGACCGGCTTCGGCGGGTGCGGGCAGCCGCTGCGGTGCGTCGGCGCGGTCACGATCAGCGTCCACGGCAGTGGCAGGGCACTCAGGGCGAGGATTCGCGACCACGGCAAACCCTGAGCCCGAAAGGACGAAAGCGCTCAGGCGGGCCGGCGACCAGGACGACGGGTGCGGTAGGCGCGCTGCTGGCAGGCGCGTGAGCAGTAGACGCGGGGACGGCCACGGGCATGCCGCGCGACGGTCTGGCCACAGCCCGGGCATCGCGGATGCGCATTTTCGTCACGCGTTCCGCCGGTGCCTGGCTTTTCGTCACGCCTCGGGGTGGCGGGAGACCGGACGGGTCCGGCGCGTGCGACGGCCGCGGCGTGGACGAGGTCGGTGTCGTGGACGCGTCCCCGGGGTGTGCGCGCGGCCAGTTCGCCGTCGAGAACCGGGCAGGCGGCCATGTCGTCGGCCTCGCAGCGCAGCAGGTGGCTCAGGAAGTTCCGGGCCGCGTCGGTCTGTTCGATCAGCTGTTCCAGGCGCGCGATGTGCCGGGCGATGGTCCGGCGCCAGGTGCGGCGGTCGGTGTCGCCCGAGGTGACGGCGGCGGCCTCGTCCAGGGGCATCAGGCCGGTCACGCAGCACAGGTAGATCAGCCCGATGCGGCGCAGGTCGGCGTCCCGGTAGAGGCGTTTGCCGCCCGCGCGGGCGGGCGGGTCCAGGAGGCCCTGGCCTTCCCACCATCGAAGTGTGGAGGGCGTCAGCCCGTACAGGGCCGCGGCTTCGCCGATGGTGACCGCGCGCTCGTCCATGATCCCCAGTTGACATCACGTCGACTTGAGCACGCAAGGTTTTAGGCAAGCCTAACCTTCCCGCCCGGGGGCGGACGGTCACCGTCCGGTGTGCCACGGCGGACGGGAGGCGATCCACCACCACGCTGAGGGGTTTCATGACGGCCACGGACATCACCCGGGAAGCCCGGCCCGATCCGCCGCGCCAGGACGGCGAAACGGGCGGCGCCGACGCTCCACCCCTGATCGGCGCCGACGCTCCGCCGCTGATCGGCATCGGTGCCGTGGCCCGCATGCTGCGTCCGGTACGGGGCCGGTTGATCGTCTCGGCGGTGCTCTCGGTGGTCGCCGCGGCGGCGGGGCTGGCGCCCTTCGTGGCGGCCGCGGAGATCGGGCGGGCGGCGCTCGCCGCGTCCGGCGCCCAGCCCGCCGCGCCGCCGGCCGCCACGGCGTGGGGCTGGGCCGCGGTGGGGGCGGCCGGTGCGCTCCTGCGGCTGATGCTGTCGGGGCTGGCCACCCATGTGGGGCACGAGGCCGACGCGGAGATGATCCATCACCTGCGGACGCGGATCACCGCCCGGCTGGGCGTGCTGCCGCTCGGATGGTTCCGTGCGTCCGGTTCGGGTCAGGTGAACAAGGCCATGACCGGCGATCTGGGGGCGATGCACGAGCTGTTCGCCCACGCGCTGGGAGGCGTGCTGGGGGCGGCCACCGCGGGGCTCGCCGGGTTCGGCTACCTGGTGTGGGTGGACTGGCGGATGGCGCTGGTCACCATCGCGGTCCCGCTGCTGGGGGTGCTCGGCCACCGCCTCGGGATGCGGGCCTCGCCCCCGCACATCGCCCGGCTGATCTCCGCCGAGGGCCGGATCACCGCCGCGAGCGTGGAGTACGTCGACGGGATCGGCGTGGTCAAGACGTTCGGCGGGACGACGGGCACGATGCTGGAGCGGTTCGACCAGGCCATGGCCGACCACGCCGACGCCTACCGCGCCTTCGTGGCCCAGAACCGGCGGGGCGCGGCCGTCAGCCACGTCCTCGGTTCGGAGGTGGCGATCCTGGCGGTCCTGACGGCCACCGGATCGGTGTTGGTGGCGGCGGGTGCGCTGACGGTCTCCGCCCTGCTGCCCTTCCTGATCGTCGGGATCGGGCTGCCGACCTCGATCGCTCCTGTGCTGCGGGGCGGCCATGGTCTGCGGATGGCGCGTATGGCGGCCGGTCACATCGACGCGCTGCTGAACCGGCCCCCGTTGCGCGAGCCCGAGCGCCCCCGCCGTGCCCGCGGACACCGGATCGAGTTCGATCGCGTGTCGTTCTCCTACGACGGAGTCACCCCCGCGCTCACCGACGTGAGCGCGGTGTGCGAGCCCGGCACGATCACCGCCCTGGTCGGCCCGTCGGGGGCCGGAAAGACCACGCTGGCCGGTCTGGTGCCGCGGTTCTACGACGTGACCGGCGGCGCGGTCCGCATCGGCGGCGCCGATGTGCGGGACCTGCCCTCCCGGACGTTGCTGGCGTCGATGTCGCTGGTGTTCCAGGACGTGACGCTGCTGCGCGACACCGTGGCCGGCAACATCCGCATCGGCCGCCCCGGCGCCAGCGACGAACAAGTGCGCGAGGCCGCCAGGGCGGCCCGGCTCCACCAAGTGATCGAACGGCTCCCCAACGGCTACGACACGGTGCTGGAAACCGGGCGGGACGGACTGTCAGGCGGTGAGCGGCAGCGGCTGTCCATCGCCCGCGCGATCGTCTCCGATGCCCCGATCGTCGTCCTGGACGAGGCCACCGCCGCCCTCGACCCCGACAGCGAGGCGGCGGTGCAGGACGCGCTGGCCGAGCTCGTCGCCGGCAAGACCGTGATCGTGATCGCGCACCGGCTGCACACCATCGCGTCCGCCGACCAGATCCTGGTCCTGGACGGCGGACGGCTCGCCGAGTGCGGCACCCATCACGAACTGCTGGCCCGCGGAGGGGTGTACGCCCGGATGTGGGCGGCTCAGCGCGAGGGAGACCGGTCGTGATCCGGAATGTGTACCGGCTGTGGCCCGATCCTCGACCGCTGCTACGGGTGTGGCTGCTCACCGCCGTCCTCGCGGTCGTCCAGGGAGCGTTGCTGGGTCTGCTTCTGCCCGTGCTCCGGGCGTTGCTGCGGCCTGAGCCCGACTTCGCCGCCGCGGCTCCCTGGCTGATCGCCGGCGGTTTCGGCGTGGTGGCGTACGCGGCATTGGCGGCGACCGCGTCCGCCGCCGGATTCACCGCCGCGATGGAACTGGCGATCCAGCTGCGCCGCCGGCTGATGCGGCACGTGACAACGCTGCCGCTGGGCTGGTTCACCGACGAGCACAAGGCGCGGTTCGTCCACACCGCCACCAATGTCGCCCACCATCTCGCCGAGCTGACCGTGACGGTCGCGGCGCCCGCCATCGGCTGCCTTCTGATGCCGCTCACCGTCGCCGCCGTGACCTTCCTGGTGGACTGGCGGCTGGCGCTACTGCTGCTGGCCACCTTCGTCCTGGCGCTGGTCGCGATGCGCCGCTCCAAGCGTGTGGTGGCCGCCGTGTCGGCCGACATGGAGATCGCCGGCAAGCAGGCCGCAGGCCGCGCCATCGAGTTCGGCCAGGCCCAGCCGGTACTGCGCGCCGCCGGCCTGGCCGCCACCGGCACCCCCCGCATGCGCGAGGCGTTCGACGACCACCGGCGGCAGTACCGGCGCGCCCTGCGCCGCATGCTGTTCCCCGACCTGTCCTACAACGCCGTGGTGCTGGCGGGGTACGCGGCGGTGCTGGCGGTGGTCGTGCAGTTGCTGCTGGACGGGTCCCTGGCGGTCGCCGACAGCGTCGCCCTGCTGGTCCTGGCCATCCGCTTCCTCGAACCCCTCGGCACGATGGTCGGCCTGGCCTCCGGACTCGGCGCGATGGACTACCTCGTGGACGAGGCCGAAGACGTCCTGCGCACACCGGCGCTCGCCCGCAGCCCGGACCCGGTGCGGCGCGTGGAGGACACCTCCGTCGAGTTCTCCGAGGTGACCTACACCTACGCCGGGGCCGGTGAGGCCGCCCTGTCGCGCGTGTCGTTCCGCTGCCCGCCCGGCAGCACCACGGCGCTGGTCGGACCGTCCGGGGCCGGCAAGAGCACCGTCATCCGGCTCATCGCCCGGTTCTTCGACACAGGCTCGGGAAGCGTGCGCGTGGGCGGTGTGGACGTCCGCCGCTACGACCCCGCCGCGCTGCTGGAGCAGATCGCCATCGTCTTCCAGGACGTCTACCTGTTCGACACCACCATCGAGGAGAACCTGCGCATCGCCCGTCCGGACGCCACCCGCCGGGAACTGACGGCGGCGGCCCGGGCGGCACGCCTGGACGAGGTCATCGAGCGCCTACCGGACGGCTGGGGGACCCGCGTCGGCGAGGGCGGCGCCCGGCTGTCGGGCGGCGAACGCCAGCGGGTGTCGATCGCCCGGGCCCTCCTCAAGCAGGCGCCCATCGTGCTCATGGACGAGGCCGCCTCCGCTCTGGATCCGGAGAACGAGGCGGCCGTCGGCGCCGCCATCGCCGCGCTCGCCCGCGACCCCGGCCGCACGGTGATCGTGATCGCCCACCGCCCGGCGACCCTGGCCACCGCCGACCAGGTCGTCGCCCTCGACGCGGGCCGGGTCGCCGAGACCGGGACCCCCGATGAGCTGCGCCGGGCCGGCGGCATCTTCGCCCACCTCTACGACGGGTACGAACGCGCCCGCGGCTGGCGCATCACCACGGTCGCGGCAGCCGAACAACCGCCGCACACACTCCCGCCGGTCCGGCACGGTACGGGCCCCGGTCCCCGATGACGGCGCTCGAACCCGTCCGAACCGGTGACCCGCCGGCGGGGAGCTCCCGCGCGAGGCGGTTGCTGGTCATCGGTTCGCTGTCGTTGGTGTCCAACATCGGGTTCTCGTTCTTCTTCCTCACCCTGGGCACGATCCTGCTCGGCAGAGGAGTCCCGATGGGCACGGTCGCCCTGGTCAACCTGCTCGGCGCCGTCTACTTCGCACGCTTCCTGGCCGCGCCCGTGGTGGACCGGTACGGACTGACCCGGTTCGGGCATTACCGCGGCTGGGTGATGATCACCCAGGTCGCGCTCATCGGCACGCTGGCGGCGATGTCGGCGGTGGACCCGTCCGCGGACCTGCCCGCGCTGCTGGGGCTGATGGGCCTGGTGCTGGCGCTCACGGTGCTGCACGACACCGGCCTCAACGGTCTGGTGGTGCGCCTGCTGCCCTCGGCCGACCGCGGCGTGGCCAGCGGAATCGCCACCGCTTCGGCCGGGGCGTCGATGCTGGCCGGCTCCAGCGGCGCCCTGCTCCTGTACGCGCGCGCCGGATGGACGGTGACCGTGCTCGCCCTGGCCGCTGTGTTCACCATCCCGCTGGCCGTGCTCGCCCGCTTCACCGAACCCCCCGTCCAGCCGGCCGAGGACGGGCGCGCACCGGGCAGGGAGCTGATCGACTTCTTCCGGCGTCCGCACCTGGCCGCCTGGGCCGTGATCGTGATCCCGGTCTTCGCGATCAGCGAGTGGCTGGCGACCTCGCCCCGCACGGCCATGCTGCTGTCGGCCGGTTGGCCGATGGACCGGATCGCGCTCGTCCAGTCACTGACCACGGCGGCTGGGGCGCTGGCCGCGCTCATTGCGGGCGTCGCCGTCACCCGCTACGGCCGGCCCTCAACCGCGCTGGCGATGGGGCTGCTGGGAATCGTGGCCGTGGCCGCCCTGTTCCCCGCGGCCGCCGGCAGCGCCGACCCGGTACCGACGACGGCGGCCCTGATGGCCGTCAACGCCGTCTACAGCGCCAAACTCACCTGGATCTCCACCGTCTCCATGGACCTGGCCCGTCCGTCCTCGGCCGCCACCGACTACAGCGTGCCGATGTCGGTCGAGGGGGTCTTCGTGACCCTGGTCAACTCCGCCGGGCTCGCTCTCGCCGCCCAGGCGGGCTTCCCGTGGCTCATCGGCATCGCGGTCGTCCTCGGCCTGGTCGGCACGGCCGTCGGCCCTGCCTGGAGCCGCAGACGAGCCGACCGCGCCGCCACCTGATCGTCCCGCACCCTCCCCACTCACCGCTTGGAGAGACGCGCCATGCCCATGACAGCCGAATCCGCCACCCGACCGCCCCGGGGCCGTAGCAGTGCGGGCCTCGTGCTCACCGTGTACCTGGTCGCCTTCATCGCCCTGCTCGACGTCAACATCGTGATCATCGCGCTGCCGTCGATGCAGACCGCCCTCGGCGCGTCCAACGGCACCCTGCTCTGGGTCGTCACCTCCTACACCCTGTGCCTGTCCGCCCTCGCCCTGTCGGCGGGCGCGCTCGGCGACCGGTACGGCCGCAAACGCGCGTTCCTGACCGGAGTCGCGCTTTTCACCCTCGGCTCGGCCGTCTGCGCCGCTTCCCTGACACCGGCCTTGCTGATCGCGGGCCGCTTTCTGCAGGGCGCCGGTGCGGCGATCGCACTGCCCGGATCGCTGTCACTGATCGCGCAGGCGTTCCCCGACCCCGCGCGGCGGGCCAGGGTGATCGGCGGCTGGAGCACCGTCGGCGGCGCCTCCAGCCTGGCCGGACCGGTCATCGGCGGGATCCTGGTCGAGACGTTCGGCTGGCCGTCGATCTTCCTGATCAACCTCCCGCTCGGCGTCCTCGCGCTCCTCACCGGATGGCGATGCATACCCGAGTCGGCGGACCCCCGGCACGCCGCTCTCGACCCGGCCGGACAGATCCTGGGCGTCCTGTGGCTCGGCGCACTGTCCTACGGGCTGATCAACGCCGGTGAGCACGGCTGGGACACGCCCGCGACGATCACTGCCCTAGGTGTCGCCGCCGGCGGGCTCGTGGCTTTTCTGACCGTCGAACTGCGCGGCACCCACCCGATGCTCCCGATCCGGCTGTTCACCGACCTCCGGTTCGTCAGCCCGAACCTGGCCGCGTTCGCGGTGGGCTTCTGCGTGTTCTCGCTGAGCGTGTTCCTGCCGACCTATCTGCAGCAGGCCCAGCACCGCTCCGCCGCCGAGGTCGGCGTCCTGATGCTCGCGCCGGCGCTGGTCCCCGTCCTCGTCCCGCCGCTGGCCGGACGCTGGATCGCCAAGGCCGGGCCACGCGTCCCCCTGGCCACCGGCTTCGTGCTCGTCGCGGCCGGAACATTCACACTCCCGGCCGTTCAGCCCGACACCGGATATCTCCTCATCGCCGCGGTGCTGGCGCTGATGGGCGCCGGCTACGGCATGACCATGCCGGCGTCCAACTCCGCCGTGATGGCCGCCGTCCGGCCGCAGCACACCGGCATCGCCGCAGCCACCATCAACGCGACCCGGCAGACCGGCACCTCCCTGGGCATCGCGCTCCTGGGCGCCCTGCTGGCCGCCCAGGCCGCCCATCCCGGTGCCCGCTCCGCCGAACAAGCCCACACCGACGGGCTCCACCTGGTCGGCGGCGTCGCCGGAATCGTCGCCTTGGCGACCGCGCTGTTCACGGCCGCCGCCATGCGTCCCGCCGGCACATCGCCGACGACCAGCACGACACCACACCGGCGTTGAACGCTCGCGCACGCCGGGTGGGGCTAGCCCCAACGGGGATCTTGGCGCTGCCGGTAGTGTCCGCCGTCCCGCTCTCACTCGATCATGGTCGCTTGACCTGACCGGCCATGCGGGCGAGGGAGACTCCATGTTGATCACATCACGGCGCCGCACGGCGACGGTGTTCGTCGCGCTCGTGGCCGTGCTCCCGGCACTGGCCGTCCAACATTCCGCGCGTGCCGCCGTCGATCCGGTCGTGCGGGCGATCGAGTCGAACGCCCATCCGCTGCGTTCCACCGAGCCCACCGGCGGTCAGGACGATCTGCGGCCGCTGGGCGCGATGGTGAACGGCGCCACTGTCGTCGGTTTGGGGGAGGCCACGCACAACTCACGAGAGTTCTTCACCATGAAACACCGGGTCTTCGGCTACCTGGTGCGGGAGAAGGGCTTCCGGGCGTTCAGCCAGGAGGTGCACGTCGCCGCCGGTCTGCGGATCAACGACTACGTCCTGCACGGCAAGGGCGACATCCGGCAGATCATGGACGAGGAGTTCCAAGGCAGTACCGGCCTGTGGAACACCTGCGAATACCTCGACCTCTTCCGCTGGATGCGCGCGTACAACACGCGGCACGGCGCCCGGCTGCACTACGTCGGCAACGACGTCGACTACCCCGGCGACGAACTCTTCGCGCGGGTGGACGACTACGCACGGCGTCACGACCCCACGCTGCTCCCACAGTTGGCCGGGCTCTACCGAGGGCTACGGCCGACCACCGACATGGACACCTGGATGCAGAAGTACCCCCAACAGCCGTTGACCGAGCGCCGCGCCTTGGCCGAACGCGCCGCGCGCGCTGTGGAACTGCTGCGCCGTCGAGGCGCCGACCCGACGACCCTTCAGTACGCGACCTTCATCTCCCAGGTCGCGACGATGTACTCCCATGATTTCAATGACCAGGCCGAGATCCTCAAGGCGGTGCAGTACCGCGAGCAGGCGATGGCCGACAACACCGTCTGGTGGAGCCGCCGCACCGGCCGGACGCTGCTGTCGGCACACAACGGTCACGTCGCGTACGGCAACTCACGTCCGCAGTACCCGTACCGGATCCAGGGCGACCTCATCCGCCAGCAGATCGGCCGCGGTTACGTCAACGTCGGGTTCACCTTCTACCGCGGCGCGTTCAACGCCTCCCCACCCGGCGGCGGCCCCCTCCGCCAGGTCACCGTGGGCCCCGCCGAGCCGGGCGGCAACGAACACACCCTCGACAAGGTCCGCTACCGCGACTTCATCTTCGACACCCGCACCGCCCCTGCCCCGGCCCGCAGCTGGCTCAGCCAGGCACGCCCCACGCGGGACATCGGCGCCGAGTATCCCGACGAGCACCAGCCGATCGTCGCCCTCGGCACCTTCTACGACATCATCATCCACCTACACCGAATACACGCAGCCGACCTCCTGTAAGAATCGCCTCACCCCAACGGCCCGCACCACCAACGCCTCCGTCGCGCAAACCGTACGGAACACCGTCTTAATTGCGGCCACACCCTGGCATCGACGAAACATCCGCTCATGCCGCTGAGCGATCGCACTGATGACAGGACATCGGGGCGGGCGTTCGCTGCCTGCCCAATTGAGCACTAGGCGGCGCGTGTGCCGATGGTGGCGCATGCGGGGTGGCTCGGCGGCAGGACCCCGTGGTAGCGATGGCGGGCATGAGCGAGACGCCCATCCCCTACGCCCGCCACCACGACGGTCCCACGCGGGTCCTGCATCTCCACATGCGCCGCGGGGTCGTTGCCAAGGCCGGCGTCACCGTCGGTATCGACGGTGCCCACTACCACCAGCGGTGGGGGAGGGCGGCCTTCGAGATCCCGGCGGACAAGCCAGTGCACGTCGCCGTGTCGCAGGGAGGAGGTCAGATTGGCGTCGCCACCACGGTTCTGACCCCTGAGCAGCCAGCTGAGCTGGAGTACCGTGGCCCTGCGTCCCTCTACCTCGCAGGCACTATCGGAGCTCCCGGCACGGTGAAGCAGCGGGGCTGCCTGCTCCAACTCGCGATCGTCGCTTTTGTCCCCCTCACGGCGCTATTTGGGACCATATCTGAGGGGACAGACCCTGTTCACGGCGGTCACGGCGAGTTCCTTGGGCATGTCCCCGAGCGACAGGGCGAAGGTGCCGAGTTCTCCCTTGTACCGAGTGCTCAGGTTGCCACCGAAGGAGCGCGCGAGGTCATTGTGCTGCTGGCGCAGTTGAGGGCGTGCTCGGCACTTGTGTCCTCTTCTCCAGCAGGACGGAGGAGACGCTCTAGAGCATCGACGACCCGGCGGCCGACGGCGTCCATGTGAGGAGAGGGCGGTTGCATAGTCGATTGGATGCCCACTAGATCCGATGTGAACACGGCGTTCCCCCAATGCTCCCAGGGACTGGCTCGGCTGGCGAAACTAACCACCGTGTGAGGAGCCCCGCCGAGCGATTTCGCCATGCGTGCCTCAGGAGTGCGTCCGCCCAGCCAGAACGCGAGAAGACGATTCGGGATCGACCGTGATTCGCCGGTTCCACCCGGACTCCTTCGAGCTGCGCCGCTGCGGTCAGCGCGCGTGTCCCGTCGAATGGCCTCTCACCGGGTGTTTCGCGCATCGAGGCCAGATGCTCGGCCTTATCAAGGACGATCTGCAGAGGCTGCCCGCGGAACGTGGCCGCCGAGATCAGGACGTCCATGACGTCCTGATCTGTCACGCGCCGGAGGAATCCGCCCGCTTCCAGGTCTGCCTGGTGATCGAGGCGCACGCGAACGTCGTGCGCACGCTCCCTCGTCAGGTCGCCGGCCGGGCTCTCGTGGAGAGTGAGCGCCTCGGCGACGTCCACGGCGTCCTGTGGACACGACCACGGTGGGAGTAATCGGGTGAGGAATCCGTCGGGGAGGCTGCGCAGGAGGGCCCGTGGATCGTTGGCCCCAGCCTCGATCCTCATGGTGAAGACCTGCCTGGGGTCCGGCGGCAGGCACTGGACCAGGTACCCGGCGGCCGCCGTCGTCATCCGGTCGGTGAGCTGCACTCCGGAGGGAATGACGATTACCAGAGTGGCGTGAGCTTCTCGCAGCCGTTCCGTCAGGCTCAACAGCGACGCGGGACATTCCAGAAAGCGGGTGGCCGTGACTCGCAGGAGATAGCCGCCGTTACGGTCGGGGGACCAGTCCTGGAAATCGAACCCGGCTGGGAGACGGACCGGTGTGGTGCCCGGTGTACAGATCTCCGCCAGCAGGTGAACTGCCGTGGTTTCGATGCCGTTGGCACCCGTGAGGACGACGAGACCGCGCCTTGCCTTCCTGCGGGCCTGGCGCATGCCCCCTGGCATGACGAAACCGGCATCGGGCCTTCGTTCAGCGCGGCGGCTGGCCGGGACGCCGCGGTCGCGTACGACGATCGTGGATGGATCTCGTGGACATTCGTGCATGCCTAACCCCAGGCGTGTACGGCTGGACGGGGCCAGCGGTGAATGAGAGCTCGTAGGCCTAGAGCCGTCAGGCCTTGGCGTGATCCCTGCGCTCGGTCTGCGCCAGCGACGGAACCGGCACGTGGAGATAACCGGTGTGCTCGAAGGTCTTCACGCGGACCTGGCAGGGGGTGAACTGGGCCGGGTGGAGTTTCGTTCGGCCGCCGGCGACATAGTGCGTGAAGACCTCAGCCGACAGCAGGAGCGCGACGAACGTGACGTCTGGGTGGCTCCGGGTCAGCGCGTCACGCAGAGCGGGACTGTCCACCAGACGGCTGACTTTGATCTTGGGTGCGGAGGCGGTGTGGACGTCGTCCACCAGTCCAGCGTCGACGGCCACTCTGAGCCGGATCCGGGCTCGCCGGGCGCGCAGATCCGGGTCCAGGTCGCGAAGGATCCGCTGAAGCTGAGCGGGAAAGGCGTCGATGAGCTGGGGGAGCGCTTGGTGGGACATGACCGCGAGGGCGCCGTCGCCGCCCCTCTCCCGCGTCGCCGACGCCCAGAGACCGGTGAGGCTGGAGAGCGCGAACGCGGTCTCGACCGCCTGCTCCAGGGTCCCCTGGACGGAGCGGTATTGGGCTTCGGAGTGCGCGCTGAACCGCTCAATGTCATAAGTGACGAAAGCGCAGTATGTCTCCATTTCTACCTCCGTGAGGTCGGGAGCGAGCAGTTCCACTGTGAGACGGGCCGGGGAGCCGCGGTACCGGAAATCCGGTACCGCGCCGAATTCACTCAAACGAGTTTGCGGAGCGCTCCTGGATTCATGATTGTTACGCCCCTGGGCGCCGTCGTGATCAACCCGTTCTTGCGCAGCTCGCCCAGCGCGGCGGAGACGACGCTGAGGTCTCTGCCGATCGCCTGGCTAAGTTCGCGCTGTGTGAGGCTGAGGATTGGTCGGCCGCTCGGTCCGGCGAACGACAGCCGCAGCAGCGCGTGGATGAGCTGTGCTCGGGCGGGGAGGGTCGCCTGCTCAATCCGCCACTGCTCCGCCTCGACGAACCGGGACATTGTCTGCTGGGTCACCTCCGTCTCCAGCCGGTGCTCGGTCAAGAGCCTGCGGAACCGAGCGGCGCTGAGCACCGTGGTCGTGCAGGGGGACATCGCGGTGACGGTGGCCGTGCGCGGCTCTCCGGTCATGACGCCCAGCGCACCGAGGGTTTCGAGCGGTCCTCTCACTGCCGCCAGAAGGATCGCCCCTTCCGAGCTGATGATCTCCACCTTGACCCTGCCGTGGCGCAGGAGCACGACCTGGGCGGACTCATCACCCTGCCGAAGAACGGTCGTGTCTCTGGCGACCTTCCGTTCTGTTCCTGCTCGGGTGATCAATTTCGCCAGCATCGCCGATGTCTGCATGTAATCATTCTTGCCGCACGGGAAGGCAGAAAACGATTGCTCGGTGCGAAAAAAAATAGGGCCGTGACGGTACGTGATTGGCTCTTGCTGGAGGTCGGTGGTTTGATATGGGGGCCCTGGATTGGATATATATCGGCCTATTTAACTTTCCATTCTCGGGGTCTGACTTGTCGCTAATAATGCTGATGCTGCACCGCTGGCTGTGAGGTCGGTGACCAGTTCGGTGGCGAGCCGGGTGCCCCAGCCCCGCCTCTGGTGCGCGATGGCTCCGTGCAACTTGCTGACGAGCCTCGCAGGCCTGCGGAAAGTCAGTTGAGTCGTCCTCGGTGAACACCGAGGTGATTTCCTCGCCGCCAGCAGTGGTTGCTTGATCGTGCTGTGTATGCCGACTCGTGCGGCCTAAGCGTTGTCCATGTGGCTACATGGCCTCAGAAATCTGCCTTTCGCTGGCGTTCCTGCTCGATCCAGCACTTGCCCTCTGCTGCGATTCCCTCCATGACATGCAGCGTGTGACCAAGGCCGGCGGCGTCCAGCGTCGTCTCTGAAACTGTTGCGAGGGTCTCGTCCACCTGCAGTTCTTCCATCGCGGCAGCTAACATCTCGGCTTTGACGAGCTCTCCGTTGACGAGGGCGAGTTCAAAGCTGTGGTCGCCGTCGTCGGCTTGGCGTACCCGGACGGCTGCCACGGCCTCGTAGCGGTAGTTGGTGCGGGCTCGGTCATGGAAGGTACCCCGCTCGAAGTCGAGGTCGGCGCTGAGCTGACGTACCCCGTCCTTGGTGAGGAGGAATAGGAGCAGGCGATAGCGCGTATAGCGCCAGGGTCCTTTGTGAACCCGTGCGCGCTTGGTGGGGGATCCGGCGGTTTCGATGAAGGCATGCGCGATCATGTCGCTCATGGTCAAGCCGTAGTGGTGCAGGGCTTCGTCCAGCAAGACTTTTCGGTCGTGGTCCAGCCAGGCGGCCATGTCCGGGTCGGTCGGCTTGTCAGCGAGTTTGAGCTTCCAGCGTCGAAAAGCCGCTTCGCAACCCTTTTGGATCCTGGTTGCCTCGGCTTTGTCGGCTGCGTATCGCTGGTGCTCCACGAAGATCTGCAGCCAAGCACGGCTGGCCAGCGCCCCCGCGAGGAGTGCCAAGAACGTGGAGGTGATCGTGCTTGCAGGTGCGGTCGGTGCTGCGCGCCCCACCGTCCAGATCGTCCCAGAGGTGAGGACGGCGAGGCCGAGCAGGGTCACCACCTTGATGGCCAGCGGGGGTGAAAGTTCCTGCTGGTAGTTCCACAGTGTGCCGTTCTCCCACTGCCGCCGGACCTCACTCACCCGGTAGCGGATCAGCCAGGCGATCTTTTCCACTCCGGTGCGCTGCTCCCGGTAGACATCGACGATCTCATCACGGACGCTTCTGCGGATCCCCGCTGTGCCGGCCAGCCAAGCGGAGCGGCTCGTGTTGTGTGGCAGGTACGTAGCGAAGTAGTGATCGAAGTGCTGGTCCACCTTGCCGGCGAAGCCGGTGGACTTCGCACGGGATGCATGCTCTCGAGGTCGTCTGTACTCCTTGTCCTTTGCTCGGCGCCTCTCGGTCAGGAAGTGCCATTCAGCACCCGCGCGTGCAGCACAGGACCCACCGCCGATACTCAACAGGTAAACGAGCAGCGCGGTTGACGACATGCCGCGCGAGCCGATCCGGCTCGACGACCAAGCCCACGAGGAATCCCGCGATGGAAACGCGTGCGCACCAAGCGCACGGTCCCGCTCCCGGACCTGTGCATCACGGCTCTGTGCGAGCACCAGGTCCGTCAGGACGACGAGCGGGCGGACGCCTGGCCGCACTGGCAGGACTACGGGCTCGTCTTCCCGTCCCGGCTCGGCACACCCATGGAGCCGGACAACCTTCGCCGTAGCTGGGGCCGGATCCGGGAAGCCGCGGGGCTGAAGTCGATGCGGTTCCACGACATGCGGCACTCGTGCGTCTCGCTGCTCCTGGCCCTCGGCGTTCCGCCGCACATCGTCCGGGACGTCGTCGGGCACAGCGACATCGAGGTGACCATGACGATTTACGCTCACGCGGCCCTCGACGAAAAGCGGGCGGCGCTCGGGAAGCTGGGGGATGTGCTCGGCTGAGGCCGTTGCTGTCACCGTTGCTGTCAAAAGGCCCGGAACCGAGAATGGTTCCGGGCCTTTTCGCTGGTCAGAGAGTGGGCAGGGGCGGGGTCGAACCGCCGACCTTCCGCTTTTCAGAAGTAACAACCACCCTGAGGCCACCCAGTCGGCCGAGGTCAGACGGTGCCAGACGTGCGCCCGTGGTGCCGGTTGGTTGCCGTCGTTGCCGTCAGGGTTGCCGTCAGCCCCGGCGGCGCTGACCTGCTAGTCCTCGACGTCGTCCTCTGCCTGGGCGAGCAGCTCGTCAACGTCCAAACCCGCGTGCTGGGCGAGCGCCTTTACGAGCGTGAGCGTCTGACTGCCGGTGTCCACGAGCGCGGCCATGTCCTCATCGTGCCGACCAACGCGCGCCTCGACGGCCCGAAGCCGCATCTCGATCTCGCTGAGCGATGCCGCCACTGCTCATCTCTCCTTCTCCCCATCGGACACCACGCTCATCGTACGTCCCTGACGGCTCTAGGACCGGACGGTTGCGACAGCCTAGACCCGTCGGTGCCTCTGCCCGCGCGCATGCCGCACGTTGCCACCGGCCCGGGGTGCTCGTTCGCGCGAACGGCGCGCACAGTGTGACAGACCGTTTCGCGCGAACGAGTGCCTCGGCTCGCGGGGGTCCAGGGGGCGGCGCAGCCCCCTGGTTCGAGCTCGCTCAACCCATCTGTTGACAGCAAGATCAGACATGTTCAGGCATGTCCCCGCACGTCTCCTGACCAGCGCGGCAGCCTCCGGCATGTCCACTCCCGTCCAAGATCATCTGACCCCGTGAGCAGCGCAGTTAGCACCCACACCGGTCCCGGAGGGTGCGCCCGCGCGAACGCGAGACAGTGTGACAGATAGTCCCGCGCGGGTGTGCCCTCCGGCCCGCGGGGGGAGAGGAGCCGCGAGGCCCCCGCTTCACACTCGCTCCACCGCCTAGTCATCGTACGGTCCACTTTCGGCTAGCTGGCTGGCGCTCTGTGCAGGAACTCAGCGAACTCTTGCAGGGACTGGGTCGTGGGATGCTCCGCTCCCAGTGCATTTGTTGCGCACCGTTTAGCCCGCGTGATCGCCGAGATCGCTTCGGCTGTCTGCCCCAGGTCGCTGTAGGTGGCGGCGAGGTTCCCCAGCCTGGTGGCGACGGTGGGGTGGTGGGGACCGTAGGCGGCCTCGGTAATCGCCAATGCTCGCTCTTCCAGCGGTTTGGCCTGATCGGGCTGGCCCAGGTCGCGGTAGGTGGTGGCGAGGTTCCCCAGAATGGTGGCGGCGGTGGGGTGGTGGGGACCGTAGGCGGCCTCGGTAATCGCCAATGCTCGCTCTTCCAGCGGTTTGGCCTGATCGGGCTGGCCCAGGTCGCGGTAGGTGCTGGCGAGGTTCCCCAGCCTGGTGGCGACGTCGGGGTGGTGGGGACCGTAGGCGGCCTCGGTAATCGCCAATGCTCGGTCGAGCCGTGGCTTGGCCTCACCGGGCTGGCCCAGAGCGCTGTAGATGGCGGCGAGGTTCCCCAGCCTGGTGGCGACGTCGGGGTGGTCGGGACCGTAGGCGGCCTCGGCAATCGCCAACGCTCGCTCTTCCAGCGGTTTGGCCTCATCGGGCTGGCCCAAAACACGGTAAGTGCCGGCGAGGTTCCCCAGCCAGATGGCGACGTCGGGGTGGTGGGGACCGTAGGCGGCCTCGGTAATCGCCAACGCTCGCTCTTCCAGCGGTTTGGCCTGATCGGGCTGGCCCAGGTCGCGGTAGGTGGTGGCGAGGTTCCCCAGTCTGGTGGCGACGGTGGGGTGGTGGGGACCGTAGGCGGCCTCGGTAATCGCCAACGCTTGCTCTTCCAGCGGTTTGGCCTGATCGGGCTGGCCCAGGTCGCGGTAGGTGGTG